>CALHZT010000273.1 GCA_938040995.1 uncultured Pirellulaceae bacterium | reverse complement strand
AGTCTGCATGATGCGAAACATTAGAAGCTTCTCCATGCCGCACACCCGGCAGCTTACGCAGCCGGCTCGCCGCCGAGCGAAGCTCGGTTTTTCCGCCTAAAGGCGGTACTACAAACGAAGCAGTGTGAGGGCGAGCCGACTCGTTCGTAGTACCGGCTTTAGCCGGAATGGTTGCGCATTGTTCAAGGCGAGCCGGCTGCGTGAGCTGCCGGGTGGAATCTTCGTGTTCTTTGAATCTGACAGCCGACGATGAGTCTGCATGATGCGAAACATTAGAAGCTTCTCCATGCCGCACACCCGGCAGCTTACGCAGCCGGCTCGCCGCCGAGCTTCGCTCGGTTTTTCCGCCTAAAGGCGGTACTACAAACGAAACGCCATCTTCGTTTTGTGCGCGTGCTTGCCAACCTTCCACCGTTGGCAACGCACTCTCTCCACGCGACGTCGTCGCGACTCCATCCACGGCGACTTGTGGTGACCAGTTCAACGGCAATGCCGATGTTGGAGCACTCATTCGAATCGCAATCTTGTTTTTTCCAGAACGAAGCAGCCGAGTCACGTTGTACGCGAGAAAACCGCCTTTGATTCGATCGCGACTGAGCGCCTTCGGCGTAATCGAATCGGCCGTACCGTCCGGCTTGTCCGGCGTTCTACGAGACTGCGCCAGCGACTGCCTCGGATCATAGGTCCCGGGCATGTCGTTTTGATTCGTGGAGCGACGTTTCGATTCCTGATTACGCTGGATACGCTCGATCGGCGTAAAATTCTCCAGCCGCGGGTCCGCGTGCCGTGGCGATTCGAATCGTTTGCCCGCGTAGATCGAACCGACTTCGTCCGGGTCCAGCAGCTCGGGCGTCGCGACTGGATCAAGAGCCAGCTGGCGGCCGAGGATCCAGTCGCCAGAATCCAGATCGGAACCTTTCGAGCCGGGCACGCCGACTCGAACGCCGTTCAGGAACATCGTGTATTGCCGGTTCGCGGCGATCCGCAACCACCCGTCCGTTGGCTTGCCGTCCACGTCCCATGTATTCTCAAACCAGACGGCAGTGTTGGATGGTGCCGTAGGATGTCGCAACCATTCGCCCTCGAACGCGTTGGCGAAAATGGCCGGGTTCAGTGTCTGGTACAGTTGCCCCTTGGGGGCGTTGGCGAGCCGCGCGAGCCGCCAGTTCGCGTCGCGATATTTCGGCTCGGTCCAATCGTAAAGCTGTGGGCCCGGCGGCACCGGTTCGGCTCGCCACGATTCGTCACTCTGGAACTTGACGACTTGGCCACTCGCCAGAAGTACCTCGCCATGAAAGCTGGCTCGTGCCGGCGAGCCGCGTGATTCCAGCTCGATGCAGATCACGTTTTTGCCCGGCCGTAACGAATTGGTGAGGCTGATATACTGCGGGACGCGATACGAATCGTGACCGTCCCACTGGTATTCACGCGGGAAGTTCAACGCGAGTGCGGACGAGTCCTCGGTCAGCCGCTGGCCTTTCTCACTCATGCCGTTGTGAAACGGCCGAGTCGGTCGCCAGAGATAAAAACGTCCGAGCGGGTTTCGGTTGACGGATACTTCGTATGCATCGACGGCTGCGATGGCGATCCAGCCGTTGAGCACGTTGCCGGGTAGCTGGATGGTCTTGCGGAAGTAGACGCTGTTGCCGTTTCCGGTTTCGGAAGGCGGTGCGCTGATCCACGCGGCGTCGAGTTGCGCGGGTTTGATTTGGCTGAGTGTTGCAGCGTGGCGGCGGAATAGTGTCAGCCCGAGGACGATGGCAAAACAAGTCGCGAGTACGGCCAGCGCAATTTTCTGGCGGTGCTGGTCTGATGCGGGTTTTGGTGCGGAATCGAGGTTCTGCATCATGGCCTCCGCATCTTGTTCATGCGGAACCACGCGGCGTCGATGTCGCCGTCCTGCATTGCGGCGTAGAGGGCGTGCTGCTGAGTCGTCGCGAGGATCACTTTTTTGGTCGGGAAGCGAAGGTGGTCGCAAAGCGCGTAGGTATAGTCCACAAGGTCAAACAGCCGGTCATGTTGGCTGTTGCGGAGCGCCGCGATTTGCAGCATGTAGATCGTCTTGAGATTGCAGGGTTCGATGGCCAACGAATGTTCCAGCTGGGCGGTCGCCTGAATGTTGTCGCCGGAGTTGAGGGAGTGAACGGCATAGCGGAGCAGGGCCCTGGCGGCTTCACGATGAACGGCGGAACCGGCGACCGTTGTTTCGAGGATTTGCTCGTACTCGTCGAGAGCCTGCGAATAGAACGCGTCCTGTTCGAGTGTGTTGGCGTGATAAATCGCCGCGTGAGGTGTGTCGCGATTCAGTCGCCAATCGAGCAGGCCGCGCTGCGCGATAAAGTAAGTGTCTTCGCGGAGTAGCGGAAGAACACGCGCGGCGGATTCCATGGAATCAACGGCGGATTCAAATTCGCCGCGGGACGTGTACTTTCCGGCGGCAGCAAGATGGCGGCTGGCGTGGAGCGGGATGGACCATGCAACCATAGAAAAGGTGACGCCACCGAACGCAAGCGTCGCGACCCCAAAGCCGACTCGAGAAAGATTCAGGCGTTCGCCGTCGAAAAACGACGACACCAAAATGGCGACAGCGCCGAGGAAGGCCAGAATCCAGCCCTTCGTGACGAACTGGCAAAACGCGTTTGTGTAGCCGAGCCATTCGACGAGGCAGGGCAGCCGATGGATGCCAAATTCGAGAGGCGACCAGTTCGGGATGCGGATCACGGCGACTTGTCGAGGTGCGTCAACGACGTACACGCGGTTCTTCCAACCGACGCTACTCATTTCCTGCGAGGTGTTAATGTCGCCTCCCAACCACGTGAGATTGTCGTGCTGCATTTGCAGCCAGGTGGCTCGGGCGGCAATCTCGGGATTGTGCAGCATCGCGAACCACGGGAACGCGAAAGCGAACAGTAACCAGACGCAGGCGGCGGCAACACTGGCTCGTGTCCAGCAGCGGTGTCGCAGCCAGGTAAGCGCGATCAATATCGCAAAGAGAAGTGCGCCGCATTGAAACCATGTCGAGGCAGCGGGCTGGATCGTGGTGATGTCGAATTGGCCATCAGCGGTGGCGGCGCTGGCGAGTGGGACTTGCAGCCAGCTTTTGCGAAAGGCGAGGAGCAGTGAGAGGAAGCCGATGAGGCTTGTGCCGAGCAGGATGAAGCGGTGGAGGGTGACCGACGAAATGTTCTTCCACATGTTTGTAGTACCGGCTTTAGCCGGAATTCGACCTGAACTTCCGCCCAAACTTTCGCTTAAAGGCGGTACTACAAACGAGTCTCCGGTGGCACGCTCTTCACCCTCGGCTTGGTCGTCGGTTTCGTCGGTCGAACCATTTCCAGTCATGACGACCTCACGGGGATGTCGCGACAGTCGTCAGCGAGTCAAAGTCGGATGGTTCACGATCGGACGCGCTGCGAGCGCTTTTGATTGCATTCGACGCAGCGATTCGGTCACCGGGTTCGAGAACCTGATGACCGTCGGCGATCACGATCGTATCCGGATCCAGTCCCGATTTAATTGCGGTCCAGCCATCCGATGTTGCACCGATGGTGACTGCAGTCGGATAAAACTCGTCACCGTCGGCCACGAGTACGATGCCCTTGCTCCCGCTGACTCGAGCGATGGAACCTTGCGGTGCTGCGACGGACTTGGAGCTGGAAACAAACTTCGCAAAACCAGTCAGGCCAGGAACTACGGGCAAGTCACCGATATCTATCGCGACTTTGACCGGAAACGTCGCCGGCCATTCGGGCGCACCCGTGCCCAGCGGCCGGATCGGACGATTGGTTTCGGGACCACCGAGGCTATAACTGACGAGCGGAAGGACTTGCGTGATTTTGCCCTCGAACGATTCACCAGGAAACGCCTCGAGGTGAACTTCGGCAGTCGCGTCCTTGCCGATGCGGCCGATCGCCGTTTGATCGAGGTACGCCTCGAACCACAAACCGGATGCGATGAGGAAAGCGGGTTTGCCGGGATCCTGGTTGTATTCGCCTTCGTGGATCAGGCAGCGTTCGATGACCCCGTCGGTCGGCGCGTACACTTTATAGTCGCGAAGCTCATCCTGTCGGTAGGCGAGGGCGAGTTCCGCATCGCGAATGGCGGCTTGTGCGATTTCGAGGCTTCGTACCCGACCGCCTTGGGCAACATTGAGGGCCAACTGCGCCTCTTGAAGTTTTGTTAATGCATCGGCATTCTCCAGTCGTTTGAGCAGCGTCTCTTCTTCGCTGAGCAACCCTTCGTTGGAGAGTTCACCGTAAAGTTCATCGAGTTTTTTGCGAATGCCGACTTCGTTCTCAGCCGCGTTGACCCGAATCTGGTCACGTTCAGGGCGTTCCTTCTCAAGGATGTAGGCAGATCCGATTTTTGTTCTTTCAAATTCTGCGTTCGCGGTCTGCAGCTGCGCCTTGGCGGCTTCGATTTTGATTTTCAGGCGGCTGGGATCGAGAATAGCGAGGAGTTGTCCTTTTTTGACTCGGTCGCCTTGTTTCGCATGAACGCTGAGAATGCGACTCATGGCAATCACCGGAACCTGGACTGGTTCGCTGCGCATGATGCCTTCACCGAGGAAGTGACTGGTGACCTTGCGGTGTTGAACTTTCGCCATGACGACCGGGAACGGTTTGTTCTTCTTGCGGAGCTGCGCCGCGTAGCCGAGTTTCGAAGTGAACATTCGACTTTTGGGGCTGGTATAGCCAGGCCAAACCAGCCATTTGGCGCATGCGATACACAGCACGATCGTCGCGAGGGACAGCGCGATGAATAGGCTGTATTCTTTGGCGAAGGTTGTGATTCGGGACTTCATGGTGGATGCTTTTTTTGCGGGCGCGCAGAGGACCATTGAAGGTTTACGTCGTGGTGAGATGTTGGCTGGGAAAGAACGACGATTAGGATCGTCGTGGTCGCCGGTTAGACGGGTTAGCGGGGTGATGAGGCCTGGGCTCGTAGCGTTTGCCCCAGGCTGGATTGTTGGGCCCTTTGGGCGGCATGAGCCTGGAAGCTATTTCAAAACTGTTCGTAGTACCGGCTTTAGCCGGAATTGACTACGGACTTTCCGCCTAAAGGCGGTACTACAAACTTCCGGATTCAGGTTTTGAAATAGCTTCTACGCCACGGAGTGGCAAAACAATCCAGCCTGGGGCACAGCAAAAACGAGCTTGCGAGTTTGAGCGCCGCCCCGGGAATACGGATACCATGATGAGCATTGGTCGAGCCAAAACGCCCAATAGTTCTTCTTCGCCACCGAGACCGAAATGGAGGTGGCTGACCTCATCGCTTGCGATCTCGGATCATCGAAACAGTTTTAAACACACGGCTCGATCGCTCTGCCTTCGGGATTTGAGGAACCTGGGGCGACTCGCGACTCGCCTGGGCTCGTCGCGTTTGCCCCAGGCTGACTTGTTGGGCCCCTTCGGGGCGGCGTGAGCCTTCGCCGTTTGCCGCCGGTGGGCCGCGCATCTGAGATGGCGATCAAATTTTTCCAAGTCCAACTTCGATCCCACTGGCGGCTGGCGCCGTGCCGCTCACGGGATTCTCTAATTGCACCAGCGAGCCAGTATCACGCCACGTTGGTAATCCCATTCTTCGATCGCCTTGCGATAGTCTGCAATGGCGCGAGCCAGACTGAGCTCCGCATCCGTCTGGGCCTCCTGAGCACGCAGTAGGTAATCGAGATTGCCGAGCTTGCGGGAACGATACTGCTTCTCGCTCGCTGCGAGCCGTTCATTGGCTGCATTCAATCGCGAAACTTGCATCTCACGCCGCTGGCGAAATCTGACCAACGACTGGAAAGCACGTTGCATCTCGTGCGTGATGTCAAATTCCAGCTGGTCCAGGTACGCTTGTTGCTGGGCGACGTTCAGCTGCGCGCGGCGAAGCAGCGCATTCTCCTTCTGCATGTTGACTCGACGACGATAGACCATGCCAACCATGTATCCGGGATTATTTCCAGTGAATGTTTCGCCGACGGAACCTGGCCAGTCGTCATCGAGACCTCCGAGCGAAGCGCGGCCGACGACGGAAAGGTTCGGAAGTCGTTCGTTCTCCCGCAAAGCGACTTCGTGGCGAAACGCTTCAATGTGGGCTCGCTGCGCCGCGACATCTGGCCGCGAGTTGAGTGCGATCGAAACCGCCGCGTCCCAGTCCATCAACGGTTCTTCGTTGGCGTCGCCCGTCACGACAAATTTTTCGCCATCGAAACCGCAGATACCGATCAGCTGCCGCAGACGCCGTTCCTTTTCGACGATACCCTGACGACTGTCGAGTTCAAGAATTTTGAAACGCTCCTGCAACTCGCGAGCCTGTGCGACCTTGGCACGGTCCGAGGCACCGATCTTATAACGCTTCTCTTCGTTCTGGTACGTCTCGGCTACACGATCGCTGGCGGTGCGGAGAATCTGCTGCATCCGAGTCGCGTATTCAAGATCCCAATACGCTCGCCGAACGGTTCGAGCCAGATAGTTCATGGCTTGCTGGATATCAAACGCGGCTCGTTGATAAAACTCAGCCGCGATGTTGATTTTCGCATGGTTCGCCGTTAGCCCGGCGCCGCGAAGAAGTGGTTTGTTGACGCCGACGCTCAGCCCGGATCGCCAGGCGGGATTGACCAGCCGAAAATCACCGGCGGGATCCAGTCGTTCAAACTGCCCGTTGTAGTTGAACTGCAATGTGGTGCCGTTGCCGTAGCGTTTTGACCAGGAGACATTGTCGCCGAACTCTGGTGGCGGCGTGAAAGTCTCCGCCGTCTGACGGAGCGCGCCGGTCCCGGCGGCAGTAACCTGGCTGGTCAACTGCGATGTGTCGCTTTCGTAGATTCCACCAGCTTCGAAAATGGGATCGAAAATCGCGGCGGCTTCGTCGATACGGGTTTGCCAAAGTGGCGTTCGAAAGCTTAGTGCACGCAGATACTTGTTATTGTCAAGCGCCATCAGGACGGCTTCGTCAATCGAAAGCGACTTCCAGTTTTGCGACTGATGGTCATCGACGGTTGGTGGCAGTCGCTGGATGATTGCGTTCGGAGTTGGTGCTACGTCGGGGACATTGGCCGTTGGTAACTCGATGGAGGGTGCCGGCGTAAAGACAGGGCCGGTCGCATTGCTCGTGCTCGCTGCGTTTGTGGTTTGAATGGGTGGCGCGTTCGTGGAAACCAGGGATTTGACTTTGAAGCCTTCGGGAGTCGGCTGCGCGCAGGCGTCGAGCGCGGGTTGCCACAGGATGGCAACGACGAAAAGTATCCAACGCTGACGTTGGAGCGCACTCCCGACGAGCTGTGTCACAGCACAGTTTTCCTGATGTTGAATTTCGCCAGCGACAGGTCGCTAGCATTGCTAAACTTTTCCGGTTCGCGAAACTTTCCCGGTATTGAGGTATCGGCATTTTGGACATCGTCAGGCAAACGGAATGTTGTTTCGCAGCGAGGTAATCACCCACCCGATGCGGTTGCGCTTCGAGCTTGAAGGTTGCTTAATTGGTAGACAAAACGCGAGCGTGTGCGGCATGCTTGTATGATGTCAGTGCCCATGTCGCAAGCATGCAGGCAATCTCGGCTCCGATTTGCAAGACTCGCCATGCGATTGCGATCGCCAGCGCCTGATCGGCTGGCAACCAGACGGCTAGCATCGCTGCCAAAGCGCCTTCACGAACCACGAGGCCGCCCGGAGCCAGGAATGCGAAGAATCCGATCAGCCATGCGGTAGCGTTGATTCCGATGACAGCAAGAACTGGCACGTCGGCGTTCGGAGCCATCGCGTTCACGACCAGGCTGCACACAATGCCGTTGAACAGGCACATGGCGAAGTAGTAAAGGCCGGCGGCGGCGGCCATTCGCCAGTCGGTTTTCAGTGTAAGCAGTAACTGGAACCGCTCGCCAAGCCGTTTGATTTTACTCGTGATTTTGCGGCATATTCGTCGGGATCCGAAAGCGACCGCAACCGTAGTTACAACCACGGCGACGGTTACACAGCCGATGGTTTGCAGCGGCAGTGTTTGCAGAAAGCCGGCGAACTCGGAACGGAAAGCGTAAACGCCGATCCCTGCCGTGATTGTCCACGCGGCGATGGTCAGCAGCAACTCAAGAACCAGACTGCTTCCTGCGGCCAGGGCGGATGCGCCGTGATTTCTCGCCTGGACGGCTCGTGAGCCATAACTCCAGACGCTGCCCGGCAGCCAACGGCAGGCTTCCGAAGTGATCCAGATTCGTAGTGCGTTGCCTGAAGAGATGTTTTGACCGAGGGCTTTTAACACGATCGACCATCCGTTTGCGTTGGCGACTCGATAGACGATGGTCAACGTCAGAATGCTGGCGAGCGCGAACAAGTTGATGTTGGCCAGCGATCGTATCTCCGTCGAGTAGGCACTGGTGGCAGAGCAGATGAAGTAGCAGATCGCGATGGCGACTGTCACTTTCGCCAACATGAGGAAGACGTTTTTTCGGTTTGGGTCTGGTTTGGTTTTCATGATTACTTTTTCGGAAAATTCCATAAGGCGGTGTGTGTCTTCACAATGAGCGGTCGATCAGGCGGCTGCCGAGAACGTACGTTGACGTTTTTGGGCGGCCAGCCGGTAGTACGTTTCTTCCAGTTCGTCGGTGATTCGCTCCCAGTTGAAACGCTCGCGAGCGAACTTCAGTCCTCGTTCTCCGAACTGTTGCCGTTTTGCAGGATCGTTGATTAGCGACACGATTGAATTCGCAAGTGCCTGCGGATCCTTCTCCGGAACGAGGTAGCCGGTTTTGCCGTGTTCGACGGTGTCCGGAATACCACCGACGGCAGAGGCGACAACCGGCTTGCGATGAGCGTAAGCTTCGATCGAGCCAACGCCGAGTCCTTCGGTGTCGCCACGGTCGTCGATGACTGACGGGTTTACCCAGATGTCGCAGCGAGCGTACTCTTCATTCAGTTGCTCATTGCTGACAAAGCCGAGGAATTGAACACGGTCGTCGATCCCCAACCGGCGACTCTCGTTTTCGAGCATTTCTTTCTGATCGCCGTTGCCTGTGATGACCACATCGACATCGTGTTGAGCCTGGATTTGAGGAACCGCCCGCAGCAGGTATTCGACGCCTTTTCTCTGAATCAGACGACCGGTGAACAGGATTCGCGGTCGTTCGTTCTTGGGTACGGCAACTTGCTTGGGGTAAACCGTTGTGCCGTACGGCAAGACCATCGCATCAACGCCACTCTGATTCTTGATGTGGCTGGCTGTATCGTTGCTGTTGGCAATGCAGAGATCGCCGCGCCGAAGTGAGCTGCGAAGAATCGGACGAACCCATGACTTGCGGCGGGCGAGCGCGAACTCGGCTCCATGTGACATGAGAACTAGCGGAGCGCCGCAGGCTTTCGCAGCCGCCAGACCGATCGGTTCGTGCGGGAATGGCCAGTGAACATGGACAACATCAAACTTTTCGCGGCGAGCCAACTTGACGGCTTCTTTGCAACCGCCAAGGACGTAAGGAACGCCGAGCAGTTGCGTGAGTGGGTTCTTGAGTTTGTTCGGTGCACCCTGTTCGTGCGTAAGTGTTTCGAAACTCTTTGGTGCATAGCGAAAACGTTTCACTGGAACGTCGTCTACCTTGTGATCCTCAAGGCCGGCGTACGAAGGAGCCAACATGGTGACGCGGTGGCCTCGCTTGGTCAGTTGAGCATGCGATTCTCGCATCCAGGGTACGGCGTAGTCTTCATTGTGGCGTGGGTAAGTTGATCCGATGACGAGAATGTTCAGTCGGTCAGTCGAGTTTTCGTTGTGGCAGATCATGATGGTAGTCCTTCGTTGTGGTGTGGTTCGTTGTGTGTTTTCTTGAGACGAGAAGCTGTTTCAAAACTTGAATCCGGACGTTTGTAGTACCGCCTTTAGGCGGAAAAGTCCGTGTTCAATTCCGGCTAAAGCCGGTACTACGAACGGTCTTGAAATAGCTTCTAGGCCGCTTTTGCGAACCCGGCGAACCCGGCGTACTCGACGGCAACCGGCTGCATCGGGCGGTCGGCATCCGAGAACCAGAGTTCAGTCGAAGTGTCTTCTACGATCGGCAGTCGCCATTCGTGAGTCAGTCCGCCGCGAATGACTTGTTCGCTTACCAGTCCGGCGAGGAACGTGGCGACTCCCATGCCGCCGAAAATCAGACTCGTTAGAGCCAGCATGGTGCCGTGTAGCGAGGTAAGTCCGCAGAAGAGTCCGCCCAGGCCGAGACAAGCTGCGATAGAGAAGAATCCAAAGGCGATGGCGTTGATGAAGTGCGATGGTCGCTCCCGGTATCTTCTGAAGAATCCAACTGTCAGCATGTCGCTGAACCCACGGATGAATCGCTCAACGCCATACTTGCTGACTCCGGAGCGGCGTGCGTGATGCTGGACAACGATTTCGCTGACCTTGTAGCCTTTCATTCCGGCGAGCGAAGGAACCATGCGGTGTAGTTCACCGAATAGCGTGATTTCTTTGGCGACTGCGGCTCGGTAGCACTTGAATCCGCAGTTGTGGTCATGCAGTTTCACGCGACTGAACTTGCTGAGCATCCAGTTGAATATTCGGCTGGGAAGAACTTTGTGCCATGGATCATGTCGGACCTTCTTCCAACCGCTGACCAGGTCGTATCCTTCGTCGAGTTTGGCGAGGAAGCGTGGAATCTCCTGCGGGTCGTCCTGCAGATCCGCATCCATTGTGAATATGATTTCACCCCGGGCGGCGCGAAAGCCAGCCGTCAGGCCACAAGCTTTTCCAGCATTGGCCCGAAACTTGAGGCCTCTGACTCGCTGCGGTTGAAGGTCCGCCATGGCAGCGATGACGTCCCATGATTCGTCATCGCTGCCATCGTCAACGAATACAACTTCAAAATCGTATTCGGCAGGTACGTTGGCCAAGATCCCTTCGTAAAGTTCGATCAGCGTTTCGGCTTCGTCCTTCACCGGAATCACGAAAGAGATGAGCTTGTTGTTTGAGCTTGATGAAGTTTGTGTTGGTGTTGGTGTTGAACAGTTCGTAGTGGCAATCATGGTTTTCCCCAGCAGGTTCGTCGTGTGTGTGACAAACCTCTAAAGCGAGCCGCGTGCCGAAACATGTCATGAGCTTACAAAAGACGCTGCAAAGTGCTTGCTGGAAGCGTTTTGGCGATCCGGTTTTAGATACGAATCCCATTTTTTGAGGACTGAAAATAATACCGGTTCGGGTAAGAAATACGGTATGTTCGCACCGACCCTGAAAGAATTACGGAGCAAGATGTCAAGCGGCGGGCGGGCTATTCAAGCTCGGAGGCCAAGGCGTCGACGGCAGCACAAAGAACGTCAATTTGGCCATCCAGTCGGGAGAACAGGCCTGCGGCTGTTTCCAGGTTGCCGGATTTGCCTGCGAGCTCGAGCTTGCCAGTCGTGTCGGCAGCGTGAACTGAGAAGAAGCTCGCGAGCATGCCTTTCAGTCGATGAGAAGCTTCGCGTAGCTCGTCCGCGGCGTCATTATCGATGGCTGCGGAGATTCGATCCATGACTTCGCCGCGATGCTCGCAAAACATGTTCAGGAGGTCTCGCAGAAACTCCGCGTCCTGTCCCACGTAGCGAATCGCATCGGCTCGTGCGAACACCTGATCTTCGGCCGGTTCGCAGTCGGTCATCGCTGGATCCCGTGGCGTTTCATTTTGTTGTAGATGCTCTTCTCACTAATGCCGAGCGTTCTTGCGGTTTTTGCCTTGTTTCCGCCGCACGCCGCAAGCGTTTCCTCGATCGCCATCTTCTCAATATCTGAAAGAGACATGCCCGCCAGTGACGTAGTCACAGGTGCGGTGGTGTCTGCGGTTGAGCTGGCTGATTTGGCAAAAGTCAGGTCTGCAGCGGAGATGGTTTGACCGTCACAGAATGCAGTCACACTCTCAAGCACATTTTCCATTTCACGAATATTGCCAGGCCAGGAGTACGCTTTAAGTTTCTCGATGGCTGCTTCGGAAAGTCGGGGCGACGGGTTGCCACGACGTTCGGAGATCCTTGCCATAATGCTCTCGGCAAGATCTGGAATGTCCAGCGTTCGCTCCCGGACCGGTGGAATCTCAAGAGCAAGTACGTTGATTCGATAGTACAGGTCCTGTCGAAACTGCTTCTCCAAGCACATTTTGGACAGGTCCTGATGAGTAGCGGCAATCAGTCGTACATCGACTTTGATTTCCTTGTTGCTGCCAATTCGCTGGATAACCCGATCCTGCAGGAAGGTAAGCAGTTTCGGTTGCAGTTCCAATGGCAGGTCTCCAATTTCATCGAGGAACAGCGTTCCGCCGTTGGCAATTTCGACTCGACCAGGCCGGTCGCCGACTGCTCCAGTGAAAGCCCCTTTGGCGTGACCAAAGAGTTCCGCTTCGATAAGATCCCGAGGCAGCGAGGCGCAGTTGACCGCGATAAATGGTGCGGCGGCTCGAGGACCGTGTTGGTGGATCATGCGTGCGATCGTCGACTTCCCCGTACCGCTTTCACCCGTCACGAGAATGGTCGAATCAAGCTTGGCCACCTTCTGTACCATCCGGTCCATCTTCTTCATCGCCGGCGACCTTGTCGAAAACTGCGATGTTGGCAACGGGTGACCGACGAATGCCTTTAACCCACGATGAGATCGGGACTCTTGTGAGGATTTGACTGCCTGTTGAACCTGCAGGACAAGTTCTTCGGGGTGAAACGGTTTGGTGATGTACTCTGCGGCGCCAAGTTTCATGGCCTCGACTGCGTCGGCGACGTCGCCGGACGCAGTGATGACGATCACCTGGGTGTCCGGGAAATGCTTCTGGATGTACGTCAAACTTTCAAAGCCGGATACCAGCGGCATGTGGAGATCCAGCAGGGCGACTGCGATATCGTCATCCATGCATGCGATTGCCTGCTCTCCGTCGCTGGCGGCAATGACTTCGAAACCGGCACTCCCCAAGTGACGTTCAAGAGCCATGATCGCCATCGGATCATCGTCCGCAACGAGAATTCGTGCCGAGTCGGTGGGCCTGGTTGCTTTCGCTCTTTTCTTTTTGTCGGTGGCAGTTTTCGTCCGGCTCATTTTCTACGCCCTGGCTTTGGTTTTGATGCCAAAGTGTAGGTCGTGCCTGGGTGAACGATGGGCGTTATTCGTTAGACCTGCCGCAAGCAGTTCAATCCGTATTTCAGTTACAAAAGGAACCGGAACGTGGTTTTAAGCGAGCAGAGGATAAAGATTTACCAACTTGCGTTCCTGAGCCGCTGCGGCCCACGATGTCATAGGATCGTTCGATCAATTAGTGTCGAATCTCCGTTCATGACGACTCAATTGACGGCCTATGGCGCCTATGGCCGTCTTTCCCGCGAACGCGGGGACTCACTCGAAGCGTGTTAACGCTCAATGTCTTTCCCTGCATCAAAAACCAATCCGATTCAATGGATTCCCGCCTGCGCGGGAAAGACGGAGAAAGATCAGGCAGTAATTTTTCGAACGATCCTTATTGGCAAGGTCTCACTCGCCTTTCGCCTTAACGGTTTAAAGACCAAACCTTGGCGATGCGGCGAGTTGAATCGCGGCGGTAACGGGGTCTTCGATAAAGTAGAGCTCGCGAGTGCCGTTCGTTTTTACGAACTCTTCGACTCGTTCAGTAATGATCGTCTGCTTGGTGATAATGCTTCCACCGCAAGCGACGACCGTATTCTCTGGTGGCTGTTCCAGCTGTTCAGAGATTTGTCCAATCAGGATACCGATGCAGATAGCGGCCTCGACCAGAATTTGTCGGGCTTGTGCATCGCCCGCCTCCGCTGCATTGATTACCAGCGGGGCAAGGCTTGCAAGTACAGTCGCCGGTTGGCCGCCCTGGTGGACTCTTGTGACAAGGTCGCGAGCCGTGTTGGCTGCCAGAGCATCCGAGAACGCCTTTCCCATGTCAGACATCGGCTGCTGGTCGTCCGCCGACTGAAGGATCGAACGTAATGCCGCTCGGCCAATCCAGAATCCGCTGCCATCGTCGCCGATGACTGGCCCCCACCCACCAGCGCGTTTGAGATCCAGCGACTTGGGGTCACGACCGAATGCTACCGAGCCAGTACCGACAATAATGGCAACAGCGGCGCAATCTTCCGGCGCCAGTGCTTCGGCAATAGCGAGAATCAATTCTGCGTCACTTACTACCTGGACCGAATCGCAATTCAGCGCGACCAACCCTTTTTCGACTTGTTCGCATTGCCTGGAACTGCCTCCGCCAGCGAGCGCAACGATCATGCGGTCAAATTGGGGATTCGACAGACCTGCGGCTGCGGCAGCCTGTTCAATAATTGGCTTTAAGTGATGGACGACTTCGTCGGCGCCCAACAAATTCAAATTCGCCGGACCTCCTTGGGCACGTCCGATGACTTCGGGCTGCTTGCTCCCGTTGAGCTTTGCTATGCACGCATCAGTCGTTGTGCCGCCGCCATCGATCGCAAGTAGTAGTGGGCTGGTCATGATTGATTCTGTTTAGCTCTGTTTTGCGTCGCGGATGACGTCGTTGCAAGCTTCCAGCACTTGGTCTTGCTGTTCGCGTCTGACTCCGGTCAGCCGACAAACGGTTCGCGCCGATGCGTCTTTCAGTTTCGAGTTTGTGGCTGATAAATCAACCATTAAATTGGCAAACGTCTTGCGGAGTTGAATCATCGCGGCGGTTGTAATGGTATTGAGCATGAATTTTGTGGCAGTTCCGGCTTTCATTCGAGTCGAGCCGGTCAGAACCTCAGGACCGACGACGGTGCAGATTGCAAAATCAGAGACGGCTTTCAGAGGATTGGATTCGTTGCAGGAATAGCGACATGGGCTAATTGGCAAAATGAGCAATGTGGTAATTTGCGGCTCGGACGGAGCCTCGTCCTCCCGTCGGCCGCCATGGCGTTTGTTTAGCGTGAGCGGTCGTTGCGAAGGGAGTGCTTCACACCCGGCAGCTCACGCAGCCGGCTCGCCTTTGATTCCGCGATTGTGAATCCGCGATTGTTGAATCCGTGATTGTTGAATCCGTGATCGTGAATCCGTGATTGTTGAATCCGCGATTGTGAATTGGCGACGTCACTTAATGCGGCGACGGCATTTGGAGTTCGGTAAGGTGCCGTTCCAAAGATGCACTAAAGTAGCGAGCGATACACCTCGGCGACGCCGGCTGCCATGGCGTGGTCGGAGAATTTCTCTGCGTGGCGCGTGATCGCTGACTGGCGAAGCTCGGACCAGTCGACGGTTCCGTCGGCGACTTTCGCAATTGCGGACGCAAGGTCGGCCGCGTCGGATGGGTTCGCGAGCAGGCCGTCAATGCCGTCGCGGATCGCTTCGGGGACGCCTTCGACTTTGGTCCCGACGACTGGAACACCAGCCGCCATGGATTCGAGCACGACCATTGGTAAGCCTTCACCGAAGAGGCTCGGGAGAACGAAGAGATCCATCTGAACAAGCTCGGCGTTTACGTCGCGAGTGAAACCGGTCCATTCGATTGCCGAAACGAGATCGAGCCGCTCGGCTTGCTCTTTCAGTTGCTGACCATACTCTTCGGTTTCGAATGCACCGACGGCTCGAAGTCGTACGTCGTGACCTTTGTCACGAAGGATCGCCATCGCGTCCAACAGGACTTCGGTACCTTTTCGGGCGCGGAACAGTGCAACGGTTCCAAGAGTCAACGGGCCTGTCGGTGGTTCGTCGCTGCGTTGCTGATCGGTCGTTGGAACGCCGTTCGGGACGGTGGAGATGATTTCACGACTGTAGCCTTCCGATTCCATGTATCCGGCGAGGCTGGAGGATACGGTGATCAGTCGTGATACCTGCTTCAAACTGATATTTTCGATTCGACCGTTCACCCAGTTTTGAAACTTGCGGGTGGAGTCGCGGCCGACGGGACTGTGGACGTGGTATACGAGTGGCTTGCCGGTCCACCGCGAGAGCAGGCTGCCGAGCATGACGGTGCGTGGTGTGTGTGCATGTAAAATGTCGTACCCGTCCGACCGGATGACGTTGCGAAGTTTCTGGATCGCGGCAAGGTCGAATCGGGATCGCATGGCGATGGAGTAAAGAGGCGCTTCCGTCGCATTCCGCATTTTGGGAAACAGGTCTGGCTTTACGCAGGCGAATCCTGGCAGGAAGCCGTTCTCTGGCAGGCACAGGCCAAGCAGGTCCTGAACCCGTTCGGCTCCGGAGTAATGTTCGCCGTTGATCAGGTGCAGGACGCGACCAGTGGCTTTCTTCCACTCCGGGGCGTTCGTCGCAATGATGGATGCGTCGGCGTGGGTTCCGGAGTTTGCAGTCTGGTTGGCGTTGGTCATTTTGATTTGTCCGTTGTTGCTGCAATGGCTAATTGCAATGGCAGGCTGACTTTCTTGCGTGCAAAAGGTACTTGCCTGCCGCGTCCGTGGGTGGGCTTAGTCTTTTAGCAACCGGTGAATCGCGCCGGAGTCGTCGCCGTGCGTTTTCGTCAGTCGCTGGTTGCTGGCCCATTTGCGAAAATTGCGATCCCAATCGGCCCAATCCAGATCGGGTGCAATGTGTGCGAGCAACTCTCGCGGGCTCTCGTTCTTGTTTCGGTATCCTGCGTAGAGTTCTTCGAGTTGACCTAATTCATACAGGTAGAAACAGAAGTAGCGGGCGTGCGAGTAAAACAGCGCGTCGTTTTGGCCGTGTTTATTCGTTGTGACCGCCAGATCCCGCAGCGGAATCTGCTGTCCGTCAGCGATCCCTCGTTGCAATACGCGCAATCGCCAGTTGTGGAGCGGAATGAGGTCTGGCTTACCTTGTGTCTCGACCAGACGCGAATGCTCGAAGAGGCTCGCCAGGCCTTCGTTCAACCAGATCGGTGCTTCTGGATAGTCGGCCATGATCATGGCGTGAATCAGCTCGTGCACGATGGTGCCCTCGCCGGCGGAGAGATTTACGACGGCTGTTTGATCAGTCGGTTCGTAGTATCCGTAGATTGAATTGGCGTGATCGCCGGCTGCGTAGTGTCGGGCGGTGTGCTTCTGATAAGTCGTTTGGTCAGAGAATAGCAGTACCGTGGTTGGGCGGCTTATGGCCGTGTTGAAGAATCTGCGTTTTAGCGCGACAGTCGCCGGTTGGATGGAACTGGAATAGAGCGAAGTGAGTTCATTCTTGCTCTGGTCTCCGGCAATGATGAGCGGGGGTCGGACAATTACGCTGTGCTCGCTGCCGAGCTGCGAACGAAGTTGAATGGCGGCTCGATCGCACCGCTCTGCAAGGTCGAGAGAGTTTGACGAAGCGGTTGCTTTGTCGTCACGTTTGGTTGGGTGTTGGTTGCAGCCAGTCGCAAGAAGCAGCATCGTGACCGCAAAAACGAAAGTAACGCCGGCAGTTCTTCCGCTTGCCCGTCGCGTTGCCTGCGGCTGCGGCAAAGAGTTTGAGCCGCTACAGTTGGAGATCAAGGTTTGGCGACTCGGATGATTCGCCGCCGGATGGAGGCGGTTGCTGGAGGTTGTCCAACTGATCAATGGTATCGAGTGCATCCTGGATTCGTTGCGGTGCGTTCGGAGAATTCCCGGGATCTTGCAAAGCGTCGTTTGTACGAAGCGGGTTGTTGTTTTCCTGAGGCAGGAGTTCTGGTGGATTCTGTTCCTCCAGTGGACTGGCGAAAGAATCGCCGTCCGTAACTTCGCCGGAGTAATCTTCTGACAGATTGCGAGTCCCCGATCCGTCGTCGCTCGGCATATATTCTGAATCGCCCTGTTCGACGAAATCACCCTCATACGACTCGTCAACGACAACTTCGCTGCCGTCCTCCAGAAGGACAATGCTCTCGCCGTCGCCTGCGTAAGTCGGCATTTGCACGCCGGCATCCTGGAACGCCGAACCGACTCGGCCATTGATCATGTCGGCTCGCGGACGCTTGCCTCCATACGCCGCATAGTGGCAGTCGTAGGGAGCGCAACACATCGCGCAGCCAGATACCAGGCAAATCAAAAGGCCGATTGCGAAAGTGGGAAGTGCTTTGGTCACGTCTTGTAAGTCGACCGGGAACCACGTTGCACTTTAGGTCGACCTTGCGGATTACACCGACTGTTTCGGCAGCAATGCTAGCCGTTCGTTGTGCTACGGCTTTTGAAATCGTATGGCGACGACGGCGTAATGGCGTGAGCCGAGGTTCCACAACCAGGGCGCCGAGCAGACGGGATTGGCGACTGGTCCGGAGAGGAAGTCGGCTTCATGAAGCAATTTGGTTAGCCGCATGGGATTGAGGCCACTGAAGAAATTACGATTCATGATCATCTGTTCCAGCCGCCTGCTGAATGCTCTGCCGGAAAGGTTCGGCAAGTCGGGGGCGGTTTCGGTGGAGACAAAGTCGGTGATCAGGAGGGCGGTACCGCCTGGACTCACCATGTCGTAAAGCAGTTGATAATGTCGTTGACGGATCGCGGCGAGGATTTCGAGATACCGTTCGTGCTGTTCTCCGACGGTTTTGAGGACTCCGTCGAACAGTTGGCTGAGCAGGCAGGTTGATGCGACGGTACCAAACTCGCCAAGCTCGCCGAGGCCGTTCCATTCACGGGAGCTTTGCATCAACTCATCGATCGCAACGTCCGATTTTTCTTCGAGGTTGGGCAACGCGGCAAGCTGATCCCAGACTCCAGTTACATCGAGCCCACCATGGATGGTGACGTTGGGGGAGTCCTGTTGCTGCTGGCTGGCGACCCCTTGCTCGACGGCGCTGCGATCAATGTCGACGAGTTCGATATGTTCGAAGGTATTTGTGAGCGTGGCGAGGTCGAGGTCGTTGCAGTTGCCGGCTCCGAGAATGCACAGCCGCGGGTTAGCGGGCAGTTGGTGACGGATGAGTTGATTGGTGACTTGTTGGCGGTGCGGTTGGGTAATGTCCCAGGAAGAAGCCGTGCTCTTGTTTCGTTGTTGCTGAAGATTGGTGAGTGGATTGTCTGGCATCTGGTTTGTACCTGGTTGGCAGTTGGCAGTTGGCAGTTGGCAGTTGGCAGTTGGCAGTTGGCAGTTGGCAGTTGGCAGTTGGCAGTTGGCAGTTGGCAGTTGGCAGTTG
>CALHZT010000272.1 GCA_938040995.1 uncultured Pirellulaceae bacterium | reverse complement strand
GTGCGCGGCGACTTCGAGTTTCTTCTGAAGAGTCAGACTTTCGCAAACTTCAAGCGTGCCGGCCGTAAACAGGAGAATGATCGGAAGGACGATCGCCAATTCGACGCACTCAATACCGCGACGTCGCTTCTTGTTTGCTTTTGTCATGCTTGGTTAGGCACTATGGGCGTGAATGGCGTGGACAGGGTGTTTAATCGCTAAAGCCTATGTCATGTAACGACCTGCTTCGCGGTTTCCCTTTCCTTCCCGGTGAAATAACCCGCATTGCCACTTCGGACTGAAACGCCTGAATCGTGTGGCGCAATTGCATGGGTCGCTATTGTCGCATGGAGCGAGGCTGTGCGGAAAAGGTGTTCGTCGAACCGCACATGAAATTTCGATGAGGTGCTGTTCTTGCACACCACTTCGTTATAGCGGAGGCTTGCGTGGCGAATGCGGCATTAAACCAGGAGTTGACGAGCACCACGCGAGAAGTCTTTCAGCGGCAACCAGGGTAACATTGCCCGCCGTGTTCTGGTCAGAACTGCTGCGACTTGATCAGCACTTTAAAAGGTGCAAGCTTCGTGTCGTTCAATGATACGGTTACCTGATTGCCGGGAAACGCGGTGCGGCAAACTTCGGAGAATCCGTCGCGTAGCAAAACTTCAACTTGAGGATTTTCAAGAATGGCCGGTTCGGCGACTACCAGAAGGTGGATGACATTATCCAGACGATCGACGTGGTAAGTTCGCGGAACACCGTTTAGAAATCCGACTTGCTGCAGACAGTCCATCAGGCTTTCGGCCGCCTCCTGACTGATGTTCGTCGAATAGACGACTTGGGCCCGCATTCTTTCGATCTGACGGGAGTGAAGGCGAATGCGAGTCAGCCCCCAGGCCATGGCGCATATCACCGACAGAATGATCAAATCACGACCGGCAGATTTCACAACATTGGCGGATTTCATTGCGAATCCTCCGGCGATCCGTGAATCCATCGGGCGTGTCGAATTGTCCGGGGAACTGCGGCGAGATTGGTGGAGGGGTCGCTCGTAAGATCAGCCGGAGGTCGGCCGTTTAGCTCGACGGTGACATCGGCCAAAACAGGGACTCGGTCGCCGCCTGCTGACAGTTGATCAGAAATGTGATGAGCCAACTGCAGGATCATGTCGGGGTCACGCATTTTGGATTCCTGATAGCCCATCACGTAGGGGACGAGGCTGACAGGAACCGGTTGGCCACTTTCAGGCGGCAAGACCGAGAACTTTGAAGCAACTGTCCGTTCGTTCAGCTTCATTCGCCAGGAAAAGTGATGCCCTTCGCGGGTGAACGCGACGTTGCCGGGGTAAAGCCAATGCCGCCACGGAACAATGAGCTGTACAACGAGGAAGAGAATCAGGATCGCTGCTGCCCAGTGAGGAATCCGGCTGGGTTGCGCCGGATTGGCAACGGCAGGCAACAAGCGTCGCCACCTGTCCGGCTCCGTAAAGCCGATGAGCGTGAGTGCAATCATCATCCAGGGGAATACACCGATTTGAAACAGCCGCACATTCATCAGGTGGAACATGAGCAGGATGGCGAGCGCCCACGGTCGCGTTCGCTTCCAGAGCAGGCAGGGGACAGCCAGCAAATCGATAAAGAGACCGCTGTACGACATGAAGTAGACGCACCATTCCTGCGTGAACCAGCTCCCGATGAGAGGAAAGTCACTGGATTGAGCCAACCATGTTCGCATTGGTTCGCCTCTTAGCCAGTCGGCGTTTAGTTTGGCGACTCCGCCGAAGAAATACGGGATGCCAATCTGGGCTCGAAGCAGCCACAACGTCCACGTGGGTGCGAAACTGGTCGCAAGATTCGGCCTCCGCCAGGCATCCATTGCGAATCTTCTTTCGGCTGGCAAGAAGATGATCACAAAGCTGACAAGCGAAATCAGGTAGTAGTGATTGAGGTACCAGCATTTGTCGATGAGAAACACATGTGTGTAACCGACAAAGAACAGGATGGTTGCCAACCGGTAGTAAAAACCAAGCAGGATGCAAAGGGCGGCGACCGCGAGAGCGAAAAAATGGACGTACATCCAGTCGCCTGACCACGGCTTAACCCAACCAAAGTACAGGTATGTGAAGTGAAACGGCGGGTCGATGTAATAGGTGCGAATCAGGTCTGTGCTGAAGTACCACCATATCTGCCAAAGTAGACAAGTGCCCCACGCGATGCGGAACAGAGCGAGAAACGTGTTATCTATCGACTTGTGCGGTGACCACAGTTTTGGCGAGTCCAGTCGTTGAGCGGCGGGAGGTTGAGTCGATTGCATGGCAACTTGGACTGGCTATGGATATCAGGTCGTTGTTTCGAATCGTGCCTGGCAACGCCCGTGGACTATCAGTAACCGTTCACACGGGCAAAGGTCTGGTTCATTTTATTGGCGAATTGGTGCGACGCTTCTCGAACCTACTGTCTTGTTTCGTTTGCGAACAAACGTCGAAAGTTTGTGCCTGGCCCTCTCGAAACAGGATGAGCTCCGATATCCTGATAGGTTACGAGTGTCAGCCAAATTACATTCGATGTAAATGGCGTCACGCTTATTACGATTCACGAACAAATCTCGAAAAAGAACAATTTTCGGAAGGACCAGCAGTGATCGCCACGCTTATAAAACACTGCCGACTTTGGGATCTCTGGGGGACGTTGTTTGCCGATCTCATAGTGGCATAAGCTAAGGCATTTGGCGTAGTGAATCAGTTCAAGTCATTCACAAAGAGATTAAGGCACATCGGCACATCCACGTGCAATTACGGATCACATGAGCAAGACACTTGATACAGAGGCTCCAGACGTTTGGACCAAAGTCGGCAGCTTTACCTGGGGAAAGTACCTTGCCTCGATCGAAAGAGCGGCGATTCTTCGCGGACTGGAACTCGTGCATGACAACGCGACAACCGCTATTGATATCGGTGCCGAATCGGGGCGTTGGACCCAGTTGATGCTTCAGAATGGGCTGGCAGTGACCAGCACCGAGGTCGGTGCCGAAAAACTGGCCAGTTGCCAGCAGAAAAACCCGGAAGCAAATTGCATTCTGGTGTCCCCCGATGATTGTCGGTTGCCAGTCGACGACAATTCAATGGATGTCGCCGTCTCCATCGAAGTTGAGATTAACGAGCATGACTGGTTTGTTCCCGAGTTACAGCGCGTATTGCGCCATGGTGGAGCTGCAGTTTTCACACTGAATAACCAGAGCTCTTATCGTGGGCAACTTTCCAACATCAAGTCGAAACTGAGCGGTGATGAGATCTTTTACACTCGTTCTTATCGCCACATGTGCAAGCAGTTGAAGGAATGCAATTTCGAAATTGTGGAAACCGAAGGGTTCGGTTGGTTTCCGTTCGGCCGTTTCAGTAATTCTCCTCTGGTTCCCATCGCCACTACCCTGGAAGGATGGAGCCAGCTTCGACGGCTTGCGCGTTGGAGCCCGTGGGTGGTCTATATCTGTCAGCTGAAATCTGGCAGCTGAAGTCATCTGAATCCTGCTCGCCGACAGTCGCTTTTCCGAATGATTCCCGGGAATTCTGTTGCGATTACCTTGTCGCCCAGTATCCGCCACGGGCGTGGTCAAACTCCGCTTCGGTTCCGCGAATCGACTCATCAAATTTGCCTTCGCAATAAACTTGCTTACCGCGAACCCAGGTGCGCAAGGGCAAGCCTCTCAGCGTCTCGCCATCCCACGGGCTCCATCCGCATTTGGTGAGCTGGTCGGCATTTCGAATGGTGTGCTCCCGATTCAGGTCTACCAACACCAGGTCGGCATCGTAGCCGCGTTCGATGCGACCCTTGCCAACAAGATCCCAGACTCTCGCGGGAGCGTCGCACATCCAGTGCACGACTTGTTCGATCGTACAGCGACCTTTGTTGACTTCGTTTAGCATGAGTGCGAGCGAGTTCTCGACGGCAGGTAAGCCGGATGGCGAAGCAGGGTAGGGCTGCTGTTTCTCTTCCAGCGTATGCGGTGCATGATCCGTTGCAATCACCTGAATCCGGTTATCGTGAAGCGCCTGCCAGAGCCCTTCGTGATTGCTTGCCGGCTTGATAGACGGATTCATCTGAACCAGCGTGCCAAGGCGTTCATAATCGTCGGTGCTGAACAAAAGATGGTGAGGGCAAGCTTCCGCGGTGATCAGGTTGCGGTGATCGGCCGTCAGTTCGGTTTCCGCGGCGGTTGAAGTATGCAGCAGGTGGAAGCGGTGATTGTGGCGATAGGCCAGGTCAAACGCTCGACGAGTGCAGACGATGGCGGCTTGTTCATCCCGAATTCTGGAATGGTCGGCGACGTTGTTCGTTGGTCCGACTCGCTCGCGGTTGGCGGTGATCGTTGTTTCGTCTTCACAATGAGCCGTAATGGGCAATGTTGTTTCGGCGAAGATGGTTTCGAGTGCCTGTTGCTCATCAACAAGGAGGCTCCCGGTACTCGATCCAATGAAGATCTTGATGCCGGGCGTTCTGGTGGCGGCTTTGAGTTCACCGACGTTGTCCGGAGTCGCCCCGATGTAAAATCCGTAGTTGACCAGCGACTTGGTACTCGCCAGTTGAAGCTTCGCGTGCAACGCTTCAACACTAATGGTGGCTGGTTTGGTGTTCGGCATCTCCAGGAAGGTGGTTATGCCGCCTTTGGCACAAGCCCGACTGGCGGTGGCCAGGTCCTCCTTGTGGGTCAATCCGGGTTCGCGAAAGTGAACCTGATCGTCGATGACTCCCGGTAACAGGTGGTATCCAGTTCCGTCAATTTCCTCGTCGACGGCGATCTGGGCCGCCGAATCAATATCGGCGATGGTTTGCCCTTCGATAATGACGTCTGCTACCACCGTTTCATTTGCAAGTACGACATTTGCTCTACGTATTCTGGTTTTCATTCGGTGATTTTTTTCGTTTGTAGCAGGGATGAGGCAGAAAATCCGCCTTGAGGAAATGTTGTTTTGTGTTTGTTTTCGCCGATTGCAACGCTTGATTGTGAGTAAAGTCGCGTTGATTTGGCGGAAAAAGCAAGGTGATTGTTTTCTGGAGAATTGGCACAAAAGTTTAACGCCAATTTTTTTGAATTCGTACCAACCTGGTCCGCGATTTCGGTCGATAAAATTTCGTGCTTGACGATACCCACAAGGTACAATACTGTCAGCAAACAGACTTATGGATCGCCTCTGACTGAGGGACCAAATTTTAGCGTTGGCCTGGTTCATTTAAAGGCTTGTGCAACAGCACGCTTGATCCTCGCTTTTCTCGCAGCGACTCCACTCGTCGCACGCGACCATAAGTTTGACTTTTAAAGGCTGGCTCTTTTTTTTCGAAGAAAGAGTTGGTCTTTTTTTATGCGCTTACCTGACTCTGCCCCTGACACTGCCGCCAGATACAGGCGACTTCTAACTGACCCACGAAGCAGCGCACTGTCCCAACCAGACGGCGAGCAGTCCCACTGCGATGCTGCCGGCCAGATTGACAATCGCCATGCCCACATTGCCTTTGCCGATGAGATCGAAAGACTCAACGGAGAAGGTCGAGAACGTGGTTAGCGCACCAAGGAACCCGGTCGCGATCGCGGTACGCATTTCTGGCGAGAGCGAGCCGAAACCGGTGGGAGCGAAGAACAGAAACCCCAACAAAAAGCAGCCGACGATATTCACCACAAATGTGGCCAGCGGAAACGAGCCGCCATTTCCTGACAGCCAGACACCAACGGCATAACGGGTGAGTGCACCCAGGGCTCCGCAAGCGGCCACGGCAACCAGCAACAGGGGGATATTCATCGTTGGTTTGTTCCGGTTCGTCGGATCGTTCTTGTCGGGTTTCCCGGGCATTTTACGAGCTCTGAATTCAATCTCTTGGCGAGTCGCTCTGCGAGGCCGTATGATAGGAAATAGGCAGGGGCACAGGTATCTTGATCTTCCCCATTTCGTGGAAGGCGCTGGAACAATTCGCATGTTACGACCATCAAGGCAGATTCTTCGGTTCCTGAATTTCATTGTATTGGTTCTGGTGATTTCGACTTTGGCAGGCGGCATCGCGTCGGCTCAGCGCCGCAGTCGTGTGAAATTTCGCAGCAAGGCACTCAAAGGCAAGGTTGTTGCCGTCGGCCCCAGCGCGATTCAGGTTCAGG
Organism: uncultured Pirellulaceae bacterium; assembly: GCA_938040995.1. GTDB lineage: Bacteria > Planctomycetota > Planctomycetia > Pirellulales > Pirellulaceae > CALHZT01. The sequence goes on along the minus strand of CALHZT010000272.1, from coordinate 9,634 downwards.
AACAGAGGGAAGGTGGGCTGTGGACCATCGCGCCGGTTGACGCATCTCAGGTTGAGTTTATCGGGTTAGCCAAAAAAGGCTGGGTCGACAAAGGCATGATTGTTCGTGTGAACGGAACGTTCGACAAGAAAGGGATCGCTGCCGAACCCGTGGATCTTGTCCAGGTCTTCACGCCCCGCGAAGAGTTTGACATCGGAGCGGAATTTCAGGGCGAAGGCAAACCAGACAGGAACCAGCCACAGGAGTATCTGGTGGCTGGTGTGGTGAAGCGGATCGCCGACGGGAAAGTCGCTGTTTCGACTGGCAAGAAGCTCTTCACATTTGAAATTGCCGACGACGCCAAGGTCGAAGTCGATTTGTTCAATGTTCTCGACTGGGTTCAGGTCGGTGACAAAGTCGATTCGAAGCTCAAGTACGTGAATCAGGGTGAAGGACTTATCGAAACGGCGACCATTAAAAGCCAGACCACCCTCGTCGCAGTGGAGAAAGCACCAAAGCGTAAACGCCGCAGCCGCCGAAGCAGAAAAGCCGAACTGAAAGCCGCCGCCGAGAATGCTGAAGTCGCTGAAGTCGCCGAAACAGCCGACGGCGATGAACCTGCTTCCAAGCCGTCTTCAGACACCAAGCCCACCAAAGACGGGTCTGGCAAAAAGGACGAATCCACCGAAGGGGCCTAAGTCGCCGAACGCAGGTCGTTGAGTCATAAGTCGCCGAACGCACGGGTCGCCGAGTCGCGTGCATCCTGCCTCGCCCATCCCTTTATCTCTTCGCGTCGTAGGCGTTCACGCGGGCAAGGGTCTGGCTCAATTTTTCGGCGGCAAACTGATTTGTTTCGCTTTGCGGACCAACGCCGAAAATTCGTGCCTGACCCTCTCGAACCTGGGGAAACGTCAATCTCCGTGAACGGTGACTTCGCGTCTCCCACGAAAATCGCCTCCAATTCAGCGTCTGCCGATTCCTGTATCGCGTAGACTTATGCTGAATCGCTGAATCTCCCTGATTCCAGACCTGGCGGGCCCCACTGGCTCCATGGCCTTTGCTTGTTGGCCTATTCTCACAGCGGTACAATGCCGGGTTCTACATTACGGAAAACTGTATCAGGAGAACTGCCGTGGCAATACGTGTCGCGATTAATGGTTTTGGCCGCATCGGCCGGCTAACGTACCGCAACCTTTGGGAGCGAGGCGACGAATTCGAAGTCGTAGCCGTCAACGATCTCACCGACAATGAAATGCTTGCGACTCTGTTGAAGTACGACAGTACTCATCGCCGTTTCGGTGGCAAAGTTGAGCATGACGACAAGCATCTTATTGTCGATGGCAAGAAGATTCAGATTTTCGAGCTTCGCAACCCTGCCGAGCTGCCCTGGGGTGACCTTGGAATCGACGTCGTCGTCGAAAGTACCGGTGTATTCACCAATCGAGCCACTGATTCCAAAGCCGGCTACGATTCGCACCTGAAAGCTGGCGCCAAAAAAGTCGTCATTAGTGCACCGGCAAAGGACGATCCGGACCTGACCTGCGTCATGGGCGTCAACGATGACAAGCTCACGGGCGACATGAAGTGCGTTTCGAATGCGAGCTGCACAACGAACTGCCTTGCACCGATCGCCAAGGTTCTCAACGATACTTTTGGTATCGAGCAGGGCTTGATGACCACCGTTCACGCGTACACGAATGATCAGCGAGTGCAGGACATGCCTCACAAGGATCCGTATCGTGGCCGTTCGGCGGCTCAGAACATCATCCCGACGAGCACCGGAGCTGCAAAAGCCGTCGGACTTGTCATCCCTGAACTCAACGGCAAGCTGACTGGTATCGCCATGCGTGTGCCTGTTGCTACCGGAAGCGTTGTTGACTTGACCGTGAACGCGGCCAAATCGGTATCTGTCGACGCCGTGAATGCTGCGGTCAAAGCAGCTGCCGAAGGCCCGATGAAGGGCGTGCTCGAGTATGTCGAAGATCCTCTGGTCTCGACAGACATCATCGGCGACAAGCATAGCTCGTTGTTCGCTTCACCATTCACGCAGGTGCTCGACGACAAGATGGTAAAAGTCGTCAGTTGGTACGATAACGAAGCTGGCTACAGCGCCCGTACCGCAGATCTCGTGGCGAAACTTGGCAGCATCTAGTCCACGAGCCCATTGATAATCCTGAAAGGCTGCGGCATCTGTCGCAGCCTTTTCTGTTGGGAAAAGCCTGTTGGGAAAAGCCTGTTCGGAGAAGCCAGAGAAGGGAATTTCATGAGCCGCGAAAACGTCTTGCGTCGCCCGGAAGCTGGCGAATACCACGAGTACTTTGGCACCTATCTTGCTTGCGTGCCCGAAGGCGGCCTGTTTGAACTACTCGAATCCCAAATCAGCGGTGTGCGTAGTGATCTACATGCCATGTCCGACGAAGAAGCATCGCGACTGCACGAACCATACACGTGGACCATCAAGCAGGTGGTGGGGCATCTGATTGATGCGGAAAAGCTGTTCGGTTGGCGTGCGCACCGGTTCGGGTGTGGCGATGAAACGCCATTGCCTGGCATGGACCAGAATCCATACGTTGACGCAATCGACTATACGAAAACGATGCTGCCTGAATTGATCGATGAACTCGATTTTACCCGCCGATCGAACTTGAGTTTCCTTCGCCGGCTACCGGAGCCGGCGTGGGATCGGAAAGGAACAGCCTCAGGTAACCCAATTACTGTGCGGGCGTTGGCGTGGATTCTTGTCGGTCACATCAATCACCACATGGCCATCGTCAGGAAGCGCGTTAGCTAACCGGTTCCTTCGATTCTGGACGACATCTTGAACAACTTCAGTACCGTGTTCCAGTTGCGAGTGGTTGCGGCTGTTTTCAGTTTTCGCTCAAAAAAGTTGTTCGTCAACCTGGTCCGGCTCACGCCGTTTGGGCACAAAAGGTAGATGCAGTTCAGCTCAACAGCAAACTCGTCGTCGCCAAAGTCCTGTTCCCTGATTTCTTCAACAAGTTGCCGTTTTGGCTTCTCTTCAAGCAGTGTCAGGTGCAGATGTTTCTTGTCAGCGTGTTGAAACGGATTGTTTGCTACGACTTGTATCCACCTGCGAGCCGACACGATCTGGGCTCGCACATCGTAGCCCCAATGCTCTTTGATCAGCCGGGTGATGGCGTCCGGTTTTGCGATATTGCTCTTCGATTCAAAAATGATATTGCCACTTTGAATCAGGGTTTCGGCGTTCTCCCAGCCTATTTCCGGCAACGCGCTTCGCAACTCAGCCATCTTGATGATGTTCTTGCCACCGACGTTGATTCCGCGCAGTAGGCAGATGTATTTGGGCATTTTGTCTTTTTGTTGACCGTTTCATGTGGTTTGCGTTCGAGTGCAGATTCTGCAAGTGCATACGAAAAGACCCGGCTCGTTATTCGCGAGCCGGGTCTGTGGGGTTCATCGTTTTGAAGAAAGCTTAGGCTTCCTTGTTTTCCGATTCTGATTCTTCAGCTTTGGTTTCTTCGGTGGTTTCGTCTTCCGAAGGAGCCGCTGGAGGTGTGTCCGATGATTCTCCTGTTTCGACGGCTGGAGCTTCGACAGGAACCGATTCAACAGCACCTTCGTAGACGATTCCTTCTGTTGCGACACCGCCGCAACCACCGCCTTCGCAAGGCGAGCTGATGACTTGACCATCAACATATCCGCCATCGACGTAACCCATGCCGCCGTCGACATAACCACCTTCGACATAGCCCATGCCGCCATCGACATAGCCAGCCTGCATGACTGTGCCCTGGTCGTATCCGCTGGCTACCGTACCGCCGCAACCGCAATCGGGACCGCAACCACAGGGAGCACCGGCATTGCAACCACAACCGCCACCATTGATGATTGGTGCTGCGTAACCGACGGACGAAACGGGTGCTTCATAGCTGATCGCTGAAACAGGCGCGACCTGTGTCATACCTTCACATCCAATGCATCCGGACGTGTACGTTGCAGGTGTAACATCGACGGGTTGTCCCATCATGGGCATCGCTGGAGTTGGCTCGTAACCGACTTCGCCACCGCAACCACAACCAGCTTCCGAAGGAGCTTCTGTATATTGAACGGGAGTTGCCTGGTATTCCATCGTCGGAGTCGCATAAGATACAGGCGCTACATACGATGCTGTTGGCTCGGCATACGAAGCAACGGCGGTTTCTGTGACTACAGGTTCAGCGGCAATAGCTACGGTTCCACAATCGCCAGTCGCACAACCACAGGCAGTTGTGCCACAATCAGTCTGGCAGCAACAATTGTTGTTGCGGCGACCAATCATTCGGCGAAGCAGCTGGGCTTCGGTAGACTGTACAGCCACGAAATCGAGGCTGAGGAATGCAGCGATTGCCATCACTACGCATAGTTTGCGACTCATATACAATTCTCCTTCAAGTGGATGGGCGCTTTAACGATTGAGGAACCTGAGTGCCCGTTCTCTGTTCCCGTAAGCCATGAAACTTGATGAAGCCCCCTTGGTTTGTCAATGAGACGCCGGGTGAGCGGACACCACCACCAGCCACAATGTTGCCAATAAGCGATCCCTGCCTTGCGCAGGTTGCGTAGATTTACAAATTCGGAGTTACGATGATCGAACATTCCAGTCTGCCCGAGGGCCACGCGATTGTTTTCGCTGGAATTCCCGCCGTGAATAACGCGCTGTATCACCAGATACGATTCAGCGTCGGCGATCCGGCGGCGCTGATTTTGCTGCCCAATGGCATGCGGTTTCTGATCCTTCGTGACATTGAAATGGGGCGCGCCCGTCAGTATGCACGGGTCGATAAAGTCGGGTGTCCCGCCGATTACACGCCGGCAAGCGGTTTGTCCGGAGATCGCGAAACGGCAACCTCCCAGTCCGTTGCCGAGTTCCTGATTCTGGCGGGTATCAAACAAGTCACCGGTGACCGAACGATGCCGCTCATTTTCGCGAATGAGATTCGCAGCCGCGGTATCGACCTGGCGTGCGACCTCGACCTTGGCGTGATTCAACGTCGCCAGAAAGATGAGGAAGAGATCGAATGGCTGCGCGAGGCGCAATCGGTAACCGAACGAGCCGTTGAGTACGCGTGTCGTATGGTGGCATCGGCAACGGCCGACGAAGAAGGTCGCCTGCATCTGGAGAGTGATCTTCTTACTTCCGAGCGAGTCCGCAATGCGGTAGACATCTGGCTGCTCGAGCGGGGCTACGGCGGTCCCAAGTGCATTGTGGCCGGCGGGAAAGAAGGTGCGGATTGCCACAACTACGGTGCCGGGCAACTGTTTACGGAACAGCCGGTCATTATTGACATTTTTCCGCAGAACCGGTCAACGCGATACAATGGCGACTGCACCCGAACAGTGGTCCACGGTGCGATCCCGGACCAGATTCAGAAGATGCACGCGGCGGTTGTCGAAGCCAAAGCGGCTGCCGAGAAAATCTGCCGCGCAGGAATTACCGGAGAAGCCGTTCACGCCGAGACAACGCGGGTGATTGAACAGCATGGCTTTCCGATGGGTTTGCCGAGGGAAGATTCGCCCGCCGATTTTGTGTCGATGCCGCATGGAACGGGGCACGGCATTGGGCTTGAGGTTCACGAGCCGCCATTGCTCGACAAGGGAGGTCCAGAACTGCTGGTCGGCGACGCACTAACGATCGAACCGGGGCTCTATCATCTGACGCTTGGCGGAATTCGAGTCGAAGACATGGTGATCGTTACCGAAGGCGGCTGTACGAATCTGAATTCGATCCCCGAAGGCCTGAACTGGGATTAAACGTAACCGTTCACGCTGGCAAAGGTCTGGCTCGATTTTTCGGCGGCAGACTGACTTATTTCACTTTGCGGACGAACGCCGAAAATTTGTGCCTGACCCTCTCGAACCTGAGGAAACGTCAATATCCGTGAACGGTTACGATTAAACAGCCACGCCCAAATGGCTGGTCGAAGTTGCCATGAACCGTCAAGAAACTCTCCAGGAAATCAGACAGGTCTCTGCCATGATTCACCGTGTATTCCTTGTCGCTTTTTGTTTCGTGTCCGTCGCCACGTGTTGCGCCGATGATGCGGCAAAGAACACGGTTGTCGTCATGGGGATGATTCATGGCAAGCATCGGACAAGCGATGTCTACGATATTCATCGACTGAAAACACTGATTCAGAATGTCGATCCGGACTATGTACTGACAGAGATTCCTCCCGATCGCCTGCAAGAGGCAGCGCAACAGTTTCGTCAAACGGGTGTGATCACGGAATCGCGAGTCAAAGTCTTCCCGGAATACACAGACGCTGTCTTTCCGCTTCAAAAAGAGATGGGTTTTGAGATCGTTCCCTGTGCGGCGTGGACAAAGGCGATGAACGACTCGCGACGGGCGACGATGACGGGTCTGAAGAAATCTCATGCTGCCGAGTATGCCGAGATGGAGCAAAGTCAGCAGGAGGCGGGCAAGCGTATTGAAACGCTGGGGGATCCGAATGACCCATCCGTCATTCACACCGACCAGTACGATGAGCACGTTCGTGTGGGTATGATTCCGTACGATCGGCACTTCAATGAACTGATTGGTGACGGTGGGTGGACGAACATCAACGCTGCCCACTACGCACTGATCGAAAAGGCCCTGAACGCCCATCAGGGTGAGGGCAAGACCATGTTGATCACGTTTGGTTCGTGGCACAAATACTACATCAAGGATCAGTTGCGAAAGCGCACGGACATTCGGCTGGTTTCGATGCAGGAGTACCTCGACAATTCAGGCACCGGCCAACAGGGAGGTGGGGCGATGAACTGGAATCAGTTTCGAATGAACGCTGCTCATGGTGGATCGCGTGGCGCGACCGACATTTCCAAACCGGCACTGCTTTGGGAATACGCGACTGGTGACGTGATTGAATCCTCTCCGGCGGTTTACGGGAATATGGTTTACACAGGTGGGCATTCAAAAGACCTGCTTGCGATCGATCGAAAGACGGGCAAGCTGAAATGGAAGTGCACTACCGGTGGCTGGATTCGCTGCTCGCCGTCCGTTGTTGATGGCACTGTCTATTTCGGATCGGATGACAACAAGTTCTATGCACTGGATGCTGCGACTGGCAAACAGCGTTGGCAGTTTGCGTTGGGCGAGGGTGGTCAGCAGTCGTCACCAGCCGTTTTGGATGGAATGGTCTACTTTGGCGCTTTCGATCACTTTGTTTATGCGTTGGACGACGCGAGCGGAGAGCAAAAATGGAAGTTTGATGCCGGCGCGAGCATGTTGTCTTCGCCCGCTCTGGATGAAGCGACGCTCTTCATCGGTACGGATGCCGGGAAGGTGCATGCGATCTCCGCTGCCAGTGGCAAGTCGATCTGGTCGATTCAGATGAGTGACAAGCCGGTTCTTTCCTCGCCAGCGTATGCCGACGGAGTGGTCTTTTTTACTTCCTACGATCATCACGTGTATGCAGTCGATGCGAAGACGGGCGAACCGAAGTGGAAGCGAAAGACGGATGGCCCGATTTTCTCATCGCCAGCAATCGTGGATGGCACGGTTTACGTAGGGTCGAACGACAAGCATCTTTATGCACTCGACGCTTCCGATGGATCGCAAAAGTGGCGTAGCGATCTTGGCGGCGCGGTGTTCTCGTCGCCGACAGTTGCTTCCAATTCGATCTACGTAGGGTCGTCTGACGGGCATCTGTACGCTGTGGAGCGGGATACGGGTGAGGAACGCTGGAAGTACAAGGTGGCCGATGATGTGAAGGTGTGGACTTCAGCTGCGGCAGTGGACGGCCAGATTTACTTCGGTAGTCATGCTGGTAGTGTGATCGTTTTGACTGAGCAGCCAACAGGCGATTAGAAATCGCGTGATACTGTGGTCGGCACATGGCAAAAGCACGGACTCGAAAGCCCGTGCCTTTTCTGATTCTCTCTGATTTGCTACTGCTATTCCTGCTTTCTCCCGGCCACAAAGCCCATGGTGTGCGGCATGGCCTTTAGCGGTCGAAAGTGTGTGGACCCGATGCCTGCCCGCTCAACAATGCTCTGTAGCTCTTTCGATTGATACGTACGGCCAGCGGCAGTGCGCATCTCCAGACCCAGTTGATAAAGCGTCCGCGAGATATCACCAGTGGCTTGCCCCGAAAATACATCGACAACAACCAGTTGCCCGCCAGGTTTCGTGGCACCGTGTAATTTCGTTAAAAGAGTCAGTAATTTTTCGGCAGGCAATAGGTGTGCAAAGTTTGCCACGATGACTTGATCGTATTTCTCCGCCGGTAGGCTCACATCGAAGATATTGCCTGCGAGTGACTGGTATCGTTGGGCAAGCCCCATTTGCGAGGCCGTGTTTTCGGCTTCCGACAGCACGCCGGACCAGTCCACTGCCGTTACGATCGCCTGCGGATTGATTCTTGCCGCCGAGAGGCTCCAGATGGCTGATCCAGCCGCTACGTCCAGAATGTGATACGGCTGCGTTCGCTTCGACGCTGGTGTCTGTTGCAAATAACTGGCCGCCTCCATCGCAGCCGGAGTCATCATCCACCTGAGCGAAGCCGCCTGTTTGGCGTACTGAAATTCGCTTTCGCCCACGTCGTCCATGTGCTTCAACGGTTTCCCGGTCGCAAGGAATTTCGGCAGCTGATCCCAGTAGCTGCCGCCGAGGTCGGCGTATTCATCCGAAAGCAACTTGAGGACCTCGGCCAGTTCAAATAAGTCCTGCCGTGAACGTGAATCCGCCGATGCCGGTGGCACCGGCGACTTTTGGGTTCGCTCCACCAGTTCAATCGCTTCAAGAGCGTCAAGCAGCAATTTCACGGGGTGTGGTTGGAGCGAGAGTCGATCTGACAACTGGTCAATCGACTGGGCGCCTTCCCGCAGGGCGTCAATGATGCCACATTCCCTTGCCGCCTGGTAAACGCGGACCGCACCATTGCAGTTCATCAGCTCAAAGTAAGTCGCCAGTGTCGTGTGTTGTTGATGCATGCTTTCTCCAATTGAATTCGTGGTTCATTCTGGTTCTCTACACCGCTCGTTTGTCGGCTAGTCTTCGGATCGCTTCGCCGTCGCGACGGTGAAAATTCCCCAGCGATCAATGTTCATTGCCGTTTTTTCGAAACCGCATTGATTGACCAGCTGATCCATCTCTGCCTGCACCCGACGCCGCATTACCCACGACTTGCCGCCCTGGTGACTGGGTAAGACTCGGGCGATTGTCTCCAGTTGCGGATGCCACGGCTGATTCGTATAGATCAGAATTCCTCCCGGCCGCAGCGACTTGCGTACGTGTTCCAGGGCGCGTGTTACCTGCCTGTTGTCCGGAAAAAGTTCAAACAGGCCTGACACGATCGCGATATCAAAGGACTGTTCACAATCTTCGTAGCTTTCCGCAGCGAATGCGTCATGCTGCATGGTTGTAATGTTTGTCAGTCCCCATTCCGTTGCCGTCGCGTGACACTTATCCAGATTGTGTTGATGGAAATCTCTCAATTCGGCCTGAATGTGATTTGCCGCAGCATGGTTGCGAATCGTGTCGAGCACGTAGCGCCCTCCACCCGTCGCGACATCCAGAATGCGAATTGACTCATCAGGAGATGTGCGAGATTCTTCGATCTGCGTAATCGCCCGGTCCAGTTGTTCCTGCAAGTGAACGCGTCGCTGGCGAATTCCTTTCCATCCAATTGCG
>CALHZT010000271.1 GCA_938040995.1 uncultured Pirellulaceae bacterium | reverse complement strand
GAGAATTGAAAACTGAAAATTTGAGGATTCTCGCCATACTCGACTTTCACAGCGGCGCAAACAACGAAAGAGCCGGACCACTCGAATGGTCCGGCTCTTTTTCGTTAGCAAACAGATTGTCTTTTGTTGCGGAGCGTTCTGCGCCCCAACTTGCTCTATGCCGACTGGATCAACCGTGCACCCGCCAGGCAATCCTGGATCGTCATGCAGATCTCGCGGTTCTTGACACCGTTATCCGTTTCGGCGAACGGCATGCACTTGAACATATTCTTGATCTCAACCGACACGCGACGATCCAACGGCCCCATTGCATTGCGGCGACGAAGCTGTGAGATATTCTCGGCGTTCTGGGCGACTCGATTGGGAAGAATCCCGCAAGCGTACACGTTCGGTTGTGGCCAGATGTAACCAACCATCAAGTCAACCCAGATGTCGGCTTGCTTTCGAGCCGTAAGAAGGTGATCGAGAACGGCAATCGGTGACCGCCGTCGCAAGTTCAAGTCGCAAGCTCTCTCAAGCAGACTTGCGGCACGATCTCTTGAGGCTCGCTCTGTTTCGAAGATGTTCGTAATGAGCGAGTAGTTCTCGTCGGCACTGGACGAGCGAAGCACTGCAGTCCACACGGCGCTGACCATGTCACCAAAAAAGATCTCAGCCACCATCGAAGCGTGGTAGTTCCAGTAGTTAGGATGCTCGTCGGGATCGCTAATAAGAGCCCGATCGAGTTGTCCTAGTGACTCTTGCCATTTCTGTACGCGGCATTTCGAAGTCGCCCAATACTGGTTCAGGCTGTTATCAGGAAAATAGGTACTTCCATACGCCGTCAGCCGTTGTGCATTGCGGGCTATTTGATGAGCGAAAAGAGCGAGTTGGGGGGCCTGCATTGGTAATGCTCCAAAGGTCGGTCAATGGTTCCTTCGGCAAAGTGAAGCAAACCGGGTGCCAGTCTGGGGGCAAACATCGCGTCTCCATCAGCAACCGGGAAAGTGAGTACGGTTGAAGTGATTTCAAAACCGGTTTTGGAGTTTGCATTACCGTCTTCAGGCGGAATTTACCGGGCTTCCGGATAAAGCCGGTACTACGAACACAGGTTTTGAAATGCCCTCCCGGCTCTCTGCGGTAGCCCAGTACTTACCGGCGGTTAGCGCTTCCCGTCGCTTAGGCACCCAAGCAAAAACCATGAGCTTCATCGCCGTAGGAATTGGCAACACCTCCGTCCAGATTGGAATCTTCGGCGCTCGAGCTGCCGCCGCTCCGTCGGAATCCGCGATCCCAATTCCAGTCCCCGCCAACCATCTCACCTTCCCCGTTGCCTCGGGTGAATGGACCGGCCCGGCCGGACTGGCCAAAGCCATACCGGACGATCTGCCCAAAGACACACCCTGGTTCATTGCGAGCGTGAACCGACCGACGGCCACCGAAATAATCACGTGGCTCGACGCTACCTTTCCCGATGCGACGGTTCACCTGCTGAAGAATAGCCAGTTCCCGATAGAAATCCGCACCGATCGTCCCGATGCCGTCGGCACCGATCGCATCGCGGCAGCAACCGCCGTCAAACAACTCAAGCAGAAAAACAACGCCGCCATCTTCGCCGACGCGGGCACCGCCATCACCGTCAACGCGATCAGCAGCGAAGGAAAATTCCTTGGTGGAGCCATCTTGCCCGGCACAACCACCGCCAGCCGCGCGCTCAACAAATCCACCGACCAACTTCCCGAAGTCATCGTTCGAGCGGACCAACCCGAACCGGCGTGCATCGGTAGCGATACGCACCCTGCTATCGCTAGCGGAGTCTACTGGGGAGCCATTGGAGCGGTTCGCGAATTGATGGGCCGCATCACGACTGAACTGACCGACACCACGACACCGCCAGACCTCTTTGTAACTGGCGGATTCGGGCCAGCGCTGGCAAAGCACCTCGATCTGAACGTGACCTACATCCCGCACCTCGTGCTATCTGGCATCGCTCTCGCTGCCGACAATTCGTAACCTTTCACGTCGCGGTCAGTGAAGGGCGAGGCCGGGGTGTTGTAAATTCAATGTTGAGCGCCATTTGTGCTCACGCCAGATTTATTGCAGCCGCTTGCCTGACCTCGGTCGCTCGCCCGCCCGAACCACGCAACCCTCCTCCGACGAAGTGGTGGCACGCGAGGAACGAGCGGGGCATACCACGTGTCGCGTGAGGAGGGTCGGAGCCTAAGCGACGGGGAGGAGCGACCATCCGCGTCGATGTACCTGAAACAGTTCGTGACCGTTCTGGAGCAATGGAAAATCCGTTGCTAGGCCAACCTTACAACACCCCAGGGCGAGACGGGCGAGACTCCGCCCGAGTCGCAGAATTGGTTGACTCGCCTGACCGTTCACGGCTCGGGCGAAGCCTCGCCCTCCCAAAATTCAAACCAGTCGAACAGCCTATGCGCAACATCAATTCATTACTGATTGTCGCCATCCTGACCCTGCCCGCTTGCGCGCAAGCCATCTCGCCACATCTCCAATCCGATGCAGACCTGAACGCCACGCACTTCGTCGACTCGCAAACCGGTTGGGCCGTCGGCGACAACGCGACCATCCTCCACACCAGCGACGGTGGGCAGACGTGGGTTCATCAAACGGCCCCCACCGACTGCTCGCTGCAAGGCGTCTTCTTTCTCGACGAAAAACAGGGCTGGGCGGTCGGTCGCGTTCCACTTCCCTACCTGCAACGTTGTCGCGGAGTCGTCTTGCGAACCGACGACGGAGGCCGCACCTGGCTGAAAGAAAATGTCGATACACTTCCGGCACTGAAGAAGGTCTGGTTCCAGTCGCCAAAGGCCGGCTTTGCGATCGGCGACGGTTCATCGCTCTTTCCATCCGGTTTCTTTTTTTCCAGCAACGGCGGGCGCTCGTGGAATCCAGTCGCCATTCAGGGACTCGCCGGCTGGACCGACGCTTCCTTTCTTCCCGACGGATCGGGCCTGCTATTGAGCGCCCAGGGAAAAATTGTTCGCTGCATCGGCAACAACTGCCTATCAGCCAAAACACCGCTTCCCAGACATCGGATGCGGAACATTGCCTGGCTCAACGAACAACAGGCGTTCGCCGTCGGCGAACGCGGCACCGTCTGGGTCTCGCTCGATGGTGGATTGAAGTGGCATGACATGTCCGTCAATGTCGCGGCATCAGAGATGGACCTCGCCACGGTATCGTGTCTTGGCGACAACGTCTGGATCGGCGGACTACCTGGCAACACAATCCTGCACTCGCCTGACGCCGGACGATCGTGGCAAAAGCAGCAACTGGGATCGAACATCCCAATCCGGCAAGTTCGCTTTACAAACCCGAATCATGCGGTCGCGATTGGAGCCCTCGGAACCATTCACGCAACGCACGACGGCGGAGCCACCTGGGCGACGACTCGTGGCGCGAATCGCAAGCTCTTTGCGCTCGGCGTCTTTGACGGGATGAACGACATTCCCTGGATGCTCTGGGCCGACCTCGCCGGGGGACGCAACGCGCGGGTACGAACCGTCGTGGTTGACCAAACCGGCGACTCGCCTTTGACGACCGGACTGGGCACACGAATCCACGACGCAACCGTCGCCACCGGCGGACACGGAGGCGAGCGGTGGCGGAAGCTCGACAAACAACGTCTCGCCACGACGATTGCGACGTGGCAACCAGACATGATCGTCACCGACTTCCTTTCGGCTCCGCTCGTCAAAGAACTGGTGCAGGGCAGTGCAACGAAAATCTGGAGTGTCGGGCCCTCGGCCGCCGCCAATCCTGACGATAACACCAGCCAACAAAGCGTCCACGCCAATCAACTGGCGCTTCCGATGGGCCAGTCGCTCGGTAGCCTTTCGAACAAAGCCGCCTCGTTCCTGCTTAAACGCTACGAGCCCGGCCCGACCGCGCTCTCTTTCAGTTCACTCGTTGGCGGCGGACGCCTGTCGAGTGGCATCTCGGTTGCGAGTGGAAACAGCCGCAATGCCCATGACGAAGCGGCTGCCATTCGTGCAGGCGGTCAAATCGTAGACAGCCGCCGGGTTGCCCAGAAACAGGCGGCTCTGCGAACTCTCCTGACCAAAGCGACTTCGGACAACGCAACAGCCGCCGAGTCGTCAGCATGGCTGGCTCAGATTGAAAATATGGCGGCGGAGTTGCCACAATCGCAAGCCGCCACCACACTTTTCGAACTCGCGCATCTCCAGCTCGACGACGGCAATCCGGCCGCAGCCCTCGAAGTTCTTGAATCGTTGACTGCCAAGTATCCCGGCGAACCGATCGCAGCGGCGGCGGTGCGGGACGCGATTCTCTGGTCCGCAAGCGCCGAACTGAAACTGGCGGCTGACCAAAAACAAATCACGACTGCCCCAACATCCGCTGCGTCAAAATCTTTGGCCTCGAAAACAAACACCCAACAAGACCAAAACAACCCGTACCAGTTTGCCAGCGCGACCAGCCGCCAATCTGCGGGCCCGATTCGATCGCCGAGATCCAAGTCACCACTCATGCGAGAAAACTTGCGGGCTCCACAATACTCTTCGGCACCGACGTTATCGCTCGACGAACTTGTCAAAGTCGCCGGGACCAAAAGCAACCCGGTCCGTGCCATGGCGAACAACATTGCGAGCCCTGCTACACGTGATGTCGACGTGTGGAACATGGCTACGTGGAAAACGCGAATCAGCCCGATGCTCAAATCGGATCCGCAATTGCAATTCGCGATCGAAGCACATCGCCGCCGCACGAACAATCCCGGCATTCGACAGAGTGCCGTGTACCAGCGACTGGCTCGTTCCTCACCGACGATCGGTTACCGCAAATGCGGGTCGCAAGAACTTCAGTTTCTCGAACCGCAGCGGCAACCGCTCAAGTCACTATGGCCCTGCGTTCCGGCTCCCAAACCGCATCTGGACGGCGTCCTCGACGATGCCACCTGGACACAGACTTCGCCCGTAACGATGAAGGCGAACGGTCCCCATGAGCCCGCCACTCAGGTGTGGATCGCGCACGGTGGCGACTTTCTCTATCTCGCCGCCCGCTGCGAAAGAATCATTCCACCGGGCCATCCGACGTCGCATGAACGAACGAGCCGTGATGCAGATATGCGCAACACCGATCGCCTGGAACTCTGGCTGGACATTGATCGCGACTATGCGACTGCGTGGCACTTAACGATCGATGAGAACGGCCAAGCCGCCGATTCGATCCTCTCCGACAAAAGCTGGAACCCGCGTTGGTTCATCGCCAATCTCTCAAGCGCCTCCGCCGAAACACCAGACGTAAGCGGCACGGCACCAGCCGCCGGTGGGCCAATCAGCTCATGTGGCTCATGGACAATCGAAGCCGCCATCCCCATGAGCGCGCTAACCACCCTGAATCGCGATGCCGCGTGGTCGATCGGCATTCAACGCATCATTCCGGGCGCGGTGAGACAACAGTGGCCCGCCGATTTCAACGCGAACGCGCTCGAAACAGGCGGAATGTTGCTGTTTGAGTAGAGAACCGAAGCACGCGGCGACGCAGGTCGTGCATGACACACCGCCTTCGCAACTCGCAACTCGCAACTCGACACTCGACACTCGACACTCGCCGAAGGCGCGCTCAACCACTCTTTTCGCTTCGCTCTGCCGCACCTGTCGGCGACTGCAGCTCATCGCGGCCAACCGTTTCAGCAGTACCTGGAACGACTTGTGGTCCTGTCGAATGTTTTTCGACGATACGCTTCAATTCGTTACCGTCGATTGATTCGACTTCGATCAACTCTTCCGCCACAGCGACAAGCGCCGCCTTCCGCGAGAGTAGAATCTCACGGACCTTCTGTAGCGACTCCTCGAGAATCCGTTTGACTTCGTCGTCGATCTCGCAGGCCGTATTCTCACTGAAG
>CALHZT010000270.1 GCA_938040995.1 uncultured Pirellulaceae bacterium | reverse complement strand
ACCGGGCAAGCGGAACGCGCCAAAGCCGTTCAGATGATCTTCTCCCTCCCCTACAATGAATCCTGGAGAAGCGACTTTGGGATCTAGCTCGTAGCCCAACAACGCGAATCGGAAAGCTCACTCGCAGCTCGCACGCATTTTTCAGGAAGAGTATGTATTACGTCGATCCACACATCCACATGGTTTCACGGACCACGGATGACTACGAGACACTGGCCAAGATGGGCTGCGTTGCGCTCAGCGAACCGGCATTCTGGGCGGGGTTTGACCGGGGAAGTGTTGAGTCGTTTCGCGATTACTTCCGGCAGCTGACCGAGTTCGAGCCGACTCGCGCGGCGCAGTATGGCATCCAGCATTTCACCTGGTTATGTATCAACGCGAAAGAAGCCGAGAACGTCGAACTCTCTCGCGAAGTCCTCAAGATGATCCCCGAGTTCCTCAATAAACCAAATGTGCTTGGCATTGGTGAAATCGGACTGAACAAAAATACGAAGAACGAATCAACCATTTTCCTGGAGCATCTCGACCTGGCCGTGGCACATGACCAGTCGATTCTCATCCATACGCCGCACCTCGCCGACAAATACACCGGCACGCGGATGATTCTTGACATGCTTACGGGCGACAGTCGAATTAATCGCGGACGCGTGTTGGTGGATCACGTTGAAGAGCACACGATTGGCGATGTACTCGACGAGGGATTCTGGGCGGGCATGACGCTGTACCCGGTTTCGAAGTGCACACCGGCTCGCGCCGTGGACATGATCGAAAAGTTTGGCCCCGAACGATTGATGGCGAATTCCGCCGGCGACTGGGGCCCGTCAAAACCGACAGCGATTCCTGATTTGATTCTCGAGATGCGACGACGTGGACATCCAGAGAGCCTGATTCGGAGAGTCACCTATGAAAATCCGTGCGAGTTTTTTGAACAGAGCGCCGGATTTCAGTTCACGCCTCCCGATCTGCAGCGTCGCGAAAAATCGACCTAAGACAACCAGGAATCTCAAAGGCGAACTGGCAAACTCTTCAAAAGAATCGAAGGCCGGCGTACGGAGTCAACATGGCGTTTTCGAAGCTGCAAATTTACGGAAGAATGGCCCGCCGCGTTTTCGGCTCGGTCGGTTTCTGGGGTACGGCACTCGGCGGTGCCTTCTGCCTGATGGTGGATGGTTACCTCGCCCTTCCCGGCTATGGGTTGTGTGCACTGGCTGCATGGAAAGCCATCAAACCACTCACGATCGGACGCAACCAGCTGTTCACCAAGGCACTGAGCGACGTTCGAAAACAGCGTCAGAAGAGACATACAAAATACCTTCGTAAACTGCTCCCCAACATTCGTAAGGACCGCGATCCACGCACAACAAAGATCCTCAAGGATCTCGAACGTATCCACGAACGCATGTTGCGGCTGGAAAGTGAACACATCGACATGCTTGGCATGTCGAGTCTCCTGATCCAGGCAAATGAGCTCTACGATTCCTGCCTCGAATCACTGGAACGCTCGATTCAACTTTGGGCCGGAGCCAGCGAGATGGCGACTGACGAAGCCCGCAACAAGTTGCTCGCCGAACGTGACAAGACAGTCATCACCGTCGAAAAAAGTATCGGCCATCTCGATACCAGCCTCGACCATATTCAGACCGCTGCGCTGAAAGCGGCGGTCACCGAAGATTCGAATCACCAACAACTGCGTGACGAATTGCAGATCGGGCTCGATGTTGCCCGCTCCGTCGAAGAACGCATCGACGAAATCGAACGAGTCTACGAAGACAGCGAGCGCTCCTGAGTAGTAGATGGCTCCGCAAAGATCCTGCTAGTCGCACACAAACTCCGCTGAAATTAGCGCGTATTTAGCGAAGGTTGTGAGCGGCACGGCGCTAGCCGCCGGTGGGTTCGAGTTAGCTTGCGGCCCACCCTTTTTCTAACGCTTGCCGTTTTCTAACGCTTGCTCGAGGGAGCAGAACACAATCAAAAACAAATCAAAATTGTTTGCGAATGGTCACCTTCTTACAGGTTCTTTACCCACCGGCGGCTAGTGCCGTACCGCTCACACACTGTCCTACACGTGGAAGATCCCCTCTAGTTCGCTCGAAACTTCCACGTCGGAAACTTCGGCATCGAACACGCCGCCTGCCGAACAAAGCAGCACTCCCTCCGAATCGGCTGCCGCAATCGGTGCTCCATGCGAGCCTTTCACCAGCGTCGCATCGAGCGGAATCCCCTTCGTCGCCGGATCGAAGAATAATTCGACCGGGTCGTATCCCGGCTTGCGATGAATATCGACCGTGCGGGAAAAATCCGGCGCGTTCGCATCGTCCATCCAGTAGTAATACGCCTGCCAGCTATTGGACGTTGATACCAGGATGACTTCGCCCGATCGCTCATGGTCCATTCCATACCTGGCTCGCTCGTCGCCAGCCAGTACTTCGGCGACTCCTTCCGTATCGGCAAACAATTCCCGAACAGTTTGAATCGTGGGTGCATCCGCGTCTTTCACAAACACATGCGAAAACTGGTGGTCCACAAGTGCCCATGCCCGACTGTTCTTCGTATCGAGAATCTCGCCACCATCTGTTTCCTGAACCGTTAGCAAACCCGATTCGCGCAGTCGCCGGTTGGGATACGTCACGTGATCGACAGCGCCAATCATGTACTCACTTGCGACTACCCAAACCAGCTCCGAACCGTCCAACGATTTTTCAAAGCCCTCGCGAAGCTCGCCGATTACGGAATCCAGCTCGACCAGAGCTTTTGATGCAGCCTCACTGTCCGGGCCATCTTTCTGCGCCGCATAATCGAGGTGCGGCAGGTAGAGATAGAAAAAATCAGGCTGATACTCTTTCGCCGCGACGACTGCTGAATCGGCAATCCACTTTGTTGACTGGATCCCGGCCAGCGGCCCCCAAAAGTGTTTCAGCGGAAAGTGACCGAGGGCATCGCGATACGTCCCGTAAGCTTCTTTCGGTTTCGTGTAGCACCAAAGCGATTCTGAACCGTCCGGGTTATGAATCGGAGCCGGCATACAGACATAATCAGCACCGCAGCCCTTACTGAGCATTGGAAACCAGACGGCCGATTTCAGACCACGCTCATTCAGGCGATCCCAGATCTGTGGCGCGGTGATTTTGTCATTCCACGCTGTCCACATCTCCACCTTGTCTTCGTCGCGCCAGTAGAAACCGTTCGCGACAACACCATGCTCGCTCGGCGGCTTACCAGTCAGCAATGTCGACTGAGCCGGCCAGGTCACGGCTGGAAAGCTGTGCGTCAGCTTTGACTGACTACCACCTTCCATCATTTTCGACAGATTCGGCATGGACGCGAGGTCCTTCTTACGAAGGCCCGGAACGGAAAGAAACGCAACTTTTTTCATACTCAATTCCAAAACCCAGAAGGATCGCCACTAAGGATCAATCGATCAATTAGTGTCAAATCTCCGCTCATGACGACTCAATTGACGGCCTATGGCCGTCTTCCCCGCGAACGCGGGGACCCACTCGAAGCGTACTAACGCTCAACGTCTTTCCCTGCATCAAAAAGCCAATCCGATTCAATGGATTCCCGCCTGCGCGGGAAAGACGAAGGAAGATCAGGCAGTAATTTCTCGAACGATCCTAAGTCGAATAAAACCACTTTCCAAGCAGCACCGTCGGAATCATCAAACTAACAACCACCACTGACCATTGCCACGGTGGCCTGGCTGCCAGGCAAACAGCCGCGTCAAAAACAATCAGCGAAAGGATGCACTGTTTAATCACAATCTGAACACCGGAACTGGTCGGATTCAGCAGGACCACGATTGCCCGGCGAATGACAGTAAACGCGAGCAACGCCACCACAAGTGGCCAGATCCGGTGCGGAATCACGATATCATATCGCCCGGCCTGACTAACGCTCACGAGCGTGAAACTGGCCAACCAGAGCATGCCAAGCAGCATCAGCACGACACCAGTCAACAGCCCGCTCCTCGGAATCTCATCCGCGGCTTCGTTGCGGCCGAACCACGTCACACCCATGATGTAGACGCCTAACCCACCGGCTATCGCCAATTGAGCCGCATCGAATCCCAACACCGGCGTCGCGTAGTCACTAATCACAGCCCCAGCACTCATCCCCAGCAACACATTTCCAAACCGGCACAGGCCCATCATTAGCGGGCCCAAAACCGTTTTCTTGAGAACAGAATCGTAAGCCAACACCGACAAGGCAATCGCCGTCGCGATCACTCCACTTCGCCATGGCAAGTCGCTGGGGCCCTGCACCCAACCTGTCGCCCAGCCTGCCAAGACCCCTGCGAGCAACAATCCAAATCCCAAAGCACGAGCCGCCGGGAGAGAAATTTTTCCAGATGGTATCGGACGCTCGGGGCGTTCTCTACGATCCTGCTCCACATCGAACACATCGTTAAGCACCATCCCGGCCCAATAGAGACAGATAGAACTGACAAGCGTCAGCGTAAACTTGCCGGACGGCTGCAAGTTGGGATGAACAAACAGATATCCCATCAGGATATCGGCGATGACCGTAAAAACATTGGGAAGCCTGATGAGGCGCAGAAAAACCATACGGAGATTCTAGATACCTTCCCGCATGGAAGGGAGTGGCCAATCACGACTTTACCTATGACCGAACCATCAACCAACCCACCCCATCAACCAACCCACCCCATCAACCAAACCAACCCTCCTCCGGCAACGCGGTGTCATGCGAGGAACGAGCAGGGCGTACCGCTTGGCGCGTGGGAGGGTCGGAGCCACAGCGACGGGGAGGGCCATTGTTCCGCAGAAGCCTGAACAACATCAACCCTTCTCTCGTTCCAGTCAATATGGTCCATGAACAGCATGTACACGAACTGCAACGAGCTGACTTCGAGGAACCAGAATCCAGTCAGCCCGAGGCAGATTTGCAGAAGAAGTAGTGGCTCCGACGACCAATTCGCCGAGAGAGTTACGCCCCCCCAAGGCTTGGATACTGCTTGCAAAGAATGCAAGCACAAGCTTGGACGCCTTGCCCGTCAGTAATCGCTGTAGCGCCTGCATCTGTACCTTCGCCTTCAATCATGGTTCCGCTATCGGAATTTTCGTCTCGTTCTCGTAGGCTTCGCGACATTTGCCGTCGTCCACGATGACAATGTGGGGGACGTTAGTGATCACGAAGCCAATTCCCGGAGCCTATGTCCCTGAACTACTACTTAAGCGCCCCCGCCCCCCGTTCGTTGTTTGCCACACGGCTATTTGGTCGAGTTTGCCGAGCGCCCCTCAGCCTTCTGGTGTTCGTCGGACTTGCCTTGATTTTGATCGCGGGCGATGGGTACGCGCAATCTGGCGCGGTTCGGTTTACCCAGACAGCAACGTCCCCTCAAGCGACAGCGACTTCCGGGAACATTGCGCAGCATCCAGTCATGGCCGCGCACGCCGTTCAGTCGGACAATGCCGAGCGTGTGCTACCGGTGGCTGCGCTTACAGAGCCAGCTCCACAAATGGAGCCCGTTCCAAAAACGGAGCCAGTTCAACGAATCCAGCCGTTGCCACCGAGCCCGATGTTTCTCCAACCTGTTTTGAAGTCGAACCGCCCGCCTGGAATCGCGCATCAAGATTCCAACGCAGATTCGGTGCATTCGGTTGACAGTGTGATTGGCGGCGAAACTCGAACGGCACCACCCGTCGAACAGTCGGCCGCGACAATTACTCTGGCAACGATCGAGAGTCGGGCAACGGCGGTCGCCAACAACGCTGAACTGGACGAGGACGCGCGGAAACGAGTCGCCGGCTTGTATGAAACGGCTCGCGGCAACCTGAGTCGCGAGGCACAATTTGAACGAAGACGTGGTGATTTTCGGCAAGGGTTGGAATCGGCTGAGCAACGGTCCAATCACATCAGGATCAGCCTGGCACAGCTACAATCTGCTCGTCCTACTCCGCCGAAAACAGAGGATGTCGGCCAGCTCGAAGAATTGCTCAACACGCAACGGGATTCACTGGACCAGCTTAAAGAGCGAAAAGTCCAGCTCGACCAGCTATCCAGAAAACGCGCGGCTCGGCGGAGTGAAATTTGCAGGAGATTGTCGGATCTCGAATGCGAAATCCCGTATGTGCGCGATGCAGCAGCAGCCCCGCCCAATAAAAGGGAATCGGCCCCGGCGTCTTTGGCAAGGAATACCGAGGCGCTTTGCCACCTTCGCTCGTGCCTGATGGAAAAACCAGCTTTGGAGGAGGAACTTCGTTACTTCGATGCCGAAGCCGCTTCCAACCTGTTGCAGTCGGAACGGGAACTCATCGTGCGGCAAGTTGATCTTTGGAGCGAGCAACTCCAACTGACCGAGTCGGCACTCCAGGTCGCAAGAGACAAGGAAGCGGGTGCGGCTATCAAATTTGCAACGGCTGCCGGGAAGCAGGTTCCCGACATCTTGCGCCCACTCGCGGCAGAGAACATTCGCTATGCAAAACGCATTCAGGACATCCTTGAGCTAATGGACGCTGCACAGTCAGAACTCAAGCATGTCAAATCTGTCGCGGACGTTGTTGAGGAGTCGTCTGGGGCGATACAGGCAAAAGTCGACGCGGTAGGGCTTCCCAGTTCGGTAGGAACCATGCTGCGACGGGCGCGATCTCATCTCCCCAGTCGGAGTGTACTGAAATCGTCCAGGATCGAGAGACAGAAGTTGATGGAAAGCGCTCAATTGGAGTTGCTCGATCTCGATGAGCAACTTGGGCATATGCATAATGTGTCACGTGAGGTCGAACGTCAATTTGCGCTATTGGGCATCGCGAATACGACTGCCGCTTCTGCTGAGAATGCGAGAGTCGCAGCAGAGCTGCTGACGGCCCGACGCGAAATCATGAAGACCGTCTATCGGGACCAGTCGACGTACTTCAACACGCTTGTTGAGCTATCCATTGAGGAGGAGCAGCTGGGGAAACTGGCAGATGAGTTCAGCGAGTACATCGACGAACGCGTACTATGGATTCGCAGTCATCCCCCGTTGTACACAGACTTCACGCGGGAGAACTGGAAAGCCGAGCTTGAATCCAAACGAGGTTTGATGACGTGGCCAGAAATTGGCCCGTCTTTGTTGAACGACGCAGCAACGTCTCCGTTGCTCTATTCGTTCTATCTCGGCGCTCTGGGATTGCTATTCGTTTCGCGACCATTGTTTTCGGCACAGTTGCGGCGAATTGCCGGTCGCGCTCGCGGCAGCGCCTACAGCTCGTTTTCGCCAAGTCTCATGGCTTTGTTGATCAATATCACAGGCAGCCTCTTCTTGCCGGGCTGTTTTCTTTTCCTCGCGTGGCGATTGTCGTTGTTGCGAAATCCTCAGCCGTGCTCGAACGCGATTGCCGCAGGGTGCCTTGATTGTGCATTTGCGCTGTTGCCATTGACGTTCTTTCGAAATGTCTTTGCGAAAGACGGGTTGGCTGACGCCCATTTTGATTGGCATCCACATGTTACCCAGTCGCTCCGACGGCAATTGTCCTGGCTAAGCGTTGTTTTGGTACCGTTTGTCTTTGTCGGTGCGGTACTTTATTCCATTCAAGAGACGTCGGGGCATGGCATCATTCATCGCTGCATGTTCATTGTGGCAAGTTTCTCCATTGCGTTGTTTGTTTGGCGCATCCTCAATCGCAATACCGGACTGGCACGGGACTTCCTCAGTCATTCCAGGGGAGGCTGGATCGAGCGCCTTCACCCGCTCTGGTTTTGGGCAATCGTGGCGACGCCCGTTGCGCTCGCATTACTGACCGCGTGGGGCTACACCTACACGGCAAATGAACTCGCATGGCGTGGCTTTCTCACGTTGGCCATTGTGGGACTGGCTTTTATATTTCATGGACTGTTCATGCGCCTGATCCTCGTTCATCGACGCAACCTTTCGATCGACGCTGCTCGCGAACATTACGCAGAATACAATGAGCGGCCTGCCGAACCAGTCGCCGAACGACAACATGAGGTCCGACTACGACCTGGTCCGGACGAGTCATTGCCCGAAAACGTAATCGCTGATCTACCGGGAGCCAGTGTTAACGGTGACGGGATCGTGCTGGAAGAAGATCCGATCGCCGATTTGCAGGCAAAATCAGCACAGAGTCGGCGGCTGGTCACTACGATGCTGGTCGGCGCGGCTGCGTTGATGATATGGATGACATGGCACCATGTGCTTCCGGCTTTGACGCTACTGGAGCAGTGGCCGGTGTGGAACTCGACTCAAATCGTAACAGAAGTCATCACAACTGACTCTGGTGTGGCGGAACCGCGAGCTCACGAGATTGTGGATCCAGTCACCATTGCCGAAGTCTTTCTGTCGATCGTGGTGATCATTATTGGGGCGGTGGCCGCTCGGGACTTGCCGGGCTTGCTGGAGTTGATCGTACTTAAACACCTGCCGCTGGAAAACTCTGTTCGCTATGCGATCACGACGATATGCAGTTACGCGTTGTTTCTGATCGGCCTTATGTTTTCCTGCAGGCTCATTGGTCTGCACTGGCACCAGATTCAATGGATGGCAACGGCATTTACGTTCGGACTGGCATTCGGCCTGCAGGAAATGTTCGCCAACTTCGTGGCAGGAATCATCATCCTGTTAGAGCGTCCCATACGCGTGGGCGATATCGTGACCATCGACAAGGTAACCGGTGTGGTTTCCAAAGTCCGCATGCGTGCGACGACGGTTACCAATTTTGACCGAAAGGATTTTATCGTCCCCAATAAAGACTTCATTACGGGTCGGTTATTGAACTGGACGCTATCTGATCAGGTAAATCGAATCCTTGTGAAAGTCGGTGTCGCGTACGGATCGGATACGGGGCGAGCCAAGCAGCTGATGCAGGATACGGCGAGAATCCATCCGATTGTCGTCGATGATCCCGCGCCCAAAGTGACGTTCGACGAGTTCGGCGACAGCAGTCTCAATCTAGTCCTGCGATGTTTTATCTCGATGGAGAACATGCCCATGCGATTGGACGTGATCGACGAGTTGCATTGCTCGATCGATGCAGCGTTTCGCAAGGAAAAGATCGAAATCGCGTTCCCACAACAGGATATTTACATTCGCGACTTACCTGCTGCAATCCAGTCAAGGGCTGCGTAGTTTGTAGCGTGGCTTTACGGCGTCAGGGTGTCAGGAACATGCAGGGCGTACCGCTTGGCGCGTGGGAGGGTCGGAGCCACAGCGAGGGCGAGGGCCATTGTTGCCTCGAATCGCCAGCCAGTTGCCCCACTCGAATATCGATCAAAGAACAAGGAATTTCGAAGGATGAAGTTCCCGCTGAATTTCAAAAAACGGCTCGACTACAACTCGGATTCACGCCTGCTGTTCTGACTGGTACAAGACGATCGTCCACTCTTCGCACAGCATCTTTCTGGACATCGACCACGCTCGCCGGGTGGATCGCAGCGGCGTGCAAACTCCCCTTACGCCTCGAGTATCGCAAAGTGCATTGACGTACACTGGTCAACTTCTGAAACGCATTTGGCAGAGCATCAGAATCGAACTCTAATCAGAAGTGATAGTGGTTGCCGGCGGGAGTACGCCCAGGGCCTGTGTAGGACAAGCCGTGTTCACCGAGCCCGAACGAAAGATTGCGTGCAGAATCCGCGTTTTTGAGGGCTTCGGTTCAACCCTTTGTTCTGTTGCGGCCCATTTTCTGTTGCCGCAAGCCCCAAACGTCGATATTCTTGACTATGGAGGTCAAATGTCTGTTAGCGACAAAAAACAAAAACTCACCGACGCAGCGGCAGCGATCCTAGCCAGAGCGCCAAACAACGAACTGAATATCGTCGTATTGAACAAGGCATTGTTTTACGTCGATCTGGTGTCGCTGCGCGACCACGGCAGTACCCTAACCGAGAACACGTACATTGCACTTGAAAACGGCCCTGTCGTTGCAAAGTACCCTCAACGTTTGGTGAAACGCCTTGCGGAGGCAGGCATCGCTGAGCAAGCTGAGCGCTGGGATGGGGCCAAGCCAATGGTATTGATTGCAGAGCAAGACGCGGCAGATTTTTTGACGCCACATTTAGACGCGATTAGCAGGGTCACCGAACATTTTTCCAAAATGACATCTGAAGCAGCTTCGGACTATTCCCACAAGAATCCAGGTTGGTCGCTTGCATGGAGGAGTTCCCGCGAAAGCGGTAAGCCATCCCCAATAAACATGATGATTGCCTTGCAGCAAATTGTTGAGGATGATCCTTGGACAAGCGCACCGCTGATGCCCGACGAGCGGAAGACGATCATTCAAGCTGCTGAAGACGGCGAAGGGGACGTTTGGTGACATCGTACAGTCCGGGTGATGGCAAATGGATACTATCGCCAACCGCCACTGAGTTGCGTCAACAGCGCAAATTGTGGAACGACGAACAGTACAAGGAGCAAAAGGAGGCTATCAAGACTTTCTTGTGTGCGTATTTCTCCACGCACAGCGACTGCCGGGACCGTCAAGGCGACAGTATTGTTCCGATAATGTCTACGCCCAAGGGTGGCAAAGTCCTCAAGATGCGATGGGCTTTTCCTGGTTGTGGCAAGAGTGGTGGATTGCGGCTCGTCGTTGTTGCCTATTGTGACGAGCTGAAGGTTGTCATCGCGGAGGGAGCAGCCCGTCGCGATTCGCTGCCAGATGAGTTCGTTGCCGATGCGGTGTCCGACTTGTAGCAACAAAACGTCTGCGTAACCGGTTCAGCGAAGTTCTCGATATTGAGCTTGGCGAATTGACTTTCGCAACCGGGATGTGACCGTCGCAGGCTTCAAAGACTAATGGGCCACCATTCCCTGAAAACGACGGAGCGATACTTGCACGTCGTCGAAAAACTCGGTGGGCGCATCAAAAGCCCTCTGGATCGTCTTTGGGAATTTTCTGGCCAGGATCTGTGTTGAAAAACGCAAGCATCTGACAGAACACAGATCGCCGAGCTTTTGCAGCGAGGGTCGCTCAACTACTCGCACTTCGATAACTCAACAACGCCTGACGAAAAACCCAGCGTGATGCGAGCACGCTGCCGATCGTCGCAACGATCGTAAACAGCGGCAGGAACCATCCGCTTGCCGCCAAGGGCTTAGCCATCACCCGAGCCGGTACGTTCACCACGACAAGCACAGGGATGATGAAGGTGAAGAATGAACTCAATGCCACTCCGGCTGGACCACTGTAGATCTCCATCGGATACCGCGAAAAATTCGTGATATAAAACCAGAAGTTGTAGAGCGTCTGATTCCGCCCCAGCCAGATACTCGTCGCCGCCAGCGTGATCATCAAACTATAGAGCACGATGATCCCGCAAAGAATGAAGAGCGGATAGATAACGACCGCGATCGGGCTCAGATGGAGCGGATTCACATCACGAGTCATCAACTGGTACATGCTGTATGCGAGCATCACGATGCCGACCAGAAAATTGGAAAGCGTTGACCACTCGACTCGCTGAAACGAAACCAGAAACTGCGTATCAATCGGCTTGAGCAAGACGAAATCCAGCCCGCCGGTACGAATCAACTCGCTAAACTCCTGGGCATTCGGCATGAATAACGCCTGCACCACGCTATTCACAAACATCGTCGTCGCCAGGAACACGAAAAACTCGTACTTCCCCCAACCACTATCCGGACCGATCTGGTTCGTGAACTGGAAGATTAGCAGGTAAAACCCAACGTTCATGAACACCCAGGACGTGGAGGCGATACTCTCAATCAGAAAGTTGCCGCGGAAGCTCATGTCGCGAACCAGACTGTTGCGAATGAACGTCAGGAACACACGGGCGTACGAAGGATGCGGCGAAGTCGATTTTGAAGTGTCCATCTCTCTATCCTCCGTACCCGCTGTAACGCTTCAGCCCACGATTCAGCATCACGCGAGAGAGAACGACGAAGAAAATAATCCACGCGACTTCCACAAGCAGCCCAATCACCAACCGCGTGCCGGTGATCTTGCCCAGAAAAACTGCCGCTGGAAAATAGGCCAGATAGCGGAGCGGTAATAGCTCCACGATCGTATCGAAGGGAGCCGGCAACATGTCCAGCGGGAACATGTGCCCCGACAGGAAAAAGCTGAACAGCATATAGACGAATAGCAGCGAGCTGACTTCGAGGAACCAGAACCCAATCAGCCCGAGGCACATCTCCAGAAAATAGCCGAGTATGAATCCCATCAGGAGCGAAGCAACAAACGCACACATCGTTGGTGCATCTGGCCAACCGGGAAAATAGCCGCGACATATAAAGTAGACGATCGCGAACGGAATCGCTGCGACGGAATAGTAGGCGATTTTATGGGCCACTCGGCTGGCGAGCATGAACCCGATCATGTCAATCGGCTGGATGAGATACTTCTTGATTTCACCCGATCGAATCTGGGCGGCTGTTCCGCTCGCAAGACCGGGCATGCTGGAAAAGGCGCGTGAGAGCATCGTCAGCAGGTAGTACGCGATAAAATCGTGATAAGAATATCCGCGAATGGAAGCTTCGCCACCTTGCGACTGATTAATGGCACCAAAGACGGCGCCCCAGAGAAATATCTGAGTCACGATGGGCAAAAACCGCAGAATGGTTCCCATGGCGAAATCGCCACGGTACACCAGTCGCTCCTCGAGCGAAATCCGGAGAATTGTCCACCATGTAAGTGCGCGGGCGTACATGCGTTGCCTTGATCAGAATACTGCCTCAAATCGCTGCTGCCAGGCCGCAATTTAGTCGATCGCGCTGCCGACAATAAGGGCTGGTGAGCGAATCTCAACACATCGCCGTGACAAAACTCGTGCAAATTCCCCCTCAGTTATAGAGAATGGCGTTATCCATCCAGTATCCAGCCGATTGGCTGTTACGCGGATGGCCAGCGGAAACGACTCCCTCGAGCCCGTTCGTAGTGGTGGTTACGGTACGACGGCTTTTAACGTCACCGAATCCCTCCATTTATTGTCCGCCAGCTTACAAACAGCATGCCTATTAGTGCTTACGATTAGAATGAACGATTGGCACGGCCCAGCCCCTTCAGACTTGTCAAGGCTCACCATGATCAAAAAATTCTTCCGCAGTATTGCCCGCAAACCCAACCGACAAACCACGCGCATGCCACTTCAAATGGAAGCGTTGGAACACCGAAGAGTTCTCGCGGCAGGAACAGCTGTCGTCCAGAACGGTGTCCTGACGATCTGCGGTGATGATGCCGCCAACACAATCGTCGTCGCGGAAATTTCTGGCGGCTATTTTGTGGCCGCTGATTTCCTTGCTTCGAATCGGACGTTCTCCAGTGGCCAGGTAAACTCCATCAGGGTTGAAGGGGGCGGCGGCAACGATACGATTGTCGCGACTTCCATAAGCCGGTTCATTACGCTGGAAGGTGGCGACGGTAACGACCGCATCTTTGGCGGTCGGGGGCAGGACCTGATCCGTGGCGGCGCCGGTGATGACCTGATTTACGGCAACGGCGGGAACGATACGTTGCTGGGTGGTGACGGAAACGACATTCACTTCGGTGGCGAAGGGAATGATGCCATCAACGGCAACGCCGGAGCGGACATTGTCCATGGCAATGGCGGCAGCGACAACCTTCGAGGTGAAGCCGGCGTTGACAATCTGTTTGGCGGAGCCGGCATTGACACCTTGTACGGGGGCGACGACGACGACCTGCTGATCGGCGGCGCTGGTGCCGACACCATCAATGGCAACGACGGCAACGATACGCTCATCGGTGCCGCAGGCCCGGACACCCTGAACGGGGACAACGGTGACGACCTGGTCGTCGGCGGTGAGAACGATGACAATCTTTCAGGTGGCAACGGCGAAGACCGGTTGTTCGGTGACAATGGATCAGACGAGATTAATGGCGGCGCCGACGGTGACCTGATCTTCGGTGGCACAGGACCGGATATGATCTTCGGCAGTTTCGGAGCCGACTCGATCTTTGGTGGTGTCGGGAATGATGTTGTGTCCGGCGGCCATGGTGTTGACCGCATCTTCGGCGGCTCGGACATGGATATTCTCATCGGCGGAGCTGATGCTGATGAAATTTATGGTGACGGCGGACAGGATTACATCATCGGCGGCGAATCTGCCGGTGACGATGACGCAGCAACACTGGACGCAGCACGCACCGTCTGGACCGCCGTGGGTAACTACAACGAGCGTATTGACCGGACAGAAGGAATACTGACTGCGATTGCCGATATCGGCAACAACCGGATTCTTGGGAATCAGGGGCTGGACGCGTTTGTCAGCAATGACGCGAGCGAAATCATCGACGCCCAGGCCGGTGAAGAATCATCTGGCATCGAATTCGTTGCCAATGCAGACTTTTACAACGCTGCCATCGGTGAAACGATCGAGATCTCGGCTGCCGATGGTGTTCTCGCAAACGACAGCGCACTTGGAACGGGATCGGTCACTGTCGTGTCTCAGCCGATAAGCGGAAGCGTCACTCTCAACAGTGATGGCTCGTTCTCATTCACCCAGTCGACTCGCGGTAGTGATTTCTTCATCTACGAACTCACCAATGAACTGGGCGACGTCGATGTCGCCCGGGTAAACATCGAAGTTGGCGGTGAATTCCCGCCGCTGGATGATTCGGCAACTCTGACTGCCCTTGCTTCCGGCGTCGAGATCTTCGATTTCGAAGTCGGTAATGGAGCCAGCCCGGTCGCCACTGACACGGTCAATGTGACCTACGTTGGGTACCTTCCCAACGGTGAAATCTTCGATCAGAACGATGGCATCGACTTTGCCCTCTCTGGACTGATCGACGGATTCGCTGAGGGAGTCCAGGGGATGAACATTGGCGGCCGACGCCGAATCGTCATTCCTCCAGATCAGGGTTACGGTCCGGACGGAAACCCGGGCGCCGGAATCGGTGGTGAGGATGTCATCGTATTTGACGTAACGCTCAACAGCATTGCCGACCTCGACAATAACGAGTTTATCATCAGCGAGAGCGCGGCCAACGGGACAACGGTCGGTACGGCAACCACAACGAATTCATCGCTGGGATCACAGCTTGTCTACGAAATCGTTGACCCGGACGCAGCATCGGAATTGGCACTGAACGCCGATGACCACTTCTCCGGTTCCACGTCGGCGCAGCTGGTATTGATTGACTACCAGAGTTTCCAGTGCTCCATCTGCGCAGTATTTCATGACCAGCTACAACTTGTCGAAGAAGAGTTCCCTGACGAATTGTTGGTAGTCAGCCGACATTTGACTCTGTCGCCACGCCCATTCCCGCTGGCTCGATTGGCCGCCCAGAATGCGGAGGCCGCAGCACAGCAAGGCATGTTTAACGAAATGGCCGATTTGATTTACGGAAACCGGGAAAGCTGGGTGGATTCAGCTGACCCACAAATCGCTCAAGCGGTATTTGACGGGTTCGCGCGGACTCTCGGCCTCGACCTGGATCAGTTCGCTGTGGATCGTGTAGATGCGGCTGCAGATGAGAGCATCAATCAAGATGAAGCCGATGCAGCGGCATTGGGTCTGACCGGCACTCCATCGCTGTTCTTGAATGGCCAGCAACTCAGCCCTAACGCAGCTCTTTCAAATCTTTCACTCATCATCGAGGCCGAGCTGGAGAACTTCGACGCGCCGTTTGTCATCGACCGCTTGTCTGGAGAGATCACGGTAGCGACAACAGATTCACTTGCCGCAGCATCGGTTGAAACACTTGATGTTCGTATCACCGATGTGGACGGAAACAGCGTGATTGAGACGATTACAATCAACGTGACTGCGTAATCCGACACCGTGCAATCACGGCGAGCCAACACGAGGTGATGGCTCGCCGCATTCGGGCTGCTTCATCCAGCGTATCGCCGGGCTCACTCCTGCTTGAGCCACTCTGGAAACTCTGCCAAAGCCGCCGGCCTCACGGATCTCGCGATTTGGAATGCGGAACAATCTGCGAGCCTTATCTCTCAACCAAGGCCTCTCTACCAAGGCGAGCGGCGGAGAATAATTTGCCAACTTGCGTTCTTGAGCCGCTACGGTGGGGTGTTGTAAAGTTGGCCTTGCAGCGGATTTTACGTTGCCCAGAACGGACATGAACTGTTGCAAATACATCGACGCGTCTGGCCGCTCCTCCCCGTCGCTTAGGCTCCGACCCTCCTCTCGCGACACGTGGTATGCCCTGCTCATTCTTCGCATGACACCACTGCGTCGGAGGAGGGTTGCTTGTGTGAGCTCAACCATGGGCCCTGGGCGAACGACTCCTGACTGCACCGGTCGGGCGAGGTCAGGCAAATGGCTGCGATAAATCTGGCGTGAGCACAAATGCCACTCAACAGCGAATTTACAACACCCCACCGCTACGACCACCGATGTCTTATTGGTAAATTCTCACTCGCCTTTCGCTTGGTCGGTGTCCGACGGACGTGTAGCGTCTCGGGCGGCGCGAATCCCGGGCGAGAGAGACGAAATGACGCTACACCAAAGGTGAATGCGCTCCAAGCGCTTGCTTGCCAGCGTTGCTGTGCTATCGCCTGCGCAGCCGTTGACCTGTATTTCCGTTCGCGGCTATCCTTCGCGAAAATTTACGCCACCTCTGCGGCCACTTCTGCGCAATGAGAGATGCTCCAGTTCAACGGGACAAACCATGAAAAAACGTCGACTTACCCTCGAGGCAGTGGAACAACGAATCGTACTTACCGCAGGCACGGCGACAATCGTCAACGGTGAGCTTCAGGTATGCGGTACGGCAGCCAACGACACGATCATCATTGCGGAACTTCCAGACAACTTCTGGGTCTCGGCGCCTTTCCTGCAGTCGCCTCAACTGTTCGCCAAGTCCGAGGTGTCTTCCATCAAGATCACTGGTGGCGACGGAAATGACACGATCGTTGCGACCAGCATGCAGACCACGGCGACTCTTGAAGGTAACGCAGGCGACGATCGCATCTTTGGTTCGTTCGTCGCGGATGAAATATTCGGTGGCCCGGGGATCGACCTGGTTTTTGCCAACGGCGGTGACGACATGATTTTCGCCGGTGGCGGGAATGATCGCGTCTTTGCCGGCGGTGGGAATGATACGATCTTTGGCGGCGACGGCGACGATCTGATCCAGGGAAATGACGGTGATGACGAAGTCCGCGGTGAAGGCGGTATCGACCAGCTCTTTGGCTCGGGCGGCAACGACACCGTTTACGGAGGTGACGATAACGACACACTCCTCGGCGGCGCTGGCGAAGATACGCTATTCGGCGGTGACGGCGATGACACGGTGGTTGGTGAGGGCGATAACGATGAATTGCTCGGTGAAGCCGGCAACGATACGCTCCTTGGCGGTGGTGGCGCGGATCAGCTAAGTGGTGGACTCGGTGACGACCGGCTTGTTGGCGGAAATGGTGATGACGAGCTGAATGGCGGTGCGGGCATCGATACAATGTTTGGTGATGCAGGTGGCGACTTGCTCGAAGGCGGCGAAGATGGCGACGTGATGTTTGGCGGTGTCGGTCCCGACACGCTGCTTGGCAATGGTGGACTCGATACGCTGCGAGGCGGTCGAGGTTTTGATGTTCTGGTTGCTCATGCTGGGGGCGACAGCCTGTTCGGGGGCGATGACAAGGACATCCTGATCGGCGGCCAGGGAGCATCACTTTACGGCGAAGGCAACGAAGACTATCTGATCAATGGAACGACGAACAACGATAGCGATCCCGCTGCCCTGGACGCCATGCGAAGCGCGTGGACGTCGAATGAGAGCTACGCTTTAAGAGTCACTGATACGAGGGCTACCTACAGCGACAATCCGGGCGGTGCCGAGGTCGTCACCGGAGCCAACGGGCGGGACGCGTTTGGTTCGACTGGCAATGATGTTCAGCAGAACGAAGCCGTCGGTGATCAGGTCCACGCGGCTCATGATGATTACATTCTCCCGATTGCCCAAACGATTTCCGAAACCGTCCTCACCAATGATTTCGTGCCAAACAATGGTGTGCAGATTGCCCAGATCAGTGTCGTCGAACAGGCGGCACACGGAACGGTTTCGGTCGATCCTCAGGGAAATTTCACTTACACCCAGACAACGCACGGTCGCGATTCATTCGTTTATGAGATCACAGACACGAATGGCAAAACCAGTCAGGCTCGCGTCGGCATCGTGGTCGATGGCTTGCCGGAGCTACCGGAGGGAGCCGTGCTGACTCCGACCGGTACCGGACTTGAGGTTTTTGATTTCGAGCCAGGTGATGGTGCGAGTCCGGGTACTTCGTCCACGGTGCGTGTTGGTTACGTTGGTTACTTGCCAAATGGCCAGATCTTCGACAGCAACGTCAACGCTACATTCCCATTACAAAATGTGATTGCGGGCTTTCGAGAGGGAATCGCCGGTATGAATGTGGGAGGAAGCCGCCGGATCGTGATCCCATCGGATCTTGGATACGGCCCCAATGGACTTCCGCGAGCCGGTATTGGTGGCGAAGATTCGATTATCTTCGACGTCATTTTGCATTCGATTGTTTAGCGGACGCAGGTCGGGCTGTGCCGGCTGTGCCTGGGGTGTTGTAAAGTTGGCTTTGCAGCGGATTTTACGTTGCCCAGACCGGACTCGAACTGTTGCCGATACATCGACGCGTATGGCCGCTCCTCCCCGTCGCTTAGGCTCCGACCCTCCTCACGCGACACGTGGTAGGCCCTGCTCGTTCCTCGCATGACACCACTGCGTCGGAGGAGGGTTGCTTGGGGCGAGCGGCCTTGGTCAGGCAAGCGGCTGCTATGCCCTACGCACAGCGCGGCATGCACAGCATGTCCTACGGAATATGTCCTACTGACCTACCGGTTCGGCGTCAGCGCTCTGCGCGAACATGTCGGCGATGACTTCTTCCAACGGCGGATCTTCCACACTTACGTCGGCGATCGAGTAACCGTCGAGCAATGAACTCAGCGCCTGAGCCACCTGGGCACGTTCGATGCGAATTTTCGCTTTGGGCTCTGCCAACTCGACGACTTGCCCAAACTTCTCCAAATCGCCTGGCATCTTTCCGTCTTCGAACTGAAGTGACACAATTTTTTCGGAACTGAAACGGTCAATAATCCCCTTCAGCGATCCGTCATACTTGATCTGGCCCTGGGCAATAATGACGACACGCTGACATAGCGCCACAATATCTTTCATATAGTGGCTGGTTAGCAGGATCGTCGTTTTCCGCTCCTGCTGATATTCACGAAGGAACTGCTGGATGTTGTGCTGAGCCACCACATCCAGCCCAATGGTCGGTTCGTCAAGGAACAGCACTTCCGGCGAGTGTAGCAAAGCCGCGGTGAGTTCCATTTTCATCCGCTCGCCAAGCGAGAGCTCGCGAACAGGCTGAGACAACAAGTCCCGCACCTCCAACAGTTCAGCGAGGCCATCAATCGTCTTTTGAAAGTCGCTTTCAGAAATACGATAGATCTGCTGGTGCAATCGAAACGATTCCTGCGCCGGCAAGTCCCACCACAGCTGGTTTTTCTGGCCCATTACCAGTGCAAAGCGACGGCGGTAGTTGTTGTCGCGTTCCCACGGAACGTATCCCATTACCGTCGCGTTTCCGGATGTCGGCGTGATGACTCCCGATAGCAGCTTGAGCGTCGTGGTTTTCCCGGCACCATTCGGCCCGAGGAACGCTACGAACTCGCCCTGTTCAACTTGAAGATTGATACCACGGACCGCTTCGACTTCACGGTATTCGCGATGAAAGAGTCCTCGGAGAGAAGCCGACAGGCCCTCTTTTTTCTGATAGACGCGGTAAGTTTTCGTGAGCCCCGCAAGCTCGATAATTGCCATCCCCGAATTATAGTTTGATCCACCTACGGGCGGGAGGCGTGCAGAGATGGCAATCATGGAAGTTCGATTCGCAGCGAGGGGAACATTCCTCTGCTCGAAATGACAAGAATCGCTGGTAGAATGAGAGCCTCTTGTCTAAAGCGAGGTGATCGACCATGCCCCTTTGCGACTCTCTTTTTCGTCGAGCATATTTCTCCCGCTTGCGGGCGAGCGTGAATTCAATTGTCACGATCGCTGTTGGCTTCGCCATGGTGACTTGCTGGACCAATATTGCTTCCGTTTGTGCCGGCGAACTCGCCGAAGATTACTTCGCCACCGAAGTGCGACCTCTACTTGAACAGCATTGTGTGAAATGCCACAGCGGAGACAAAGCCAAAGGCGGACTGCGCCTGACAGATCGCAAGTCGCTACTGAAGGGTGGCGATTCTGGTTCGGCGGTTGATCTTGAGCACGTGGCAAAGAGTCTGCTGATCGCTGCGGTCAACTACGAATCGTACGAGATGCCACCGATCGGCCAGCTTCCTCAGGAATCAATCGATAAGCTTACCGCCTGGGTTTCAGCCGGCGTTCCATGGCCAAAGGATCAGCGAATCAAAGCCGTTGCGAGCAAAGAAGAATCACATATCGTACCACCGACGGTCAATGAAGAGACGCGCCGATTCTGGTCCTTCAACAAACCAGAACGACCAGCAGTACCGGCGGTCGACAATCCGTGGATCCGTGACCCGGTTGATCGCTTTATACTTCGCCGGCTGAACGAAGCAGGCTTGCAACCCAATCAACGGGCATCGCGTCAGACCCTGATTCGTCGCGCATACTACGATTTAACCGGCTTACCACCGACTGCAGATCAAGTCGCCGAGTATGTCGCCGACGATTCTCCCAACGCCTGGGCCCGTTTGATTAACCGGCTGTTGGCATCACCTCACTACGGAGAAAAATGGGGGCGTCACTGGCTGGATCTCGTCCGTTTTGCGGAGACGAACAGCTACGAACGTGATGCAACCAAACCGAATGCCTGGCGATATCGCGACTATGTGATTGAAAGTTTCAACAAGGACAAGCCGTACGATGAGTTCTTGCGTGAACAACTTGCGGGGGACGAGATTCCGGATCATACGGATGAGCAGCTGATCGCGACGGGTTTCTACCGACTGGGTTCATGGGATGACGAACCAGTCGATGCGGATCAGGCACTGTACGACGATCTGGATGACATTCTTACGACGACTTGCCAGTCGATGCTCGGTTTAACGATCAACTGCGCCCGGTGTCACGACCACAAGCTCGATCCAATCTCGCAGGACGACTACTACAGTATGCTTGGCTTCTTCGCGGGCGTTACGCGTTACGGCGGTCCGAACCGGGGGCGTGACCTGAAGTATTCCCAGGTTCTGCTTGGGCCGCGAGAAAAATCAGAACAGGAAGAAGAATCATTTCACGAATTTGAACGGACGCTGCGCAAACTCAATGATCACATTCACCATCTCGAACGCGAGTACGAAAAACGGCTGCCCGGCGGTGTTCGTGATGATTTCAAGTACGACCAGAACCGTTTGAGCATCGTCGAGAAACACTCGCCGAAAATTTTCACACCCGACGAACTGAAAAGTTACAAAAACGCGAAAGAGGAACGAAATCGACTGCGAGATGCCTCTCCAAGTCGGCCGAAAAAGACGCTGGCCGTCACCGAAGTCGGCTCGACGCCACGCAAAATGCATGTCCTGATTCGCGGCAACCCACATGCACCAGGCGATCCGGTCCAGCCGCACTTTCCGCGGATTCTTGATCAACCGAAACCCGAGATCCACGATCCAGCCAACGGCAGGACGTCAGGCAGACGGACGGCGCTCGCCGACTGGATCACCAGCCGCGAGAATCCGCTAACCGCACGCGTCTGGGTGAATCGCGTCTGGCAGTATCACTTTGGACGTGGGCTGGTTACGTCGCCGAACAACTTTGGGCTTGAGGGCAACGCGCCGACTCATCCACAGCTTCTTGACTGGCTGGCCGTCGAGCTAATGGATAACGGCTGGCGGCTGAAAGACCTCCACAGGCGAATCATGAACTCGGCGACTTACCAGATGTCGTCCGCAGGAAATGACGAAGCGTTGGCGATGGATCCGACCAACAAGTTGCTCTGGCGATTCAACATGCGGAGGCTGACTGCCGAAGAGTTACGCGACTCAATCCTGTTCGTCAATGACCGACTGAACCGCAAGATGGGTGGCCCCAGTATCTACCCGAAAATTCCAGCCGAAGTTCTGGCTGGCCAGTCGCGACCGGGTGAGGGTTGGGGCCATTCGTCGCCCGACGATGCCGCGAGACGGAGCGTGTACATTTTCGTCAAGCGATCCCTGGTGACTCCGCTCATCGCGAGTTTCGATGGAGCCGACACCGACTTTACCTGCCCGGTGCGTTTCACGACCACGCAGCCGACGCAGGCGCTGTCGATGATGAATGGGCCTTACCTTCGCGAGCAAGCCAGCAGGATGAAAGAGCTTGTCGACGCAAACACATCAGAAACGTTTCCGGATAAAGTCGCCTATTGCCTTCGTCGCGTGTTGCAGCGAGATCCCGACGCGGCAGAGATCCGGATCGGCGTGCAGATGATTAATGAACTGATGAAAGAGGACGGATTGTCGAGGGACGCGGCGTTACATTCGTTCTGCGTCGTTGCGCTGAACATGAATGAGTTCGTTTATGTCGACTAACTTTAAAAATAGTCAGTAGTGGATCTTGTTAAAGATCCTTGCAGCAACAGCGTTTTTCGCGGACGAGTGAGGGATCTTTAACAAGATCCACTACCTGTGAATTCAAATCGTTTGAGTAGTATTGGCCTGAAGGCAGTATTACGAACAGCGACGTGCTACTTGTGAGAATTTGTGGAGCAATAAACGATGAACTCGCCACGAAACCAGTTTTGCGGACGAACTCGCCGCCAATTCCTTTGGGAGTCGGGAGCCGGATTTACCGGAACGGCCATGGCGGCAATGCTCGGCGCGGACGGCTTTCTTGGCAACCAAGCCGTCGCCGCGGATAGCGTGACGCCGATTGCCAATCCGCTGACGACAAAGCAATCACACTACCCGGCGAAGGCGAAGAACGTCATCTTTCTCTACATGTATGGCGGGCCGAGTCACATCGACACGTTCGACTACAAACCGGACATGGTCGGCATGGATAACAAAACGATCGACGTCAAAACGTTCGGTCGCGGCGGCCACAAGAGCAAAGGAAGAATTGTCGAACCGCGATGGAAATTCAAACAGTACGGTGAATGTGGCAAGTGGGTTTCTGACCTGTTTCCGCACGTTGGCGAATGCGTGGACGACATCGCGTTCCTGCATTCGATGACGGCGGAATCGCCAATCCACGGCTCGGCGATGTTCATGATGAACTCGGGGCGGTTGTTGAGCGGCAGCCCCTGCCTCGGTTCGTGGGTCAACTACGGACTTGGCACAGAAAATTCTGATTTGCCCGGGTTCGTCGTGATGCTCGATCCACGCGGCGGCCCGATCAGCGGCCCCAAGAACTGGAGCAGCGGGTTCATGCCAGCGGCTTACCAGGCAACCCAACTGCGTTCCCAGGGAACACCGATTCTCGACCTCGAACGGCCCCAGTCGCTATCCGACAGCGCGCAGCGCAAACTGCTTCGCACTCTCAAACAGTACAACGACCAGCACTTTGCCACACGCGTAGATAACTCAGCACTTGCGGCGAGAATCGCCAGCTATGAACTCGCCTATCGCATGCAGTCGGCGGCTCCGGAAGCCGTCGATCTTTCCCGGGAAAGCGAAGAGACGCTATCACTCTACGGTCTGGATGAGAAAAAGACCGAACCATTCGGTCGTCAGTGTCTGCTGGCAAGGCGACTGGTCGAGCGCGGCGTTCGCTTCGTGCAAATTTACTCCGGCGGCAACCACAACGATGCCAGCTGGGATGCCCATGCCGATCTCGCCACGAATCACAACATGCACGCGGGTGAGACCGACAAACCGATCGCCGGACTACTCAAAGACCTGAAACGACGCGGAATGCTTGACGAGACACTGGTTGTCTGGGGTGGCGAGTTTGGGCGTCAACCGACTGCCGAGTACGAAAAAGGCACCGGACGCGACCACAATTCGTACGGATTCACCATGTGGATGGCCGGCGGAGGCGTCAAAGGCGGCGTTAGTGCTGGCAAAACGGACGAGCTCGGAAGTCGCGCCGTAGAAGACCGATTCCACGTCAAACGACTTCACGCGACCATCCTGCATTTGCTTGGGCTCGATCCAAACGCGCTGACTTATTTCTATGGTGGGCTTGACCAAAAGCTGGTTGGCGTCGAAGGCGCGCAACCCATTCACACCATCATTGCCTAAAAAAAATCCTCCCTCTCCCAGCCCGCATCATCAAAAGGGTAAACCCCTTTTCGTGGCGCTTGATGCCAACCTGCATCCATGCCCATCTCTTGCGAAACGCCTTCACGCAAGTGTCTCTACATTGTCACCCGAACACAAACTGGAGTGTGCAACGAGAAAAATCAGCGCGAATGAAAGATGACATTCGCAAGTGACGCGCACGGACAACCCTACGGTTTTCCCCTGCTTCTGGGCGGGTAATTATTCCGATTTTTGGTAATGTCCCGATCCTTTGAATCGTGACACTTATTCCAATTAGTCGCTGCTCTCCTCCCCGGAAGTGTTCAAATGACTTCACGCACTCCTGACGTACGTTTCTCCGTACGTACCGGCGATCCGTCGAAAATACTCAGGCATTTCAATCGACTGTTTCTCGTCACGTTGCTTGCATTCCAGTTGTCTGGAAACGTTGATATTGCCAATGGTCAGCCGCCCAAACTGGACGCGACTAACAAAGTACTGTCACAAAGCGAACCCGAAGAAGCTTCGTCATCTGAATCCAGTTCTGAATCCAGTTCTGAATCCAGGTTTGAGTCCGAGGTTGTCCGCGCCCAGGCTTTGGAAAAGCCTGTTGTGCTTGACGGGCGTTGGGCAAACCCTACGACACAAAACTTTCCGAATTCTGGAACCACCTATCGCGGTCAAATGTCAACGATCGCGTGCGACGAATGCCCTGACGAAATCCCGATCGACTTTGGCGCAGGAGGATTGAGCGGTCCCGCTTGCCCCGAGCCATGCGATGCATGCGCGTGCGACCCTTGTGCGAACTACACCCAACGTCGCAGCCGGTACTGGCTGCGTGGCGGAGTGTTGCTCGGCGGACTGAACGGATATCGGGTCCCGACACTGGTGACTTCGAGTCCTCCCGGAACTCCGCCCACCGAGATTGGCGTGATCCGTCAACCAAGCACTCTTGTGCAGAGCGACAACACGATTGGCGATGATCTGCGAGTCGGCGGTCGAATCATCACAGGTTTCTGGCTGGACAACGCCCGGCGAGGCGGCATTCAAGTCGATTTGCTGGGCTTCGGCGAGCTTGAAGACCGGTTTACACGGGCATTTACGGGAGACGACAGTTACGCTCGACCGTTTCTCAATACGGATACCGGTCAACAGGACGCGCAGATTTTCGCGGCGGACGGACTGGCCGACGGAAACATCGAAATACTGACCAGCAGCCGGCTAATTTCGGCGGCTCCATCCTTTCGCTGGAACCTTGGATCGGGGCTTGTCGGTTCAACGTATCGTTTCGTGGATGGCACGCTGGGATACCGATTTCTTGAACTCGAAGAATCATTTCGGGCGACTGAAACCCTGCTGCCTGACGATCCACGATTCGCAACTGGAACCGAATACCGACTGGAAGACGAAGTCAAGGTTCGCAATACGTTCCACGGTGTTGAGCTTGCTGCTCTCTGGTTTTGGGAAACCGGCAACTGGTTTGGCGATCTTTCATCGGGCGTTGCTCTTGGCCAGGTAAAATCAACGGTGTCGGCCAATGGCACCACCCAGACCATCGTGCCCGGTCATGTCGACAATACAACCGACGGCGGGTTCCTCGTGCAACCCGCCGGTATCCAACAATTTTCCGACAGCCAGTTTTCTGCCCTGCCTCAGGTGCAGGCCAACCTCGGTTATCGCCTGAATGGTAACTGGCGACTGGACGCCGGTTACAACTTTCTCTTTCTCTCTTCTGTCTTTCGTCCCGGTGCATTCCTGAGC
Organism: uncultured Pirellulaceae bacterium; assembly: GCA_938040995.1. GTDB lineage: Bacteria > Planctomycetota > Planctomycetia > Pirellulales > Pirellulaceae > CALHZT01. Next base: position 7,980 of record CALHZT010000270.1, on the reverse strand, counting down.
AATGAATTCAGCGGTGCAGCGCTGACGAGAGGCGGATCCCCTGGCGAAGCGCTTCCGCGTCCGGGCCGTGAAAATGTTTACCTCCACGGCGTTCGACTCGGAATGACCTACAGCTACTAATAACGACTGCTAATCAAAGACCATTTTGACAACGGATTGGAACAAATGGCTCGCAAGAAACGACGTCGGTCACGCAACCACAAGAACAGACACCAGAAAAAGAAGCAGCTGAATCTGGAGACACTGGATCCACGTGTCTTGCTGACCGCTTCCAATGGATCTCTGAATTACGAGAGTATCGGAATTCAGGAATCGGCGGCTCCCCTCGCTGAAGCGCAGCATGTCGCGGACATCGGGTTGAACTTGTCCGGTGAAGCTTCGGTCCTCGGCGAAGCGATCGATGCGGGCCCAACCATCGGGCATCAGCGACTTGAACTGGTGTTTGTGGATTCCAATGTAGAAGACACCACGGCGTTTTTTGACGACTTGTTACGACAGGACGCAGGCGTTTACCGGGAAGTCGTGCGACTCGATGCCGACTCGAACGGCCTTGAGCAAATGGCGGAAATTCTGGCGGGGCGGTCCGGGATTGATGCTGTTCATATTGTCTCGCACGGCAACAGGGCAGAATTGCAGCTTGGCAATACAACCGTAAAGGGACATCAACTGGCTTCCGAGTACGGGGACGTGCTCGCAACCATCGGCAAATCGCTGGCGGTTGATGGCGATATCCTCGTCTACGGATGCGACCTCGCAGGAAATCCCGATGGTGAACGATTTGTTGACGAGTTCAGTCGGCTTACCGGTGCAGACATGTCAGCATCGGACGATTTGACAGGCCATGCCAAACTCGGCGGCGACTGGGACCTGGAATACAGCATTGGCGCGATTGAATCTGATATTTTCCTGTCCCAAACAGGCCAGGCACAGTTTGTTTCGACTCTGGATATTTCCGGGGCCGCATTTCTCGACTTGAACTACGACGGCAACTTTGACGCCAACGAAATTGGTCTCGGAAATGTCGTCGTTTCCGCGATTGATGAAACCGGAACAACTTCATCGACCATCACGGCGTCAGATGGCACCTACTCGTTCGGTTCTGCAAGTGGACTTTCAGATGAAGTCCGGATCGAATTCACGCTACCAGCCGACGGTTCGATGGACTACCTCGATCCGAGTTTCGGTGGTTCGGCAGATGCAACCACGGTCCAGTTCGCGAACACCACGTCAGGCGCAACCGGGGTCAACGTGGGATTCATGGATCCCGGCCTCTATTGTGAGAGCAATCCACAACTGCTCGTCAGTTGCTTTACCAATGGCGATCCACTCGATGGTACCAATGTCAATGAGACAGCGATTGTCGGTTTTGACTACGATGACGAAGGACAATCCCCGGCGTCGTCTTACGATCAGGTCGCTGCCATGGGTGATGTCGGCCCCGTCTGGGGATTGGCGTATGACCGCGTCGGACAGGACCTTTACTCCTCGGCGGTACTGAAGCGACACACTGGATTTGGGCCCGGAGGAATCGGTGCTGTCTATCGACAAAGCGACGTTACCGACTCGAGCTCCACTTCAGTATTCTTTGACTTTGGTGAACTCGCTGATCCAGCCGGACATCCCGATGGGCTTGGAAGCGTGCCAGACACGGACACCAGATTCCCCGGAACTCCCGGCGTCTTTGGTGAAGGTCCCAGTCGCACCCAGGACAACGTCGACGGAGACGTTTTCTCACTGGTTGGAAAACGGGGGCTTGGCGGAACCGACGTGTCTACCGACGGTTCGCAGCTGTTCGTCGTCAACCTCGCCGATCGGCAACTTTATGAAATCAACACCGAAGGTACACCATCAGCCGCGGCAATTGCAGATGCTCCGTGGCTGACTGACCCAGCCGTCAATACAAACGGTGTAGCGCGGCCATGGGCGGTCAAGTACTACCAGAACTCGGTCTACGTAGGCGTTGTAAATGACGCCAGCTCAAGTAGCTGCAACATTGCCGGCGGCTGTTCTGACCTCGTTGCCCAGGTCTACAAGTACGACGGAACATCCTGGTCAGCAGTGTTCAGCACACCTTTTTCACTCGACTATCGAAGAGACTACTGGGCCGATGGTGATGGTTCCGGTGGCTCACCATTCTGGAAGCCATGGGCAACGACCTATTCGGGTGGCATAACGGGGATTGATGGCAACATTGACGGCCAGTACGCGCAACCAATCCTCGGCGATCTTGAATTCGACCTTGATGGCTCCGTCGTGATGAGCTTTCTGGACCGGTCCGGCCTGCAATTTGGATACAACGCGCCCGCGCCGAATGACGGCTCGGGCAGCACCGCAATCAACTATTTCGCCGCAGGTGACATCCTCCGGGGTTACAACAACGACGGCACCTACGAGCTGGAGAACAATGGCTCCGTGGGACCGTTGACCTCTGCAACTCCGCAGACGGGTGGCGGCGTCGGTGGCAACGAGTTCTATCAGGACGGATGGTGGTACAACCGGCTGAATTTCCCGCCGGCGACGAATATCACCAGCGATACTGGCACCGGTGCCGTCGCCTTCCTTCCGGGTTCTGGAGAAGTCGTGACCGGCGTATCCGATGCAGTGGACCCCTACTCAGCGGGACTCGTCTGGTTGAACAACGATGACGGATCCTACGAACGAAGTCTCGAAGTTTATCAAAGCGATCCCAACGCGACTGACGGAACATTCGCCAAGGCGGGCGGGCTGGGTGACATTACATTCGTCTGTAGCGCAGCGCCTCTCGAAATTGGCAACCGCGTCTGGAATGACGCGGATGGCGACGGGATTCAGGATCCCGGCGAAGAAGGCATTGCCGATGTTTCGATCGAATTGCACGACATGAATGGCAACCTGATCGGCACGGCGGTCACGAACTCACAAGGTCACTGGTACTTTAATGACTCGGTGTTGCGGCTGGGTCCGGACGGAGTCGCTGGTGGGGGAGACGACAATTCTGCGGCGGTTCTCGCTCGCGAAACCGAATACATTGTGACGATCAACTCGGGTGAGTTTGACGAAGGGAACGAGCTGGGTGGATACGTCACAACGACTGCAAATGCAGGTTCCGCCTTGCACGATAACGATGTTGGAACGATTGGTGGTTTGACCGGTGGAGCGGCGGTCCTGAACGGCGAAGTCGGCTACGTTTCCGCGAGCGGTTCCACCTACACAACTGGCGGTGCCGGGCACGTCGATCACACGCTCGATTTTGGTCTCCGAATTACCCCCGTCGACTATGGAGATCTGCCGGCTCCGTACGCCACCACCGAGTCTTCCTCTGGAGCCAGCCATGAAATTGACGGTATCACCTTTCTTGGAGCCACCGTCGATAGCGAAACCGATGGCGTGCCAACGCCAGATGCTCTGGGAGACGATAACGCCGGCGCGACCGACGACGAAGACGGCATTGCGTTTATCGACCCACTCATGCCGGGCACGGAAGCCCGCATCCGGGTGACTGCCCATGGCGACGGATTCCTGAACGCGTGGATTGACTTTGACTCTAACGGAACGCTCGACGAAGTCACCGTGACCGACATTGATGGCACACCTTCCACCGGAACACTGAACGATCTTTCACTGGCCGATGGCGTGCATACGATCACCATCGAGGTGCCAGAATCGGCGACTGGAAGCATGGCGGCTCGCTTTCGATTTACGGCTGACAATCCTGGCGGTGCGCTCGGTCCCACCGGCGCATGGGCGAATGGCGAAGTCGAAGATTACGTACTCGGCGCGATCGGTGACCGGGTCTGGCTGGATGATGGTGCCGACGGAGGGTCTGCCGACGATGGCCTGCAAAATGGTGGCGAAGCGGGGATCGCAGAAGTCGTTGTAAACCTGCTTGACGGAACCGGCGCTGCAGTCACCAACGCTGATGGCCAGCCGATGACCACGAGTACCGACAGCAATGGAAATTATGAGTTCCCTGGCCTGCCCGCTGGTGACTATCGAGTCGAATTCATCGCGCCGGAGGGCCACGCGATCGTTCAGCAGGACGCGGGTGGAAACGAAGCCGTTGATAGTGACGCTGATCCGGGGTCGGGAGTCACAGATACGGTTACGATCGGTCCTGGTGATCTGAATCCGACGATCGACGCCGGCGTCATTCAGGAAGAGGTTGACCTCGAACTGACAAAAACCGCCAGTGTCGAATCCGCCAAAATCGGCGAGAGAGTCACCTGGACGATTGAACTCTCCAATGCCGAGGTGGGACGCAGTCGCCGCCGCGCGGCAGCGACAGGAGTCGTCGTGCGCGACGTTTTACCTGCCGGGCAACGGTTGCTGGCGAGTTCCGTTAGCGCACCGGAGATGACCAGTTTTAGTGCCGAAACCGGACTGTGGACGATCGACCGAGCCATCGCCCCGGGTGAAACGCTACGACTGACATTCGACACCGAAGTCGGGCTAGCGTTACAAACTGCGAAAAAGATCGACCTGCAGCTGTCCGCGGAAGTCGACAATCCCGAACCGCTCGAAGGTGACACCGTTCGAATCAACCTCAAACTGACGAACGACGCAGAGGGAGCCACGGTCAGTGCAACCGGTGCCCAAGTCGCCATTCCGTGGAACGAGGCACTCAGCCTCAAGAGTGCCAAAGCATCCATTGGAAGAATTGACCGGGAAACTGGTACGTGGAGCCTCGGAGAAGAAGGCCTTGCCGTTGGGCAAGAGGCAACTCTGAGTATCGTGGCAACAGTCAACGAAGACACGCGAGGTCAGGAGATCACGCTGACTCCGCGAGTCGCAGCAGCGAATGAGCTGGATATTGACTCGGTCGCCGGTAATGAAGAGCTCAGTGAAGATGACACCACGGCCATCCAACTGAACGTGCTCGGCGCAGCGACACGTAACATTCGCGGGAACATCTTTGTCGATAGCAACATCGATGGGATCAGAAACGAAAGAGAAACAGGAGTCCGCGAGACGCGGGTAAGCCTGTTCAATACGGCAGGCGAGCGCATTGCCACTACATTCAGCAATGCGGATGGTGTCTATTCCTTTGAAAACGTCGCCAACAGTGACCTGCGACTTGAGTTCGAAGGCTGGAATACACTGCAGAATGTCTCGACGGCTGATCGAACGATCGCCGGTGCGAATACACGAAGCAGTATCGCATTCATTCGGGCTGGCACCGGTGACGCGGTCGCCGACCTGGCAATGTACAAACCAGCCGATTCAGCCGAGTTCGTTACGTCCTGTTTCGTTTTCCAGGGCGCAGACAACCTTGACGTCAACACAGCCGCCGCTCTCATCGTTTTCAATTCAGACGGCAGCGTCAAAGAAACAGTCGCCACGATTGCCCAGGTGGGCAGCGTGAACGGAATTGGATTTCACCAGGCATCGAGATCCACATTCGCAGCCGCGTTCCAGAAGCGAATGTCCGATGTGGGACCGGACGGCAACGACGCCATCTATCGACTGGACGACGCTGGCAACGTGTCAACCTTTGTCAATCTGGATGACTTTTTCGGGCCGGATTCTGCCGGAGCCTACGCCCATGACCCCAGCGACTGGGGAGTTGACGCACCAGCAACTTCGAAGGTTGGCAAGGTGGCCTTTGGAGACGTGGACATTTCCGAAGACGGCAAATTCCTTTACACAATCAACTTGCACGATCGGCGAATCTACAGAATTCCCGTCGGTACCGACGCCGATCCGCTGACTCCGGCCGACTACAGTTCTGGCGACTCGCGCTCCATTGAGCGATTCAACATCTTGCGCGACACGAACGATCCTGACGTGCTGGACAACTCGACAGGAATCGACGGAAACCAGCTGGGGGTGAATCCCGAGCTGAACTTGCGGCCGTTTGCACTCGCGAACCGAGGCGGACTAATTTACGTCGGCATGGTCAATTCCGGGCAGTACGATGCCGCGGGCAACCAGACGGCCAATCTGACCAACAACACGGGTGCCGCCTATGTCTTTACTTTCGATCCAGCGACGTCGCAATTTTCCGAATCGCCAGTACTGACGTTTGGTTTTGAAAACCTTCGACAGCCACGGTCAAACTTTGACGGTTCCGAGCCAACCTACCGCGACGCCTGGCACAACTGGAATGACGAATTTCATCCTCGCAGTATCCAGCCCTCACTAACGGATATCGAATTCGATACCAATGGTGACATGATCGTCGGCATTCGCGATCGAGTTGCCGACATGGCGTTTGATGGTAGCTATCAGCTTCCGGGCCCGGGAGATCGTCACGTCAGCGCGGGCGATCTGTTGCGAGCCAGCGTGGCAACATCGGGCGGATGGCAAATAGAAGAACATGTCGCGAACAACACGCCGAACGAATATTACACGAACGATCGCTGGTCGCCCGGGAATCCCGTCAGCGGTCATTTTGAAACAGGGCAAGGAGGGCTGGTTCAGGTTGCCGGCTTTACCGGAATCTCAACGACTGCGATGGACGCGGACGACTGGGTCAGTGGTGGCGTTCGGACCATCGACAACGCCGATGGAGAAACTCTCGAATCGGCGGTCACCCTTTTCGACCGAGATGCCGTGGGCGGATTCGGAAAAGCCAACGGGCTTGGTGATCTTGAATATCGCAGCAATCTCAACATCGAAGTCGGCAATCGAGTCTGGATCGACGCCGACCGGGACGGCATTCAGGACGCCAGTGAAGACGCCGTCGCGGATGTGACTCTGCACCTGTTCGACATGAGCGATCCTGATTCTCCGCTTCTGGTGGGAACCACAACGACTGACTCGAACGGCGAGTACTATTTCAACGGCAACAATGTCAGCTACGCCGACGGTGGCAAAGTCGCCGGACTCCGGGCTTTAACCGACTACAGGATTGTCGTCGACAGTGCCGAATTCGAGTCGGGTGGTGAGCTCGCGCTCCATCGTGTCACTCAACAGGATAACGAACTGGCGATCACCGGCACCGAGTCGGTATCGGGCGAAGCCGAATTCGATCCGAATGGAACCGGGACGTTTGACACGGCACGCAACCAGCGAATTGACGTCCTCGCCAGCAACGGACTGAATGCCGATGGCAGGCAAGTCGTTATCACTTCCGCATCTGGTGGAACGGCGAAGACAGATACCAATGGAACCGTTATCTTCCGTTTTGATGCTGGCTCGACGACTGGCACATTCGACTATGAAATCATCGACGACCGGCTCGACAGCGACGCCGTTGCTGTGGATAGCGACGGTGACGGAGTCCACGATGGAGCCACGATCAGTTTTACGACGGGTGCCGAAGGTTCAACCGACCATTCGCTGGACGTCGGCTTCACAAGACCGGTTGTCGATCTGGAAATCGAAAAGCTCGCGGATCGCAAGATAACACTCGAAGGCGACATGGCGACCTTCACCGTGTTTCTGACCAACAATGCCGACAACGCGACGACTGCGGCATCCAACGTACGTGTCGCGAATACCTTGCCGACGGGCCTCACGCTGGTTGCCGACAGTGCAACGTCGACTCATGGCGGTACTTTCGATGAATCCACCGGAGAATGGTCGCTTGTAGATCCTCTCCAGATCGGCGAGACGGCCACGCTGAAGTACAAGGTAATGATCGACGCGGGTACCGTGGATCAGGCATTAATCGGCTCGGCCGAAGTCACTTCCTTCGACGACGGCGGCGGAATCATCGTTGATGTCGATTCGATTCCGGACAACGACGACGGCGATTTCAGCGAAGACGACGAAGACGACGCAGTTATTCTCGTGGGCGAACTGGATGGATTAAAGATCATCAACACGGCACAAGTCGCCGCGGTCGATCAGAACGACGTCGATTCGTCTCCGGATAATGACGACGGTGACCAGAGCGAGGACGATGAAACCGCCGCAGTCGTATGTATCGAAGCCGATCTTGGCGACTTGCCAGACACATACGGCACGACATTCGATGCGGACGGTGCTGCTCACGCCATGGACGGTGTAACCTTCCTTGGTGCGGCTGTCGATCGTGACGACGAAGATGACGGAATG
>CALHZT010000269.1 GCA_938040995.1 uncultured Pirellulaceae bacterium | reverse complement strand
CCGCCACGCGTTAGCGTCCGGTTTTGTAGTGGTGCCGGTTCAGAGTGTTCATGCAGTTGAACGGGTTGGCTAGTCCGACCTACCTGGCAGCAGCTTCGCTTGCGACTGCCTGCAACTCTTTCAGAATCTTCTTCGCCATCGGGCGCCGCTTTTTCGTCCCCGGAAGTACGGAAGCAATTTTCCCGTCGCGATCTACGATATAGGTCGCAAAGCCGTCGTTACTGTACTTCGAGGTCTTTTTGCCGCCGAGATCGCTAACCAGTGGAAAAGTCGCCTCGATGCGATGCTTCGCCTTGGACAAGTCGGCCATGTTCTTTTCTTCGCGAAACACGGCGACGATTTCGGTATCGAGTTTTTTGAACTCGTCATACGATTTTTGCAGCTGAACCAGCTGCCTGATGCAGAACGGTCACCAATGGGCTCGAACAAAAACAATGACAACATTTTTGCCTTTGGACGTCGCGCTCTTGCGAAAGTCTTTCAACGTGAAGGCCTTGTCGTCGAGACCCTTGAGTTCGAATGCAGGGGCCAATTCGCCGAACTTGAGTTCGCCGGCTTTGAGTTCGCCGGCTTCACGTTCGCCGGTCTTGAGCTCGCCGGATTTCGCTTCCGCTGGTTCCGCGTCGCGAGGCTTTTGCTCTGTTGCCTGGCCGAGTGCAGATGTCGCCGACAGGCACGTCAGGGCAATTGCAAGCAGCCGCCAGACCGGCCGCCGATCCTTTTGGGTTTTCTGAACAGGCATTCGGCTCTCTTTCCAGCGACTTTTCAATCAGGTAGATGAATCGTTGAAGTTAGCCTCTTTTACCGGGTCGCTCAACTCCTGGAAGTAGCGGTCCACGCTGGGGAAAACTGGCCAACCCGGTGGCTTTCGTTCGGAGGGTTGACGCTCCGATGTGTCGGGAGCGACATTGTACGCTGTTCTACCATTCCTACGCGTCACTCTTTCACGCAGGGTAACGATGAAGCGCACCTACAATTTTTCGTACAACAAACGCATCCTCTCCGGATTGCTTGGACTTTTGGGAATCGCCTTGATGACAGTTCCTGCTGATGGTCAGTCACGCATTCAGTATCCTGCGACCGCACGGATTTACCAGACCGACGACTACCACGGAAAAATGGTTTCCGATCCCTATCGCTGGTTGGAAGATGACGTTCGCGAATCCGATGAAGTTCGCGCTTGGGTGACCAGTCAAAATGAACTGACAAACAGCATTTTGCAGCAGATTCCGGAACGTGCCGCTATCGAGAAACGCCTTACCGAGCTGTGGAACTACGAAAAGTACGGAACGCCGTTTAAAGAAGGCGGCAATTACTTCTACTACAAGAACGATGGTCTCCAGAATCAGAGTGTTCTTTACAAGCTCGATTCACTCGATGCCGAACCGCAGGTTTTCATTGACCCAAACTCCTGGTCGCAGGATGGCACCGTCGCGCTTGCGGGGCTCGCGCTCTCTGAGGATGGAAAGTACTGTGCCTACGGTGTTGCCGAAGCCGGTTCTGACTGGCGCACATGGAAAGTCAAGGAAGTCGGTTCCGGCAATGAACTCGCCGACGAAATCAAGTGGGTCAAGTTCAGCAGCGCGACCTGGAACAAGGAAGGTACCGGCTTTTTCTATGGTCGCTACGACCAACCGGAAGAAGGCGCCGAGTTCCAGTCGCTCAATCTCAACCAGAAGGTCTGGTTTCACAAGGTTGGCACGCCACAAAGCGAAGACGAACTTGTTTATGAACGTCCGGATCATCCCGAGTGGGGATTTGGCAACAGCGTGACGGACGATGGAAAGTATCTGGTCATGACCGTCTGGAAGGGGACGGACGACAAGTACATGGTGGTCTACAAAGATCTGTCAGATCCCGATGCCAAGCCAGTCGAACTGATTTCCGAGTTTAAGTCTGGCTACGATCTTGTTGGTAGCGACGACACGGTCTTCTATTTCAAGACGGACAATCAGGCGCCAAAAGGGCGGATGATTGCCATCGATATCAACACTCCCAACGCCGGCAACTGGAAACAGGTCATCGGGCAACAAAACGAAACACTGGATGGCGTGAGTCTGGTGGGCGGGAAGTTTATCGCCCGCTACATGAAAGACGCCAAGTCGCAAATCAAGATCTACAGCAAACAGGGTGGACTTGAAAAGGAAGTCGAATTGCCGGGAATTGGCACGGCCAGTGGATTCGGCGGTAAGCCTGAAGATCCGGAAACGTTCTATTCGTTTACCAGCTTTGCGACTCCTACCAGCATCTACCGCTACGATGTCGAATCGGGAGAGAGCGAAGTCATCCGTCAAGCCAAAGTGGATTTCAATCCGGACGACTATGAGGTCAAACAGGAATTTTACTACAGCAAGGACGGCGCCCGTGTGCCGATGTTCATCGCCCACAAGAAGGGACTGGAGCTCGACGGCAAAAATCCGACGCTGCTTTACGCGTACGGCGGTTTTAATATCTCGCTGACACCAAGTTTCTCCATCAGCCGACTGGCATGGATGGAAATGGGCGGCGTGTTTGCCATGCCGAACCTGCGTGGAGGCGGTGAGTACGGTGAAGACTGGCACTCGGCTGGAAAGACCTTCAAGAAACAGAACGTCTTCGACGACTTTATCGCTGCCGCAGAGTTCCTGATCGAAAAGAAGTACACCAGCTCAGACAAGCTCGCCATCCAGGGCGGCAGTAACGGTGGTCTTCTGGTGGGCGCCTGCATGACGCAAAAGCCAGAGCTTTACGGTGCCTGTCTTCCTGCGGTGGGCGTCATGGACATGCTGCGGTTCCACAAATTTACCGCCGGTCGGTTCTGGGTAGACGAGTACGGCAGTTCGGATGATCCAGAGATGTTTCCCGTCCTGCTCAAGTATTCGCCATACCACAATGTTGCCAATGGGAGTTCCTATCCCTCGACGATGGTGACGACGGCTGATACCGATGACCGCGTCGTGCCCGGTCACAGCTTCAAGTTTGCGGCGGCATTGCAGCGAGCCCAGGTCGGGCCCGATCCGGTTCTCATTCGCATTGAGACTCGGGCGGGGCACGGTGCCGGCAAGCCAACCAGCAAGCAGATTGAAGAAGTCGCCGATCAGTGGGCGTTCCTGGTGAAGAGTCTCGATGCGAAGGTGGATTTGTAACGCATGGTCGCGGCGATCTGGTCCGTTCCACTAAAAGAGATAGAGCCGCGCTACGAGCGCGACTCTATCCGGTTGAGCAAGGTGTGTCCGAATGCACGCGGACGACACCTGCTGAGGAAGTCCGTATTTGATCGACCCATGTGATATTGTCGACGAAGTTATTCGGCGGCTTTGCATTTGGCGATCAATTCGTCGATGCCAGATTCATTCGGGTGCTGTTTTTTGATTCGTTCAAAGACAGGCAGGGCTTCATCTTTTCGATCAAGTGCCAGCAGGGTGCGACCAAGACCCCAAGTCAGTGCTGTAACGGCCCCGTCGCCAGTTTCGAGAGTTTGCCAGGTCGTGACGGCTTTTTCGAGCTCGCCGGCTTGCTCATAACAACGGGCAAGTCCGTTTACGTAACCGACTCCCTTGGGATTGGCTTTCACCAGTTTTTCGAAAATGGGAAGGGCTTCTTCGTGCTTGCCCTGGTTGAGGAAGGCAAAACCAAGTCCATTCTGAGCCGCTTCCATTTCGGGAGCGAGTTTTACGGCCTTGGTAAAGGCGGCTTCCGCAGCTCGTGCGTTGCCGCGTTGGAAATAGGACCATCCTTCCTTGCTCCAGTCGGCCGCTGACTTGCCATCATCAGCAACTTCCAGTTCCGCGACTTTAATCGCCGGTGGCTCCAGTTGGGCCATCAATTCGTCGCTGACGGATTCGGTTTTCGCAGCTTTCACCATGGACTCGAATTGAGCCGGGTCCAGCTCTCCAATGCCCTTCTTTTTCATGCTGGCCAGTGTGGATTTTGCCTTGGCAAATTCGCTGGTCAGCAGGTAGACGCGAGCCAGTCCAAAGTCAGCTGCCGAAGAACCTTTCGCGAGCGCTGAAGAACGGCGGAGAAACGGTTCGGCCTTGTCGTATTCACGTTTGAACAGATGGGCCTGCCCAAGACCATTCAGCGCTCCGACGTGGGTGCGTTGGAGTTTGACGCTTTTCTCAAACGATTCGATTGCTAGATCGTACTTCGCAAGGTGAATGCGACTCCAACCGAGTCCATTGAGCGTGTGCGGATTCGACTTGTCGAGTTCGACTGCCTTTACGAACTTCTTTTCGGCTGCTGCCGGTTTCCCAGAATTCCACAGCTGCCAGCCTTCCTTGCCAAGCTGTTCGGCTTGGGCAATTCTGGCGACTGAATCCTGGGGCGCATCCGGCGAGTCCTGATCGTCTGTGGAACCTGCCTGTGCAAAAATGACCGCTAACAGTGCGATTAGAGTCGACATCACAATACCTCCGTAAAGAAGCTTCTTTCGCCGGCGCAGTTGCTGCTCTCGCTGCAATGACGCCTGCAGAATCGGGTCCATGGAAGTCATGGCCTGATCCAGTCGTGCTTCCTCAGTCGGTTGGAGTTCTTCCGTCTCGTGCATTTTTCCAACCATCGCTCCGCCTTTCCCGAAAACTAGATTCGTTTGATAATCTCTGCAGCGCTGCTTTTGTCTTCGGCGTTCTTTTTTGATTTGCCTGACCTGGTTTTGTTCTGTTTTTGCCCCATTTCGATCTCGGATCTTAGCGCGGCGATCACCTTATCCAGGCGACTGCGGACGGTGGGGTAGGAGACGCCAGCGTGCGTTGCGATCTCCTTCAGATTTCCACTGGCCAGCATGAACATCTCGATAAACCGTTGGTGCTCAGTCGGCAGGTTGCCCAAAGGAACCGCTGGAAAGTCACCACGAACCGCGATTTCACACGTTTTGCAGGTGCATTCGCTGACTTGCATTGCCTTGCGGCAGTACGGGCATTCGTTGGTGAACGGTGTTTTGCTCATGTAAACAATATTTAATTTAGTTGCGGTTGGATGTCAATATATTTAAATAAATGCAATGTGATTGTTGTTAATGTTTCTTTCTGGGTCAGTTTTCACACTATTGGAAGGACGAATTCTCGGCAAGCAGGCCGCATACCCACTGCACCGCGGGTTGGGTTGAGCGGGTTTCCGGCGATTGGACAGTCCGCTGTTGGCCGGCGAGTCTCGTGAGCTGATCTTCTCAATGACTTTGTTGTGGCAATTGAAGGCATGCAGCCACGCAACATGAGGTTGCATGTCATGTCTGGATGAATATCCAGTCCGATTGGCGACCGCTCCGCAACCGCAAGTGCTGCTAACTGAAATAAGCTGAACTATTTTTTCAGTTTTGTTGTCTCACCCAACATGGAATTCGTATTTGTTACTGGGCACGAGAGGAAGGTGCGAAAAGGATTTTTGACACCAACCCTTCCACGCAGTCACAGTCACATACTTTAACCGCAGGGGTCTCCGAAATGTCTTTCTTTTCTTTTCGCAACAAGCAACGCGCTCGAAAGAACGAAGAAACGGCGATTCAATCATTCCATGTTGAAGGGCTGGAAGACCGCCGAATGCTCACGTCAGTGACTCTGAGCGGCGGCGAACTCGAAGTTCGAGGGAGCAGTGGGCACGATACTATTCGACTTATTGGCAGTCAGGATCATCAGTCGTTTAACGTCCAGATCAACAATACGGTTAACCAGAGCTTCAGCCGTGCGGCCGTCAACAAAATTACTGTCTACGCTGGTGGCGGAAATGACACCGTTATCAACACGCTGCTTGATCCGACGACGATTTTCGGCCAGAACGGGCACGACACCATTCAGGGTGGGTTCAACGATGACATAATCCACGGCGGGAATGGCAACGACGATATCTTTGGCCGTAATGGCGATGATACGCTGAATGGCAACGCCGGCGCTGACACATTGCGGGGTGTGAACGGCAACGATCGACTCAACGGTGGCACTGGCAATGACATGCTTTACGGAGGGAATGGTAACGACAGGATTTACGGTCAGGGCGACGCCGACACGATTTACGGAGACGCTGGAAACGATGTCATCATCGGCGGCAATGGTAACGACAGGATCTACGGCAACAATGGCAACGACCGAATATCTGGAAACGCCGGGGCCGACCGGATCTTTGGCGGCGCTGGAAATGACGTCGTCAACGCGGGAACTGGAGATGACGTTGTGCTCGGCGAAGCCGGTAATGATTTCCTGAGAGGCAATGGCGGCGACGACTTCCTGTTCGGTCAGGAAGGTACGGACCGACTCTTCGGTGATGGTGGCAACGACACCATAGATGCCGGGTTCGACAACGTCACCGACTATCTCACAGGAGGAGCAGGCAATGACCGATTCGTCGTCCTCCACGGCCGACTCGACCTCAAGGACATCGCAACTGATCGCACAGGTGGTGAGCAGGTGCTCGCTGACCTTAGCGGTGATGGACCCGATGACCCCGATGTTCCCTGTGATGGTCTCTGTGAAATCGTCGAATCGGCGAAGGAAATTGTCGAAGAACTAAAGACGGTCCTCGAGAATCTCAGTATCGACTCCCAGTCGATTGAAGAAGCATGCGATATTATTGGTTTCCTCGATGACCTTATCGGAATTCTGCAAAGTGATGTCAGTGACTTTTCCGATGCGGTCAGTTTGGTCAACCAGATCAACAGCAGTCTTGAATTCCTTGATGAGAACCTCCCCAACTCTCCCGGAATTTCTGCACCACTTCAGAGCTTTGCCCAGATCTTTTCGACAATCGAGTCAGGCATCGACCTGCTCAACGACCCGCTTGGTAGCCTCTTTTAAATCTGTATAAACAGGTTCAAAAAGAATATGAATAGGCAAAGCGGACAGGCAAAGCCTGTCCGCTTTATTGCGGTGAGATCTCGTGCTTCGAGATGCGGAATAGCGATGTCTTGTTGTTGGAGCCGATCAGCGCTTTACACGAACGCGACCATAGCTTACGGCGTCGTGTTGTGCCAAGTCAGCGTTCGGATGTCGCGCTAATGTCGCTGCATTGTAGGCGATGCTGTGGCGAGCTTGCCAGTTAGCGCGTCATCCTGCGAGCCATCACCGCCATAAAGAATTCGGTGAACTTGGCTCGTTCGTTTGGCGTGGTGCGGTCGAGCATACCTTTCATCATCGCCATGCTGCCCTGCCCTCCAGGTCCGCCCGGTCCACCACCGGCCCACGGTGGGCCGCCGCGACGATTGCCATTGCCGCCATTGCCTTTGGGGCCGCCACCTTCTCCGGGCTCGCCGTTCTTTTCCCGCTCGGCTTTCCCGCGTTCTCGCAGTTCTTTCATGTCGTCCTCGAGGTCGTCCATACGATCCAGTTGACGATCGATAAACGCATTGCGGGCTTCGGCATCTTCCAGGGCGAGGTACTCATCGACTTTGCGGTTGAGTTCGCCACGCATGACATTCCAGCTTTGTCGCTCGACTTCCTTGCGTTGCTGCTCCGACAGGTTTTCGTTGGCTCGCTTTGCTGACTGGAACAACTTCCAACGCTCGTCGACACTCATCTCCTTCTCGGAAATGAACGAGCCCATGATTTGCGTATTCACGTCGACGGCCGTGGCTATCTTCTGGTGGTCAAGATACTTCACGACGCCGAATACCGTCGCCACGATGGCGGCGGTTGTCAGCAAAATGGAGATCCATAGCGACTTGCGCTTCATGTCATCAACCTCTGTCGTAGTAACCACACCTGGTCGTGGCAGTTGTCATTATTGCCGGCGGTGAAAATACTCTAGCGGCCCCAGCCGGTGTCCATGCCGCGGTCTTCCATGCGCTGCTTGAGAGCCATGAAGTACTCGGAAAATTTGGCTCGTTGCTCCGGCGATGTCTTGTCCATCATTCTGCGCTGCATGTTCATCGCGCCTTCTTTGTCACCAGGCTTGGGTGGCGACCATCCGCCACGACCAGCTCGATCTTCCGGCTTTTTGCCCTCCGCTTTGGCTTCGGCCTCGCGCTTTTTCTTCATTCCTTTCCATTGCTCACGCATGCCCTGCCACTTTTCGATCTGTTCATCGAGGAATGCGTTTCTGTCCTTTTCGTTGTCGAGGGCGAGATAATCGTCAATCGTCGCTTCCATCTGCTTACCGCGACCCTTCCAGGCTTCGCGGCGGACCTTGTTTCTCTCGTCGTCGCTCAGCTTTTCATTCGCCTTGCGCGATTCTTCGTAGAGCTTCATCTTGTCTTCCGATGAAATGTTCTCATCCGAAAATGCCTCTGCCATCTTTTTGTTGACTTCTCTGGCGGCAACAACATCCGGGTTTTCGCGCTGGTTAAATGCCCAGACGCCGCCCGCAATGGCAAGCACCAGAGCTCCAATACCGATCCATGTCGATTTGTTATTCATCGTATTTCCACCCAGTGTTTTGTGTTGGTAACGTTATTTAGAAAGATTCGACGTGTGTATCTGCGAACAGTGCATTTGCGCCCGTTCCATGAAACAACTCATAATCTGTCAACAGGACAATTTCAGACATCTTCCAGCCGTCTTTGATAACCTGTCTGCGTTTCTTGTTTGCGAGTTGCTTAAAACCGACTCGGCCTCGGTACTCAAAGCTCTGGCCTTCGACTTCGAAGTAAGTTTTGCCAGCGTACTTTTCATCGACATCTTCGTCGTCGTCGCGAGGCAAAGGTCCGTTGTCACTTGGGCAACCGAAAATGTCCTGATTGTTCTCGGCGTGTGGACCGAGTGTCTCGAACAGCGTGGGAAGCTCGCGAGGGTTGACGGTTGGCAGTCGCGCGATCTCGGGATACTTTTCCTGATGGGTGTCGAGGTACAGTTCGAAAGCGATGCCCAACTGCCGCAAGTTCGACTTACACGTAGTCCTGCGGGCGGCTTCTCTTGCCTGCTGAACCGCCGGCAACAATAAAGCCACCAGGACACCGATGATGGCAATCACAACGAGAAGCTCGACAAGCGTGAAACCGCCTGGAGAAAATTCTTGTGTTCGGAGTCGATCTTGCTTATTCGCCATGTTTCATTCCAGTCAGTTTTTCCTGGCTCAGATTGCTTCGATTGCACGATAGGGATTAGTTGCCGCAGGACGCGAATACTCGTGCGAATTTATAAAGTCCGGAGTCGCTTTTACTTACCGCAAGTCACCGCATTTGGTGGACGCTTACCTGTTATCTTCCGGTATCTTCTTCATTCCCCGGATATACGCATACTATAGGGCGTTTGGGCGAGTCGCAAACGCATCTTTTCGAATGCAAGTGGTAGCACGGTCACACGTATAGCAAGGTTTTCCAGTCTCTGGGGGAGGGGTAGATGAAGATAGCGATAACAGGGGGGACTGGTTTCGTTGGGCGATACATCGTGAAGCGAATGGCTTCTGCAGGGCATGCGTGCTCTTGTTGGCGTCGCCCTGATAGCAATATGGATGATTTACCAGTCGAAGCCGACTGGATTCCTGGCAACCTCAGCGATGCCTCGACGATGGCCCCGCTCGTTGAAGGGTGTGATGTCGTGATCCACTCGGCTCTTTTTCGACCTGACACGAGCACCATCGGTTTTCGTGGAGCCGAGGGAGATATCCCTACGTTTCTGGAGGCGAATTTTCTGGGAACCATTCGATTAATCGAAGCCGCCAGAGCCGCCGGCGTGCCGCGATTTATCTTTCTTTCGACTTGTGCCGTTCACGAAGAGATACTCAGCGACCGACCGCTCGATGAAGCCCATCCGCTCTGGCCAAAGACGCATTACGGAGCCCACAAGGCGGCTCTCGAGAAATTTGTGCACAGCTACGGGTTGGGTATGGGATATGAGATTTGTGCACTTCGTCCAAGTGGCGTCTATGGCGTCCGGGCTCCGGTCAACAACAGCAAGTGGTTCGAGCTGATTCGCTCCGTTGCCAATGGCAAGGCTGGCGAAACTGTCGAGTGCAAGAAGGGCGGAAAAGAAGTCCACGCTGCCGATGTTGCGCAAGCCTGCGAGATCCTGCTAACCGCTGAAGGGATTGCTGGTCAGGCCTACAGTTGTTGCGACCAGTACATTTCAGAATTCGACGTGGCCACGATCACCAAAGAAATTACGGGTAGCGAGGTGACTATTATTGGCGGCCCGAGGAAGCCGAAGCACTCGATTGTCACCGACAAGCTTCAGGGCATGGGCATGAAGTTCGGCGGGGAAGAGTTACTTCGACAGACGATTGCAGAATTGGTCAGCGCCGCTTGTTGATACCGCGACTCAGGATCAACGGCCTGTCCACGAAAATCGGCGCCGGCGGCGTTGGACAATTGGCTCCAGCACGCAACAATACTGTCAACAAGTCAACTGAGAATTGCCGATGTCGAATTGGACATTCAAAAACACATTACAAACGAGAACTCGCGGATAACCCGATGCTAAATCAAAATGTTCAGGACGCCATCAACCGTCAAATCAATATGGAGTTCCAGTCGTCGTACAAATACCTCGGCATGGCTTCATTCTGTGCCCTCCAGAACTTTCCGGGTTGTGCGGCCTGGCTGTTGCTGCAAAGCCAGGAAGAGAACCACCACGCGATGCGGTTACGGCAGTTTATGCTCGATCGCGATTGCGCCGTAGAGCTTCAGCCGATTAAGGAAGCGTCGGTGGATTTTGAATCAATTCCGCATGTTTTTGAAAAGTCGCTGGAACAGGAAAAAGCCGTTTCCGCATCGATCAACGATCTTTACGAGCTCGCGCATGAGAACAAGGCATTCGCCGCACTGGTCGAATTGCAATGGTTCATTACCGAGCAAGTCGAAGAAGAAAAAACAGTCCGCGACATCGTCGCCAAAATGAACATGGTCAAAGACGATCCGTCAGCACTGATCGACCTCGACCGGGAACTTGGCGACCGCAAGCCAGAAGAGGATGGTGAATAGTCATCCCTGACTTGAATCCATCGTGAATTTCTTTTCCCACGGATATAAATACGTAGACCAGCCGTACATGATGGCTGGGACCGGTATTCCCGACTGGTTGAGCTACATCAATCGCAAGATACGCGCCCGGCAGCGCTACGCCGAGCCGTTTATGGATGATGTCGATCCTCAGATCGCTGCGGTCTCGCGTGGCATTGTTCAGCATCATCTCGACGATCATCGTTTTCATACGTGCCTGGCATTTACGGAGCTCTCGCTGCAGTTCGCTGTTGAGCTTCGCGAAGTGCTTACGGACGAAGAAAGCATGCGGCCAAGTTTCCTTGGCCATATTCTTGTCGAGCTGCTGCTCGATTCGCATTTGCATCAGACGCATCCGGGGCTGCTGGACCGGTACTACCAGGCTCTCGATTCGGTGAACGCCGAAGTGGTCCAGTCGGCGGTGAACCGGATCACTGCGACGGCAAAGACCAGAAAGCCGATGCCCAAAACGGACAAGCTCGTAAAGGTTATCGCGGGATTTGTTTCCGAACGTTTTCTCTACGATTACTGCTCGAACGAGCGACTGCTTCATCGATTGAATCAGGTAATGCGAAAAGTCGGGCTAGGTGAAATTCCGGATGACGTCCTGCCGTTCTTCGCCAAGGCTCGCGTTGACGTGGTCAAGCGAGCCGACGAGATGCTAGGTGCGGTGGAGTGAAATCACCGTAGCCGAAGTGGCAACACTTCGGGCGTGGCTTCACTCATTGAATCGTTTCGAAGGGTCCAAAAGCAGGAACACAATGCGATTCTCCCGAGTTGTTGCCAACCCGGCGGCGCTTGCGTATCACAACCCGCCGCTTGCTTTATCACAACCCGACGAGGCTGTGAGTTTTTGTTTGTAGTACCGCCTTTAGGCGGAAATGAACTGTCTCAAAGGCCAACGATTCCGGCTAAAGCCGGTACTACGAACGTAGCGTTGAATAAAATCCCAACCCGGACGCGTGAGCGAGGGACCATAGTCCCATTGGGTAGATCCCTCGCTCACGCGTTGGTCTATAAAGAATGTGGCCAGCAAGGCGTTGGCCGACTTCTCCGCGAGCCGTCTTCCTCGTGAGCCGTCTTCCCCGCGAACGCGGGGAACCAGTGAATCTTGGGGAAGCGTCATCATCGAGAGGCAGTCCGCCTGATTTCGCAGTCTGGATTCCCGCCTGCGCGGGAGAGACGGCGCGATGACGGCTGGGGACAGCCGTGCCACTATCGATCACTTCTTTACACGCATTTTTGACTGACACGCGTTGGACTGGGAAGCAAGCCCTACGCTATCAGCCTATCCCGACCCAACGGCGAACTTTATAGTTGAACCATGGCACGGAAAAAGAAAGGCAACGACGACGGATCATCACCGCTGAACGATCAGGGTCTCTCGCTTGATGAATTGAGTGGGTCGCTTGCGAATCTGATGAATGGCGGCGCAAGTCCCTATGAAGACGAGGCGGGCGAAGTCACCGAAGCTCCTGTCAAAAACGACGACAGCAGCGACGCTGAAGAAGGCAGCGGCACTACGACAGGCACCAGCGACTCGAACCTGTCCCGCAAAGGCACCGCGATCCGGCCGTCGGATGTTGACGATCCGTGCCCGGTGACTCCTGAAACAATTTTCGAAGCCATGCTGTTCGTCGGTCATCCCGGCGACGAACCGCTCACCAGCACTCAGGTTGCATCGTTGATGCGGGGCGTGCGAGCCAACGAGGTCGATCAGTATGTCGAGGATCTCAACGCGACTTACGCAGAGCAGAACTGCCCTTACGAGATCCAGTCGGTGGGCGGCGGATATCGGTTGGTGCTTCGCGATTCTTTTTCGACATTGCGAAGTGCATTTTACGGCAAGGTTCGCACCGCCAAACTGTCTCAGGCCGCTGTCGATGTGCTCGCCATCGTGGCCTATCACCAACCGCTCGACAAGAACGAAGTCGAAGAGATGCGTCGCGAACCGAGCGCACGCCTGCTCAATCAGCTGGTGCGGCGCGAACTGCTTCGCGTTGAAAGAACGGAAGAGAAACCGCGGAGATCGCTTTTCAGCACAACGGAACGTTTTCTTGACTTCTTCGATTTGACGTCACTCGACGACTTGCCGCAAAGTCAGGATTTTGACCGGCGATGATCGCCAATCTTCAGGATTTGTGACAACAACGAAAAAAAGGCGGCATCCTCTCGATGCCGCCTCAAGTCCGCAACGTTGTCGGAAAGTGGTTTTAGTAAGCCATGCTGATGGTCGTCGAAGCTTCGTAGACCGGTTGGTCATGAAGTTCGCTGACAATCTCGCCTTCGCTGATGGTCTGGACTTCCGTTTCAGCCGTCACCTCGACTGGATCGGCAATCGGTAGCGATTCCATATATGGATCTACGACAACAGGCTCGAGAACCGTTTCAGAGACCGAGATCACCACGTAGTCCTGCTTTGGTTTCGATGGTGCCGGTTGATTGATCTTTGTTTGCGCAATCCTTCCCGGCGTAAATGACATCTTTGTCTGGGCGATCTTGCCCGGTGTGAACGTCATCTTGCGAACGATCTTGTCGGCCTCAAGATGTGTGTTGATCTCCGACTTAACCAGTGCTGCAGCCGGCGTGAACTTCATTTCCGGTGTCGTCTGGCAACAGCTACGACGTGTCCGGCTGCGCAGCCGATTGAGTATTCCACCGCCGCCACATCTGCTTCTGCCACAACCGCGAGTGCCGCACCGACCGCACGAAGGCTGTCGGCGAATAATGCGCCGCTGACCACAACCGCGACATCCTCCCCGTCCGCGTCGCCCACAGCCGGATTTTGCCTGGTGAATTCGCGACTTGATACGCGAAAGCAATCCGCCTCCGCATCTTGATTTACCACAACGGCCGCATTTGCTCATTCCACAGTTACGCGGTGCGCATCTCGAACTGCAACCTGTTGCACAACGCGGACGAGTGATTCGTGTTGGAACGCAGGCGATTGCCGGAGCCGATATGACAGGAGCCGCCACGCACATGGGACTTGAAACAATTGGCGCTGCCATGACGGGTGCCGCAACGACAGGTTCGGAAACGACCGAGTCAACAATGATCGGCTCGCTGTATATCGGCGCGGATACGATCGGCGCGGACACAGCAGGAGCACACATGACTGGCGCCGGAGAAACCAGTGGCATGCTACAGCCGCCGAAACAAGTGCCACTTCCACAACTGCCGCACATGCTGACAGGGGCCGGAGCGGCACAGCTTGAACAACTTGAGCAACTACCAGAACAACCAGACAGTCCGCATCCACCAAGCTTCGACTTGAGTTTGCCCAGCAGTCCACAGCCGCCGCCGCAACTTGAGCTGCCACATCCACCGCAGCTTGAAGTGCTGCAGGTTGCGGCTCCACCGACACGTGCTTTCAACGCGTGTAGCTTGTTAAGTAGATGCCCAGCCGCGGCGACATCCGCAAGCATCAGAAGAATAGTCAGCCACGTGATATGTCGTTTGAACGTTCGAAAGAGCTTCGACGAATTCGTCATGTTTATTTTGCCTTTTCAAGTTGTGTGTCCGGTTGCTTTTTTCAGCGAACACCATGCTAGGCATGACGTTCGGGCGTCTCAACTTCTTTGGCCCAAATCCTCCATATTCACGCCACTTTGGTGGTCTGAAATTGCTCGTATCATGCGGGTTGTCCTTCGTTGGTGATCGAAAACTGTTTGTGGGTAAGGACTTAGGTGCCAAGTTGGTGTTTTCTGATGACTTTGGGGGGAACGCTCGCTAGAATTCTCCGATCCGCTTGAGCAAACTAGCGGGCAACGAAATCAACGTCGTGGAATCCTTTCACTCGCGAACACAACAAGACGCATTCATGATCCGACGCCGACAAACTTTCTTTCTTCCCTAGGTCGGGAACGGCTTCCTGCTTCAACGAACGAATTGGCTTATTAAGTCTATGTCTCGACGTGAACGATTCCTCAGCCTGCGTGGCAGCCATCCGCATATCTTGCCATCGATTTTGCGCTGCGACTTTTCGGACCTGCGCGGAGAGGTTGCCAAACTGGAATCCGCCGGAGTCGCGGGATTGCACCTCGACGTCATGGATGGACAGCGTGTACCCAACTTGAGTTTTGGCATCCCTGTCGTCGCGGGATTCAATCGTTGCACGGAGCTACCGCTCGATGTGCACCTGATGATCAACACACCCGAAAAATACATCGAACAGTTTTACGAAGCCGGTGCGTCCGCAATTACCTTTCACATCGAAGCCGTCGCCGATCCTCTGCCTGTACTGGAGAAGATTCGTGACCTCGGCGCAGCTGCCGGCATTGCGATCGATGCGCAATCAGACGTTGCGGCTATCGAACACGTGGCCGGGCATTGCGACCTGGTACTCGTCATGAGTGTACAAGCCGGCTTTGGAGGGCAATCGTTTCAACCGGCGGCTCTCGACAAACTGGTTCACGCGAGAGAAATATTCGGACCTGATGTTTTTCTCGAAGTCGACGGTGGGGTCAACAAAGAGACAATCGCCGATTGCGTGCGAAGTTCCGCCGACTTGCTCGTCGTTGGATCTGCGATCACCAATCATGACGACTATGGGGCAGCGGTATCAGACCTGAATGATCAGGTTACTGCCGCCGGCCATCAATCATCCTGAGTGACAGGTATTTTTTATGTTACGCGTTGTGCTAATACGTCCGGGAAGCACGGACTTTGATGAGCAAGGACGCATCATGGGCCGGCTGGATATCCCGCTGAGCGAGCTGGGATCGGCTCAGGTTACGCAAACGGCGGGCGAGTTGGCGGAAATGGAAATTGAGTGCATTTACTCGGCTCCCTGCAGCTCCGCGACTGAGTCGGCTGAGGCAATCGCTGCGTCACTTGGCGTAAAAACGAAAACGATCACGGCATTGCTGAATCTCGATCCTGGACTCTGGCAAGGGAAATTGATCGACGAGGTAAAGTCGCAAAGTCCCAAAATTTACAAGCGGTGGCAGGACCAGCCGGAAACGATTTGCCCACCCGACGGTGAAATGGTCGAAGATGCGAAGGAAAGGCTCCGTGAAGCCGTTTCCAAACTCTGCCGCAAGAAAAAAGCGGGCGTTGTTGGGCTGGTTGTCCCAGAACCTCTGGCCTCGGTTCTTTGTGCGATGTTAAAACAGGAAGATATCGGTGACCTTTGGGAAGCCGAAGGGAACTGTGGCATCTGGGAATCGTTCGAAGTCACTTCGACTCATCCGCTCGTTTCACAGTAAGTTCGGACCGCTAAACCATGTCAACTCCTTTGCAAGCACCATCAAGTGAACCCATGAGCCGACCGCAGAAAAAAGGTGTGCCGGAAGGTTTGTGGCTGAAGTGCAAAGGCTGCGGCGAAATGATCTACCGGGACGAAGCCGACAAGCTTCTCGGGACTTGCCCGGTTTGCGAGTTTCATTTCTATGTTTCCGCCAAGCAGCGAATCGCGCAGGTCCTTGATGAGGGCACGTTCGAAGAGCTGGATGGGCACATTATGCCCACAGATCCACTCGAGTTTCGCGACAAGAAAGCTTATGCAGATCGGCTGCAAGCCGAACAGAAACGCACGGGGATGAATGACGCTGCGATCACGGGCACCGGCATGATCCGTGCCCGACGCGTCGCATTTGCGGTGACGGATTCTGCATTCATCATGGGTAGCATGGGCAGTGTCGTCGGGGAACGTCTTACGCGACTTACCGAACGTGCACGCGAACAGGATTTGCCGCTCATCATCGTCAGCGGTTCGGGCGGTGGAGCCCGCATGCACGAAGGAATCCTCTCCCTGATGCAGATGGCCAAGGTGTCCGCAGCTCTGGCTCGGTTTGATCAGGACGGCGGACTGTTCATCTCCGTTTTGACCAACCCAACCATGGGCGGCGTTGCCGCGAGTTTTGCATCGCTGGGTGATCTGGTATTTGCCGAGCCGAGGGCGTTGATCGGGTTTGCCGGACCACGCACCATCAAGGCGACATTGCGTGAAGAACTCCCGGAAGGTTTCCAGACGAGTGAGTTTCTGCTGGAGCACGGGTTCATCGACCGGATTGTCCACCGGCACAAGCTGAAAAGCGAAATTGCCCGCGCAATCGATTACTTCGGTAAATAGCCGTCGTAATCGACCCGAAACTGCAGGTTCCTGCCCCACTATTCGGCGGGGAACTTGTCGATCTGGACAGTCGACTTTATCGTGAAAGTAATCGGGCTCGGGGGCACCGCAGCACTACGATTGCAACCAGCACCACGAAGATTTTCATCTATGGGATTCGCCGACAAGTTTCGCGCACTATTCAAACCGTCAAAATGTGACGTTCAGGCCCGCTTCGAGATTCTCAAAGAAGCGATCTCGGGCACGATGTCCAAATTCTACAAAGCCAGAGATCGCGAACTGGATAAAGTCGTTGGTCTGAAGGTCTGTGATTTCGACAAGACCGAGTTCTTCGAGAACAGGTTTACCGGACTGGAGAAACCCCAGGAGGGAGAGATCGCGGAACAGTTCGATCATCCGCTTATCGTCAAGACTCTGGAGCACGGTACTACGACGGAGGACGAACAGTATCTCATCATGGAGTACCTTCCCGGCAAAGGACTCAACAGCCTCATCAAGACAAAGTCAGAACTACTTCAGGGCAATCGGCTGAAATTGTGTCGCGACATGGCGACTGCTTTGGCGACTGTTCACGATGCCGGATTCATTCATCGCGATGTGTGTCCTCGCAACTTTATCTGCAGCAAGGATGCCAGCGCGTTGAAGTTAATCGACTTTGGTTTGACGGTCCCCGCCACCAAGGCGTTTATGCAGCCGGGAAATCGCACAGGGACACCCAACTATATGGCTCCCGAGATTGTGCGTCGCAAGACAACTGACCAGCGGCTGGACATCTTTGCATTCGGCGTGACGGCGTTTCAGATGACGACATTCCAGTTGCCATGGGGCGGAGGTGATGTGACTGGCAAAGCCGCGCTCAACCACGATACCAAGCCGCCGACAGATATCTTTAGCCTGTATCCCAACCTGAACCCTGATCTCGGCAACGCCATCATGAAGTGCGTTGCAGTCAAAGCCGAAGACCGCTTCTCTTCGTTCAACGCGTTCCTTGACACAATCCGTAAGGTCCAGTCGGACGAAGTGTAGGTCGGACAGCCCGTCGCCTCTCCGTAGCCGGAGTGGCAACACTTCGGGCGGACTCTCGCACGGTTTCCATCCGTTCGGACGCGATTCAACGTCGCAACGCGTATCCCGCTTCTCCCGAGCTGTTGCCAGCCCGGCTACGAGAGCCTCCAACACAGTGGTAGCCGGAGTGGCAACACTTCGGGCGGACTCTCGCACGCTTTCCATCTGTTCGGGCGCGATTTAACGTCGCAACGCGTATCCCGCTTCTCCCGAGCTGTTGCCAGCCCGGCTACGGGAGCCTCCAACACAGTGGTAGCCGGAGTGGCAACACTTCGGGCTGTCTCAGGCATTGTTGGCACCATATCCTCAAGAACACTGGTAAATTCTCTCAAAATTGCCTGACGAGCGTGCGTTGCGAGAGCCCCTCGAAATCGGGTATACTGCGGGACGCGAAATTGGCCGATACAGACACCATCCGGTGTTCGCCGGTCATCGAGATTTGGAATTGAGATCAACGCACAGCCACTCTGGAGCTGTGCTGGAGTAAACAGCCATGACAATTGACAAGAGCCTCAAAGTTCAAAAAGGCCTGATCAAAAGCCGCAGTGTGCTCACACGTGCGGAGCGACTTGCCAAGCTCGTCGAAACCGAGCGTTGGAAAGAGGGCGACCCTGTGCTCGGCCTCCCCAAGGTTCGCGTGCAAAAGCTCAGCTTGAAGAAAAAGAAGAAAGTCAAGAAGGAAGACGACACCGAAAAGGCTGCCGAGTAGTAGCAGCACCGTGGATCGCTTCGGCGATCGCGGGTTCGTCAGATCTTCGCCATTTCGTCGCTCGCAAGCTGGCGAACGTTCGCACAAGTGTCGAGGTCGCGACGGGCGGGGCGACAGCCGTGTGAACGCGGTTTTTTGCACGTGTTCCCGGAACTGCGACGAATCTTCGGTCCGGATTTCTTCGAATCCTATAATGCGGACGGTCAAATACGGGTGGTCGCGGTTCGACGCCTTTTAAGGTCGAAACTGGCGCGGTCATTCTGAACTCCATAAAACTTCAAACTGCAAAACGAGTGAGGATCCATTCAATGGCTCATGAGGTAACGGACGGCGATTTCGAACAAGAAGTACTCCAGTCGGATCAACCAGTGCTGGTCGATTTCTGGGCTCCATGGTGTGGCCCCTGCCGCCAGATCGCTCCGCTGATTGATGAGATCAGTCAGGAGAATTCTGGCACCGCCAAAGTCGTCAAAATCAACATCGACGAGAGCCCAAACTCGGCTCAGACCTACGGCGTATCCAGCATTCCAACCTTGATGGTATTCAAGGGTGGCGAAGTCGTTGAGCGCTTTGTTGGCGCCCAACCAAAGGCTCGCCTGCAAGAAGCCATCGACGCTGCCAAAGCGACTGCCTAACTTCTTCCGGATCTTTATCCGCATTGGCGAAAGTCGCAGTAAAAGTAAAAACAACCAAAGCCACGAACCTCGGGTTCGTGGCTTTTCTCGTCTGCAGCACCAACGCCGCACAGTATTCCCTGTCCGCAGTCGCGAATTTGGCGTGTTCTGGATCGCCTTGATGCCCAGCTCCGCAGCATCCTGCGGGTTGACTTCGGCGAAGCATTGTTCCGGGCGCCCACGACCACAGGTCGAGGAGCATGGCGGACCGGACTCTACGAACGACTGTCGACGACCAGCCAGATCAGGACGGCTAGCCAGCAAATTAGCACGATAACGACGCCAATCAGTCGGATTCGCTGAGCGGGAGTGGTTGGCGGCGAAGATTTTCGGTACCACTCGAGTGGTGGAAATCCGGAAGCCGGTTCATCGCGAGACGACGAGTCGAGGGTTTTCTCTGTCGTTTTTTTTTGCGACTTGGCAGAGCTGGCCGAACGCGATGTCATGGTGTTGGACCGGATGCAGGATCGATCTTGAATCCCTCGCGGAACGCTTCGTCAAAGGAATAAACGTCGTCGAAATCTTCGACTTTGTCATTCTTTGATTTCTTCATCAGGTCCTGATCGATCAGGTTGTAAACAATATTCCCTACGTCCCGAGTCGCTTCGATGCCCCAGTTCTTCAGCACTACCTGCGTCATAAAACCGTACTGCTCAAGTGCGTACTCCCGGATGGCATGGCAAAGCTGCTGGCCGGTAAGGTGTTTTTCGAGCGTGTCGCCTTCGAGTGCGGGTTGATTGCTGCCGAGTTTTTTGACTTCTTGTGCGTAGTTGAGACCTTCACGTACGAATTGATACGCTTCGATGGTGTAACGGGGATCCCGTTGCAGGATTTCAAGGATTGGGTTCCGGGCCTGACTCATGCTTGATCTTTGCCTTTGTTCTCGTTCTCGCCAGAATCGCCATCAGTGACGTTCGGTTTTTCAGGCTGCTTATTCGTGTTGGTTGATTCCGCTGATTCTGGTTTCGCTGTTTCCGGTTTCGCTGTTTCTGATTTCGTTGATTCTGTTTTGTCTGTTTTGTCTGTATTCGCGGGGCCGGTGTTCTTCCTTGATTCCGGATGCTTTTTTCTCCCGCCTCGTTTGTTTCGACCGCCAGTCCGTTTGCCGCGACCGATCCTGGTCACGCTGATGACTTCGGTGGCGTCGATGACCGAGCGGCGATTACTTTCGTTCTCGATCAGCAGTTGGCTGGCAAGGATTTCCTGGCCGAGCACAATGGCTTTGCCGTCCGCCGTCACAATTTCGGAACCAACAGGCGGCAGCTCTTTCTGTAATTCTACGTAGGTATCATATTCGTAGCGAAGACAACACTTCAGTCTGCCGCAGCGGCCGGAAATCTTTGTCGGATCCAGCGTCGCCTTTTGCAACTTTGCCATTTTCATCGAAACGGGCGGCATGCTCGTCAGATGCGTGTTGCAGCAGACGGGTTTTCCGCAGTCACCATAGTCGGCGAGCAATTTGGCTTCGTCGCGGACTCCGATCTGCCGCATCTCAATTCGCGTCTGAAACTCTTTGGCCAGTTGTCGCACCAGTTCGCGAAAGTCGACACGGTCTTCCGACAGGTAATAGATGATGATTCGCTCGCCACCGAACACTCGCTCGATGTCGACGAGGTTCATATCCAGACCCAGTCGCTGGACATACTCGCGACATTTCTGGAATTCGCTGCTGGCCTCAGAGTCAATATGCGCGAGCTCGTTCGCATCATTGGCGGTCATTTTGCGAAGAATCTCGCCCTGCTCCATGCCGTTTGCATCTGGCACAGCTTCCGGATTGGCTTCGCAAAGAACCTCGCCGATCTCAAGGCCCCGTTTGGTTCTCGCGACCACCTGTTCGCCGCGTCCATACGACAAGCTGCCTCGGACGCTTAGCACGCCGAGTGATCGCATAATTCCGTAGCGAACAACATATTTGGGCATTGAAAGGCACGGCTGGAGAAGGTGGAAGAACTCTGAATATATCTGTTTCCGGCTGGTTCCGACACTCATCCTTGAATCTGGCTGGAAAGGCCGGTGTTCCCCGCGGAGTCAGTGCGCTCAGGCTCTATCGAACAATTGTGAGCGGTACGGCGCTAGCCGCCGGTTGGAGTTGGAAACGGAGAATTGGATTGCTAGTCACAGATGCGGGGCCCACCGGCGGCTAGCGCCGTGCCGCTCACGGATACCATACAGTTTGCCGGTCGCAGTCCGTGCTACTTGTGGTTGTCGTTGAGCCAATGCCAGGCGTTCGCAATCGTGATGTTGAGGTCACTCACCGTATAACCAAGATCCGATTGGGCGCGGCTACTGTCGTAGTAGTGGAACTGCTGGCCCATCTGAATCGCGGCGGAGTTGACGATCGGTTCACTGGGCAACACTTTTGAGACGATATCTGTTCCGACGCAAATTGTTTTTTCCAGCAGCCTGCCAATTCGGAAAACAGGCGGGCGAGCCCTGGTTACTGCTGCCATTCGCTTCCAAAAATCAAAATACGTGAGGTTGTGACCTGCCATGATATAGTCGCGATGAGGTGGTGCTTCATCCGACGTGGCGATACCAATAATCGACTTGGCGACATCACGCACGTCACTGACACTGATGCCACCGGAGGGAGCCGCCGGAGTGAACTGCCTCGCGACCGCAAGAAGCATTTGCCCGGAGCTTGGTTTCCAGTCCCAGGGCCCAAGCATCATGCCAGGATAGACGATCGTCGCGTTGAGGCCCTTGTCAATCGCGTCATGGACGATTGCATCGGCGGCTCGTTTGGTTTCCACATAATTGCAGGGGATCTCGTTTCCCGATAACGGTGTCAGCTCATTGGCTACGACATCCGGCCCGGTTACTGCGAGCGCGTTCACGGTAGAAACGTGAATCATGCGGCAGTTGTTTTGTCTCGCGGCGTTTGCAACATGCTTCGTGCCGTCCACGTTGATTTCGCGCATGTTCCCGGCAAGGTCCCAGCCGATTTTCACGATCCCGGCCGCGTGGATGACGGCGTCCATGTCGCGGCAAGCCGCAATGACGGACGCTTCGTCCTGAACGTCACCTGTGACCGATTCCACGTCGAGTCCTGTGAGTGGCCGGCTTGAACTGCCGGATCGCACCAGCGCGCGAACGTCGTGCCCCTGCTGAAGAAGCAGCCGAATTACATTGTTTCCGACCAGTCCGGTGCCGCCCGTGACGAGAATTCTTCTTCGCATTGAACTTGCTTTACTTCGAAATACCGTTGACCATGACTTTCGCCGACAAGTACAGTGTGCGTGAAATGGCGAGTCGGAGCGTGGATGCCGCGCAAGAAATTCTGCCTCAGCAAACCCGGTCCACTTTGTTGTTTCCAGTTCGGACTGAAAATCAGGATATAGGAAGAGCGTGGCGAATTACACCTTCATACCGGTCACGACTCGCAGCCAGAAACGCGACTTTCTGCAATTGCCATGGCAGCTTCACGCGCAACAGCCGATGTGGGTGCCGCCGCTGCGAAGCAATCAGGCGGAACTCGTTGGATTCAAACGGCACCCGTTCTATGACGATGCGGAAGCGCAGGCGTTTATTGCCTATCGTGGAAACGGAAGTGGCAATGAGCCGTGCGGTCGCATTCTTGCGATCGACAATCATGCGCACAATCGAAAGCACCCCGACGACAAACGCGGCTTCCTTGGTTTCTTTGAGTCGACGAATGATCAGGCGGTCGCGGACGGGTTATTCGAGGTTGCCAGGGAGTGGTTTGCGAAACGGGATCTTCATGAGCTGAGAGGTCCGGTCAATCCGTCTCTGAATTACGAATGCGGATTACTCGTTCAGAACTTTGAAATGCCACCGTCATTCATGATGACGTGGAATCCGCCGTACTATCCGGAGCTGTGGGAGAAATTCGGGTTTGAGAAGAAGGAAGACCTGTTCAGCTTCATTGGGTACAAGGCAGATATCGAACGGATGGAAAAGAAGGTCCAGTTCGTTGCTGACGAAGCCGCCAAGCGAATGAATGTGATTGTTCGTCCAGTCAACATGCGAAACTTTCGCAAGGATCTGGAGACGTTTCTGCACATTTACAACCAGTCACTGGAGGGCGTCTGGGGACATGTGCCAATGTCTGATGCGGAAGTGACTCACACCGCAAAATCTCTGAGGTTTCTGATCGAGCCACAGGTCACACTGATTGCAGAAATTGAAGGTAAGCCAGTTGGTTCGATGATCGGTTTACTCGACTATAACCCACGCATTAAAGAGATCGACGGTCGACTGTTTCCATTCGGGTTCCTGAAACTCCTGCGCAAGCGCAGGGAGCTGAAACGAGTCCGCTTGATCAGTACCAATGTGCTTCCCGAGTATCAGCGGTGGGGAGTCGGTGTGATTCTGGCTTCGAGAATGCTCGAACCGGCGATTGATTTCGGGATGGAATACGGTGAGTTTTCGTGGGTGCTCGAGAGTAATCATCTTTCGCGGAGGACGCTCGAAAAAGCGAATCTCGATGTGGAGAAGGTTCACCGCATTTACGACTGGCCAGCGAAACCCGCCAGCGAGCCGGCGTGACCGGTTCGCTACATTGGCCAGATTGGGCTCATTCTCACGGAATGGCGTCGAATCCCCGGGATGCTCGCGTGCAATGACGATGGCGCTTGTGTGTAAACTTCGCGACAATTAGTATCTATCGAAGTGAGTTTCGGACGGCATTCGTCCTCGCACCAACTGCTGTGCGCCCGATTGGTTATGTTTGGCAATGGCCTCCGTCACTGGAGGAATCTGCAATTCTGTTATGTCTGACTCTTCGTCCCTTAATGCATCGACGGTGATTGCTATCACGGGCGTGGGCGTCGTGAGCCCTCTGGGGCTTGGCTACGATGCGTTTGCGGAAAGCCTTGCGTCAGGCCAATCGGCGATTCGTCGCTCGCCGGAAATGTTCGCGGGCACTCCCATCAAGTGGGCGTCGCCGATCGAAGGTTTCGAATCCAAAAAATGGGTCAAGCCTCGCAAGAGCATCAAGTTGATGTGCGAGGAAATTCAATACAGTGTCGGCAGCGCCGAAATGGCAGTGCAGCATGCCGGTCTGGATATGGCTGGTCTCGATCTGTCACGAGTCGGTGTCGTGATGGGAAGCGAGTTTCTTTACGGTCCTCCGGAAGAGCTGATTCAGACTTACGCGTCGGCAATGGCTACTGGCAGTTTCAATTTGAAGAGCTTCGGGGATAACATCAACAAGCTCTTTCCATTGTGGATGTTGAAGTTTCTACCCAACATGCCCGCGTGTCACATTGGCATCGCCCAAAATGTCATCGGTCCCAACAACTCGGTCGTCAATGGAGAGACTTCCTGCCTGATGGCTCTTGGCGAAGCGGTTAGTGTGATGCAACGCGGCTGGGCGGATGTAATGATCACCGGTAGCGTTGGGACCGAATTGCGAACTGCTCGAGTCGCGAATCTCGCGGGTGAGTATTACTACCAGGGCGACGATCCGAAGAAGACTTGCCTGCCATTCGATGCGAACCGCGCCGGGTCGGCTGCGAGTGAGGCGGCGGCTTCCTTCGTTCTGGAAACCGAAGCGCATGCCAAAGCCCGGGGAGCGAAACCACTGGCGTATGTGCGTGGCATGGGTCGTGCGTTTGAATTGCTGCGACCGTTTGAACGAGGCAGAGAGAACGCAGCCAGCGTGGCGGCGATTGAGCGAACCATTCAGATGGCGTTGAAGGAAACGGATTGCACGGCCGCCGACATCGATCACGTTAACGCGAACGGTCTGGGTATGCCACTTGCCGACCGGGTCGAGGCGCAGGCAATTAACAACACGCTTCCGGCGACTGCAACGACGGCGATCAAGAGTTACTTTGGCAACGCCGGAGCTGGTAGCGCCTCGTTGGAACTCGCGGCCAGTGTCGTGGCGTTTGACAAAGGCGCTGTTCCGGCGACTGTGAATTTTGAAACGCCAGATCCGGAATGCCCTGTGAATGTGATTACAGAACCCAGGCCGGTCGATAAGAATCTTGCGTTGGTATTAAGCCAGTCGCTATGCGGTCAGGCAGTCGCTGTGGTCATCGAAAAGCCGTGAGAGGGTTCGCTGCTGATGCCTTTCTTTGTGTTTGCGTTTGCAGCACGACGATCTGGACGAAATCTTTCAGGCTCCACGTTGCGCTGAATACCGAGAAGGCTGAAGCGTTTTCAGGTAAAAGTGTTGACCCATTCGCCGCGACAGGTATCATCGAAGGGGGGCCACCCGGTGATCGCTGCTTTAGGGGGATGCAAACATTGCTCGTGATGCAAACCTTGCGGGTTCTCGCAGCTGGCTTAAACAAACGTTGTAACTAGTACTTTTAGAAACACCTCAGGTGAATAGCCAATGACGATCCAACAAACTCTGAAAACACTTTCTTTTTTCGCCCTCTCCACCCTGCTTGCGGTGCTTTCCTCACAATACGCGAATGCTGACTTGCTGATCACCCTGACAGACGACGGTGTCGGTGGAGCCGACCTCGAATTCACGGGGGAAGGGACTCTGGTAGTTGGCGGGGGGTTCGACTTCGAGAGCACGAGCACCGATTTCATTGATAACATCAGTGTTGCAGGCGGAGTTTTTCCTTCACCCGGGCCTATGATCGCCGGTGGAGAATTGACAGGTGAATTGATCCTTGCCGCTGGGGTAGCTTTCTTTAATTCCAATGACTCCATTTCCTTTGAGGATCCGGGATGGATAGCTGACGGCGATTTGTCGTCAGCGAACGGACAAGTCTTCAATATACCAGATTTCAATTTTTCGGTCCTCAATACCGGCATCCATCCTCTAACCTCGACAGGTGATTTTGATACTGATCTCGGTTTGGTGACACTGGAAATTGTCAGCGCTCCCGTGCCCGGTGGCGGCGATTTTGATGGCAACGGCATCTATGATTGCGCTGACGTGGATGGACTAGTCGCTGCAATTGCATCTGGTTCGGTCGATGCAATGTACGATCTCGACCAGGATGGGACCGTCGGTGGCGGGGACCTGACCGAATGGCTTGCCGAAGCTGGCGCGGAAAACATCGCCAGCGGCAACCCTTACCTGGAAGGTGATGCGAATCTCGATGGCTCGGTCGATGTTGGTGACTTCAACATCTGGAACGGTAGCAAGTTCACTACGACACCAGCATGGTGCTCCGGCGACTTCAATGCTGACGGTTCGGTCGATGTAGGTGACTTTAATATCTGGAACGGAAACAAGTTTCAGTCGTCGGATCACGTTTCTTCCGTGCCGGAACCGACTTCGTTTGCCCTGCTTGGTATCGCCCTGCTCGGCATGCTTGGATTTCGTCACAAGCGATAATTCCCAAACATAGTCAAACGTTGCTCAACGAGATCCCCCGCCATTCTTCAAGGATGAGCGGGGTTTTTGTTTGCGTGGCGAAACCGTGGAACCCTGTCGCTATTTGACCAGCGATCACTCGGCACGCCCTGTCTCGGGGGAATTCGAAGAACTGACGAGCGAAGAACTGACGAGCGAAGAACCCGGAGTGATTAGAGCGTTTCAATTTTGGGTGTAGCGGTATCCGCAGTGCCTGAAATAGTTGCGGCATTCGACTTCGGTGAACTCGTCAAGGATGCCACCACAGAGTTGCCAAAGCGCATCGACACTGCGCTTTGCTCCATCCCGTAGCAGTTTTTTGAGTTTGGAGAACGCCAACTCGATTGGATTGAGGTCGGGTGAGTACGGTATCTTCGGAGCAATTTGCCCGGTCTCGCGGCGCTGTTGCTTGATACGACGTACCCACGACTCGGATACTTTGAAATGCAAAGCAACGGCTTTCGTACCCTCGCCGGCGTCACACATTGCAAATACGTTGGCAAGGAATTCTCGACTGTATGGCTTCATGGCAACACTCCTTTCGGTTGATGCCGCAGCCTGCCTCGTTTACCCAGTTAGCGCTAGACGAGTCGTGGAGCCGCTCTAGCCATTCTCACGCCGCAAATTTCACACTTGCAACGGGAACTCTCTCTATTGCTGATAGTCGGATTCTGATTGTCGGCTGCGAAGTTCCCTGATTTCCCGGCTCACTTGTGGTTGGTGGCCTTCTTCGGTTCTCAGGTTTGTGTCTCCGAGGCTCGAGTTGCCTTTTTTCGA
This sequence comes from uncultured Pirellulaceae bacterium, assembly GCA_938040995.1. GTDB lineage: Bacteria > Planctomycetota > Planctomycetia > Pirellulales > Pirellulaceae > CALHZT01. Next base: position 7,578 of record CALHZT010000269.1, on the reverse strand, counting down.
TGGAAAGGTCGCCGAAGAACCCGGTCGCTTTCGCCTCCCGCCCGACTCGGTTGGCGTCTTCGAGTTGAATACGCGGCCGACAGGTCCAGCCAAAATTGCGGGCAGGAATACGAGGTCGCCGACAAGTGCAGCGATCATCAGCGTAAGCATCAGGATGCCGAATCGTTGAGTCGGCATGAACGTGCTTAGCCCAAAGACCGCGAGTCCAAGGCCGCCGATCAAAGTCGTTTGTGTCATTGCGGTCGCACAACGGTCGTACGCCAGCATGATCGCGCCTTTGCGTTCGAGCCCCTGGTCCAGGCCACGTCGGAACCACGTCAGGAAGTGGATCGTGTCGTCCACTGCGACTCCCATGGCGACGCTGGCGGTCATCATCGTGCCAATGTCGACCAGAATGTTGGACCAGCCCATCATTCCGAAAATGACGACGACGGGGAACACGTTCGGCAACATGGAGATCATGCCGGCTTTGGGACTGCGAAGCAGCACCATCATCACAATGGAGATGGCAAGGAACGCCCAAATCGTACTCTGTATGAGGCTCGCAAGTAGTGTTCGCTGTGCCTTGTACACGATTGGTACGAGGCCGGTGTAGGAAGCCGAAACTGGCCACCCTTTCTGGTTGGCCGTTCGATGTGGATTCACTTTGGCACTTGCCAACGCTGGGTGGTAATCGCAATTCCTTGCATCGACGACAAGGTTGGTGCGTTTGGAAAGCGATGCAACATCGTATCGTGGATCATCATCAAGGATGAGAACGCATTCGTATTCGTTGCCGCCCAGGTTTTCTGGTAGTGCGAAATTTGGATCGTGCCAGTCACGGGCATTCAATCCGGCGTTGATGAGCAAGTTTCGAAGCGTCTGGGCAAGGATCGCCTGCTGATTGACTTCGTCAGTTGGGGCGGCCTTCGCAACGACTGGTGCCGGCTTTCCGTCGGTTGAGCTCGCATAAGGGCTGCCGCTTGGCAATTCGATCGGTTGAGACGCAAAGCGGCTTTGACCGAATGGAGCCCCCAGGAGCAGCACTCGGGCGCCGCGGTATCCTTCGCCATTTCTGCCGGCATCCACACGCCGCAAAACTTCGTCGCGATAGCGATAAGCCATCATGACCGGCTCGATGACTTCTTTGAGGTGGTCAACAAAATAGCCATAGTCGACATCGTCGAGGGCGCCCAGGCGAAGTGAAATTCGCCAAAGCTCCGCCTGGTCATCGTCGACGCGGAAATAGTCCGACTCGGAAATATCGTCGCGATAATCAGCCAATGTCCGACTGTAGGCTCCGCGTCTTCCCATCGCGAACGAACCCGTTCCCCGCCCGGGAATCGGTGGCACGAACGTCGTCGCAAGCATTGGTGTTCCAGTGATATTCGCGCTGGCTGGGCCAAACTTGGCGTCAATCTGGTTCCGGACGTTCTCGACAATCTCCATCCGCTCCAGAAAATTCAGCCGGAACTTGTCGTCGATCGTCGATGCGACTTCGTTCTCGTCGCCCATTTCGCCAGAACGCATCAGCGCCGAATCTACCCGCACCAGAACTTCCATCGGCACAAGTTTGCCGAGATTGTTTTCCAGCCAGTCATAGTCCTTGATGATCTTGTTCTCTGCATCGAACAGCTTCAGTAGCTGTACGGATGTGTTGACTTTCGTCAAACCGAACGCGGTGATCACGAGGACGATCATGCAGGCCACCGTTACGGTGCGGTGGTTCTTTACCGTCAGTTCGCCGACTTTGCGCCAAAAAACGGTAACGTATTCAGCCAGTCCCCGTTTGTCGCGCGTCTTTCTTGTGTGAAAGTTCTTTGGTGGCCAGAGCGACAGCCCGGCGGGTAAGAACGTAAACAGGATTGCCAGCGTGAACACCACACCGACCGCGGCAAAGAAACCGAACTTTCGAATAGGGACGATATCGCTCGTCGCCAGCGAAACCAGTCCCAATGCTGTTGTCAAAGCCGCAACGGTACATGGCTTCCAGCCGATGGCCAAGGCCTTTCCAGGATTACCTGGATACCCTTCGGTATCGACCGTGTCCCGGTAGTAGTTGACGATGTGCACCGCTCCGGACAAGCCGAGCACGTAGACCAGCGACGGCATCGACATCATGACGGCGTCGAAATAGCTGCGACCCCACCACACGATCGACAAACTGAAAATCGCGGCAACAACTCCGGCGAAGAAAAGCATCAGCACGACAGGCCAGCTTCGGAAGTTAATCCACGAAAGAGCCATGCCGAGGAACATGGAAAGCCCGACAAGTCGAGCAAGCGTGATTTGCCCTTCTTCGTCGATCGCAACATTGTCGACTGGTGGGCCACCCATTCGGATAATGGGCCCCTGGGCCAACAACGCCGCATTGGCTTCGTTCTTCGCGAGAAACGGCTCGATGAACGGTGGCACAGTCGAAGGTGGTGGTGGAGTCGAAAGTCCGGCTTGTTCAGCCATTCGCAAGATGCGACCCCTGACTCGTCCCATCGCACCGCGTCCGACGATTCGGTGAATGTCTTTTCGCCCACGATCGCTAAGAGTCGCCAGCAGGCATGTCGTTTTTCCGTCCTCGCCGAATAGCACGCCACTTAGCCGCTTCATCGCGGCTTCTTTGTCACCCGCCAGCGCGCCACCTTCGCGAGTCAGATCGCTCAGGACCGCTGGCCCGGTGGCCAGGCTCTCGAAGAGGTCGGCTTCCAGTCGGCGAGGGTCTTTGTAATACCATGGCCCGTCCAGCGAACCCGGCGTGGCAACCAGAGTGCTCCGGATTTTCCGTTCTCCGGTTGCGGCGAACCTGATCGAACGCCCTGCCGCAGCAACCAGTGTCTCATCAGCGTCCCAGCGGTAAATGTCGCCATTGGGGACGATGTAGAACCATTTCTTGCCATCGCCACGAATCCACTTTTCGTCGAGGCCGGCCCAGTTCTCGTGAAAGTCGCCATCAAAATAGAAATCGAACCGGTTACCAATAAAGTCGCGTTCGGATTCCGTCCGACGGAGTTGCCGGGCGTACAAACCCAGCTCTTCGTCAAAGAATCGCGAATTGCCAGTCGCAGCATTCCCGCTTGCAGGATCGACGCCACTTGCGGCGAGTTTTTCGGCTTCGCGTTTTCTTGCTGCTGCGCGGAAGGACGGGGGTAGCTCGGGAAAGAACTGGTCTACAAACTGGCGAAAGTGACTGTCTTCCCGTTCGCCGGTGCAACCTTCCCAGCTGACAATGACGAAAGCGCCGCCCTTGAAGTGTTCCCGAAAGGCTTCAAGCTCCGCGGTCTCTTCGAAGCGGTCAGGAAGCCAGTCTTTGACATCGTTACGCATCTCCTTCATGCCCATGCGTGCACCGCGTAACCCAAAGGGCACGAAGAAACACACAAGCATCAGGATCAGCAAGGCGTGACGTTGAAAGAATGGTCGGCGGGACATAGGCATACAAAGGTTACGTGACCGGGTCTTTGCAGACTAGTCGATTTTCCGCGAAACACCCGTCATGGCAACAATGTTGCACGGGAATCGATCAATTCCTGCCGCCTGCGAAAGGTGAGTCCGGAATAACGACTGTACCGATTTCTTCATTCGTAACCGTTCACGCGGGCAAGGGTCTGGCTCAATTTTTCGGCGGCAAACTGACTTATTTCGCTTTGTGGACAAACGCCGAAAATTTGTGCCTGACCCTCTCGAGCCTGAGGAAACGTTAATATCCGTGAACGGTTATCTTCATTCCTGCATTCGAATCTCGTGGTTTACCAGGTGGCTTCAAAGCCAACGGATCCGCCATGCAGGAATACGCTACCGGTTGAGTTCAGGGCTCCGAATCCACTGAACGCCTGAACATTCTCAGCCGCGAGCGACACGCCGGTAAGGAACATCAAATCGTACCCGGCCCGGAAGTGCAGGTTCGGTCGAAGTTGGTAAGTTCCGAACAGGTTCACCTCGGCGAGGAACGCAAGGTTTTCGTCCGTCAGTTTTTCAGCACCGCGATTGATGGAGTCGTCGAGTGCGAATGTCGTGACTGTATCGAAGATCTGTTCGCCTGTGACTGGATCAAAAATGTTGTCGCCATTTGCATCCGTTTGAGGAATCAGTTCCTCCGAGATGATGGCGCCGCCTTCCATACGGACCTGGTTGATCGACTGCAGTACTTTGCGTCGGTCAACAAAGTTGAACAAGCCACCGATTTTGCCGCCCAGGCCGAAACGGAATGCGTCTGACTTTTCTTCCAGTTCGCCGCCAATCTGGAAGCCAATCATGTCATTATTCGCACTGACATCGTAGCGACCCGTGATGGCGTCAGCTTCAATGTTGGTAGGAATAACGCCATTGGGATCGAGAATGCCAGTATCTCCCAGTCGTGTTTCCATTTCCGCCGTCGCGCCAGCCGTTTGTGTAGCGTAGTTGACTTGTTCGTTGAACGACATCACGCGAAATCCGGCAAGAATCGAACGGAGGTTGCTACCGACCGCGTGCCTTACCCACTTGCCATTCGGCTGCATCGCCATCTGATCTCGACCAGGCCGGGTTCGGATACGGTAGTTCAGTTCGCCAGAGTTCAAGTCCGCGGCATAGGAAATGTCTGCCTGATCGGCACCGAAGAACGAAGTTGTCAGCGGTCCTGCATTTGCGTTGCCGTTGACTGCCGTGAATGCGGAGAAAAGGGATCCACCCGTTCGGCTTGTGAAACGTCGGCTGTCTTGCCAGTCAAACAGACCCAGAAAGGTAAAGTCCCAGGTATGGTCACGACCCCCCGCGTCCCGTCCAAGGAACTGACCGAATGACAACCTTGCTCCAGGAGCGAAGTTGTGTCCGACTGCTTCATTGAAGAGGTAGCTCTCACCCGTTGCCTGATCTTGCAGCAGCAAGTTGGTGCGGGCAAGGATGGCGTTGGGGTTGCTCGAACCGTCACGTGAATCGCTTCTGGTCCAGGCGAGCACGTCCATTTGCGAGAACCAGCTGCCATTGCGAAACCACGTTCCGGTGCTGTACAGCGGTGCCGGTCCAGAAATCTGAGCCCGATCGTACGGCTGTCCAAACGACTGATCCAGTGCCGGTTCGATCGGATCGGAATAGGACTCCTCAGGATAGAAGACATCGCCGGATGGCAAATTGTCAACGGTCGACTGGACCGCATCCATCGGCGCTTCAAGTGGAGATTCCACCATCGGAGTAATGCTGTCCATTGCCGGGAAGGCATCGCCTTCGACAGCGGCAGTCGGCAGCTCTACGAGAGGGGCTGTCCCTCGCGTGCCGGATCCTCCGGATTCAAACTGTACGCGTTTGATCCGCTGGCTTGATTTACCATAGCGACGTTGTGCCTGTACTTCATTCGTGTCGGCAACCAGAACAGCGGTTGCCACACACAAAATGATCGCCAGTTTATTCGTAACCGAATAGCTCACAGCTTTTCTCCTCAATGGTCGGTAACAGAAAATGCACGTACCACTCGTGCAGAGCATTTCCTGCCTCACCAGCTGAATCGGCTATCTACGGTTCATACGACAGGAATATTCGGAAGAATCGTGTAAAGGCTCAGAATCCGCACTACACGACAGGCCTGCCTGAATTGCCTGTCTTTTGGATTCGACCAAGAGTCGCCCAACATGCGAGTTGGCTCTGTTCACCAAGGCTCAGTTGGCATCCCCATTCGGGAGTGCTTTCATCACAATGCAGTGCCAACAATCGCAGTATTTTCAGTCGTAGAAACAGAGCGGGCACAATGTCACTTCAATCACTGATAGCATCCGGTACGAAACTCTGGCTTGATTCCGTCGACCCGGATCTGGTTCAGGCCAACTTTGCGGCCGGAGCCACCGGGGCGACTTCCAATCCAGCCATCATTAGCGACTTGGTCAAGTCCGGTCGTTTTGACGGGCAAATGCAGCAGCTGATGGTGGACGGCATGGACAACGAAGCCGTGGCGTGGGCGCTGACCGACCAACTTGTCAGTGAAGCGGAAGTCGTCTTTCAGAATATCTGGAACGAAACCGGTGGCGACGATGGTTATGTGAGCTTTGAGCTGAATCCATTGCTTGAATGTCCCGGGCAAAATTTGCCGCACGCGCAACGAGTCGCCGAGTATATCCAGTTGGGTAAGCGATGGTCGGCTGGGCACCCGAATCGAATGATCAAGGTGCCGGCAACGCCAGCCGGACTCGACTCGCTCGAACAGCTTGCCGCCGCCGGTGTACCGCTCAATGTGACACTGATCTTCACTGAGCGACAGTGCGAAGCCGCTCGGAAGGCGATCTGGCGAGGTGCCCAACGGCTGGAGAATCTTGAGAAGTTCAAGAGTGTCTACAGTGTGTTCGTGTCGCGAATTGACGTGTACACCGAACAGGAAGTCCCGGACCTGTCATCGGCGGCTCAGGGCATGGTGGGGATCGTCAACGCGAAGCAACTGTGGCAATCGAATGTGGACTTTTGGTCCGGGCGTTCGACACCACTTCGCCAGGAAGTCATCTTTGCCAGCACAGGAATAAAAAAGCCAACCGATGACGCTTGGAAGTACGTGGCGGCGTTGGCAGGATCGGATATCGAAACGAATCCGCCCAAGACAAATACTGCCGCTGACAAGAGCGGAGTCATTTTCACGCGACAAGTCGACAAGCTACCGGCCAAAGAGATTATGGATGAGATCGCTTCCAAAGTCGATTTTGCAAAAATGGAAGGCGTATTGATGGAGCAAGGCATCAAGAAGTTTGCCGATCCACAACACGCGCTCCTGGCGTTGATCGAAGAGAAGCGTGGAAAGTTGCACGTGTAGACAGACATGTGTTGCCAGCCGATGCCCGCGCGCATTTCGCCGAAGGCTGTCAGTTGCCGGCGGAAGTCCGAGTGTTGACGGCTCTAGGCCGTGTGTGTCGCGCTTGCGGGCTGTCGACGGCCGTAGGCCGTCTTCCCCGCGCACGCGGGGACCCAGTGAATCAGGTTCGCGGTCTGCACTGTTTTGAGATTTGTGGGCTTCAAGACGTTGCGCTGGATTCCCGCGTTCGCGGGAAAGACGTGTGGCGCGGGAAGACGTTCGTGCAAACGGCCGTAGGCCGTCTTCCCCGCGCACGCGGGGACCCAGCGCATCAGGTTCCCGGTTTGCACTGTGTTGAGAATTGTGGGCCTCTAAACGCTGCGCTGGATTCCCGCGTTCGCGGGAAAGACATTTGGCGCGGAAAGACGTTCGTACAAACGGCCGTAGGCCGTCTTCCCCGCGCACGCGGGGACCCAGAGCATCAGGTTCCCGGTTTGAACTGTTGTAGATTTGCGGGCTTCAAAACGCTGCGCTGGATTCCCGCGTTCGCGGGAAAGACATCTGGTGCGTCCGAGCCGCGATCTTTTGTAAGCGTTGAGTGGTTCTGCGGCTCGGACGGAGCCTCGCCCTCCCGCGCCGCTTGTTGAAGCCTCCCGCGCCGCTTGTTGAAGCCTCCCTCGTCGCTTGCTGAAGCTTCCCCCGTCGCTTGCTGTAGCTTCCCCCGTCGCTTTGGCTCCGAACCTCTCGGAATTCACTCGTGGAACTCGCGAAAGGGAGGGTAGCAATCGGTGGATCGATGAATAGGCAGTGCGCAATGCCAGGCAATGCCGACAAGCCTAAATGAAATTGTCGATAAACCGCGG
>CALHZT010000268.1 GCA_938040995.1 uncultured Pirellulaceae bacterium | reverse complement strand
AGGCGTCGATGTATCTGCAACAGTTCGGGGCCGTTCTGGGCAACATAAAATCCGCTGCAAGGCCAACTTTACAACACCCCCGCACGATTGCTTACAGCCTCAAAGGTCAGGACTGAATGGCACTTCCGATTGCGGCGTAAGGACTTACGCCAACTCTTGATGTGCCATAGTCGTGTCGCGTTTTGTTGTATGCTGGAGCTTCGTATGATTTCCTCAGCGAGTGTCGATTCCTGGGTTCTCGCGCATTTTCAGCGCTCTCTGGGATGCGAGTGTTTCACTGCCTGAGCTGCGACGCGGACATGAGTTTGTTTTTTTGCTACGGCGTTTACTTTCTCTTCTTGTAAGGATCGGTTCCCGCGAGTAGGAGTTCTCGGGCTTGCTCGCGTGTCATGTTTAACAGGCGGATGGGTTTGGGACGCCGCTTGACCGCCCGAGGTTCAATCCGATTTGGTCGCTGGCCAACGACAGTGGCGATGAGACTCTCGATTTGTACCGCAATGAGTCGCTCGGCGGCGGAAGCGTCGAGCGTAGGAATCGTCACCCAGCTTGCCGCCACGGACTGGACTGCGGCGGCGAAACTAACCTCGCGGGGTGAAATGTTATTTCCTTTGGCTGACTGGAGTATCGTCTTGCGAATCAAGTTGTACGCGAGCAAGCAGGTCCAGACTTCCTTTCGTACCATTTCAGGTGACCGGCCACGGAGTACGTCCATTCCCAGTGTGCATTTGATGGCGCGGATATCGAGTTCGACAAGCCAGCGCTGACGATACTGTTGTGCAATCTCGTCGCGCGAATAGTCGTTGCAATCGACGAGGGATGTGATGATCACCAACGGCTTCACACGAAAACCTGGCTCGCTAACCTTCGCATTGACTTGTCGCAGCGTAAGGGTGTCGGGGATTTGATCGTAAACGTCCTGATCCATCCACGATGGTTTTGCTGGACGCGGCCACTCGATAAGGCAGTCATCCTTGCCCAATCGTCTAGCGCGATAGGCGCCTTCTTTCCGAGCGTGGTGAAGTCGGGCTGTGAAATCGACCCCTCTTTGCATCAACAGCGCGATCATGAAGTACGAGCAAAAATAGCGATCAGCCAGAAGAATGTCTCCGTCCTCCAGCTGGTCCAACAGTTGCCGCATCAGCGCCATCTCACCCGTTTCTTTCCCCGAGTATGGACCGATTGCCATTCCTGTAACCATCGCGGTTGCCAAAGACATCAGGACAACCAACCTCGCGACAGGAAAGCCGAGCCCTTCTTGCTGTGAGGCTTGCTGCGGGTACTCGTCCTGGTTGGCTTCGGTGTCTGGCATACTAACTGTCGTTCCGTCAGCCAGCTTTACATGGCGATTCTTCCAAAGCCATGACTCGGGAACCGATTGTTCACAGCCTTGAGCCACCCGAACCGCCAGTCGTTCAATCACGACCGTAGGTAACTTGGCTCTCGCTTTGCAATACCCGCCATTATTCTTCGCACATGGTTCTCGGCCGAGGGCTACCAACAACACTATGATGCGCGATACGGCAGCCAGGCAAGATCGCTGCTCTCCTTTGTGGAGCACTTGGGAAAGAAATGCCCACAGGGTCAACGGAGGAGAGAAGACTTCGTCTTCCTCCTGGGCGAACCAAGCATCTTCCTTGTCGAACGCACCTTCAATCTCACGTTCACTAAGAATCTGCGAAAATGGCAAGTCGTCCTTTTGGAGAAAAGAAAGCAGGACACAACGAAAACGATCTGGAAGCAATCGTCTGGTTTGCGTAAAAGACATGAGACCCTCCTTGGTCACATACTCTGAAATCCAAGGAAGGTCTCACTATCGACAGTAGACAAAGGAAGATCTCACGTCGATGTCAAAAATCATAGTCGCTCGCAAACCGCGAGGCGATCCCAATGCGCCCGAAACAGGCAAAGACATTCATTTGTCTGTCTTCGAGCGATGGGAGGAGGTGCGCGCCGTCGCGTTTTTGCCGAACGACGTAAGTCCTTACGCCGCAATCGGAAGTGCCATTCAGGTCAGGACTTTGCTACTCGATCGCGCTCACCTTGAAGGTATACGCGAACTCGCAAGGCATTCGTGACGGATTGACCGAAGGCATTTCAATCACCATGTTTTCTCCGTCCTGCTTCCAGTCCAGATCACCATCGAAACCCAACATCGAAACCGTTGCGCCCGCCTGCGCTTTGATACTTTTCAAAGTCAACTTTCCGTCCGGAAACACGGGACAAATTGCGTAGAGCGAATCGCCTTTCCGGGTAAACAACGCCTCTTTGCGGGCCGCACCTTCGTCCGGATTCTTGAGCAACTTGTTGACGTCATACTTCACTCGATAGTTGCCATGCTTGAGCTCCTGCACCTTGCCGTCCGTCCACTGACAGGTCTGCCCATGAGTCGTCGTGTCATAAATCGCTTCACCATTCACTTTTAGCCAGCCACCAATTTCTGCCAACCGCTCTTCCATCAACGGTGGGATCCGTCCATCCGCAGTCGGCCCGATATCCAGCAGGAAATTGCCACCACGAGACACGATGTCGATCAGCATGTACACCAGCGACTCACTCGAGTTGTAATCTTCGAATCGCTCGGTACGGCTATAGCCGAATGAATGAGCCATTCCCCGATTCTCTTCCCACGCGTTGGAAGCGTCTGGCAATCCGGCACCATACTCCGTCGTGTAGTAACCGCCGTGCTTGTGCCGGTCACCCTTCCCCCATCGATCATTGATTACCACCGAGTCCTTGACCGGACTCTCTTTGAATAACCAGTTCAGGACCTCCGCCGAGCGCCAGACGCGCGCTGGATGGTCCCACTCGCCATCGACAAAAACAACCTGCGGCTTGTACCGGCTGACCACATCCTTGAACTGCGGCACCAGCAACTTGTCAACGAACACGTTGGGGTCCGCTTTGTAGAGTGGGTTTCGCCATTCGTAAATCGAAAAGTACAAACCCATCTTCACGTCCGTCCCGTTGACAGCTTCTGTCAGCTCACCAACGAGATCCCGTCCGGGTCCAGAATCGACAGAATTCCAGGGGCGGCCCCACGTCGCATTGGCATGCTTACTGGGCCAGAGACAGTATCCATCGTGATGCTTCGACGTCAGCACGACATACTTCGCACCCGATTCTTCAAACGCTTTCGCCCATTCCTCGGGATTGAACATCTCGCAGGTAAAATCTGGCACGAAATCCTGATAGGCGAATTTTTCGCCATAGACGCGATCGTGAAACGCCTTCACCACCTTGTGCTGTTTACGCTTCGGATTGACGAGATCTTCCCAGTACCATTCCGAGTACTTGCCTTTGTCAGAAAAAGCCGGCACCGAATAGACACCCCAGTGGATGAAGATGCCGAATTTCGCATCACGCCACCACTTCGGCGTTTCGCGACTGTCGATCTCTTTCCACGCCGCTTCTTCTTTGAGTTGCTGCTCCGTGGCAACTGACTTTTCCTGCTGCCCGGTCGACAAGGCGGCAAACCATGAGTTCAACGTCGCAACGAGCAGCAGGACAGTGAGTGTTTTCCTCGGCATTTCAGATTCACTTTGCTAAAAAGTCGATTGTTTCCGGGCATTTCCATTCCATGGGCATTGCCAATGTGCACGAAAAAACCGCACATCGCAAGTTTCGAATGCCGGTATTCTCCAATCAAAAAGAGAGCCGCATGAAGAAAGACAGTAACCATTCAAGCGGCAAAGGTCTGGCTCAATTTTTCGGCGGCAAACTGGCTTTTTCGATTTTCGCGCACGCTGAAAATCGGTGCCTATCCCGCTTGAATCCGGGTAAGCCTGAATATCCGTAGACGGTTAACGAAAGATCGCCGCATGAAACATGCGGCGATCTGAAAACGTTCTCCCGATTACCGATTCGACCCACAAGCGGCTTCGCCCACCCGTGCGCCCCTGAAGAAACGGCCACTCCTAATTCTGGGCGACTCGTCGCTTTTCTTCCGCCTGAACATAGTCCGAAGCAATATCGAGCACTTCACGGAAGTAGAACGAGTCCTCAACGACAGGTCGTTCGTTCTCCATCTGCTCTTCGATTAAATCCTCTTCTTCTTTTTCGGCGTCGATCTCTTCGCGTTCTTTCATGAACTCGGCTTCGTTCAACGTCACGTACTTGCGATCACGCTGCTCGCGGTACCTGGCGAGGTTTCGCTGCAGCTTGGCGAAATCTTCCGACTGGCCCATCCGCGACTTGGATTTGCCGCGTAGATCCACCAGCAAATCGTTGGTAACCCGATTCACGACGGTTATCGGTGCCGCGTTGACCTGATCGAAATCAATCGCATAGTCGAGATCCGACTCACTAATACCATCCATCTCGTCAGTCAGCGAAGGCAACACCACATCGGCAACCACGCCACGCTTCTGCGTACTGGCTCCCTTGGGAAGATAGAACTGCTGCATCGTGATCTTGAGCGCACCAAGGTTTGGCGGATTGGGAACATTGAACAGCTGGCTACCAAGGTCCAGAAGGCTTTGAACGGTGCCCTTCCCGTGCGTCGAACTGTCGCCGACAACCAGCCCCCGTTTGTAGTCCTGAATCGCTCCCGCCAGAATCTCACTGGCACTCGCGCTGAACTTGCTCGTCACAACGACCAGAGGACCACCCCACGCCATGCCGCCTTCGATATCATCGTAGGACTGAACCCGACCATCGGCGTCCTTCACCTGTACAACCGGCCCACGGTCAATAAACAGACCAGTCGTATTGATGGCTTCCGTGAGACTTCCGCCACCATTTCGTCGCAAATCGAGGACGCAAACGTCAACCTTTTGACGACGAAAATCCTGCAGAATCCGGCGAACATCACGCGATGTACTCTTAAAGTCCGCAAGGCCGCGACGGGCTCCTTCCATGTCCATATAGAAACTCGGCAAGTCGATCACACCGACTCGATACGGTGAGCCGTCCGCGCGCTTTCCGTGCTCAATCACATCACTCCGCGCTTCACTGTCTTTCAGTTCGATGCGGGCTCTCTTGATCTTCACGACTTCTGTTTTGGTGCTGCCCTCATGCTGCACGCCCAGCCGGACGTACGTGCCGGCTTTGCCGCGAATTTGCTTCACGACATTACCGAGCTTCATGTCGACGACATCGGAAAGCTCTCCGTCCTCGCCCTGACCAACGCTGACGATCTTGTCTTCGGGCTTGAGTTCACCCTGCTTGTCAGCGGCGCCACCAGGAATAATTTTCGTAACGACGGTGTAGCCATCTTCGGGCTTGAGCGCCGCTCCAATTCCGTCAAGATTCAACCGCATGTTGATCTCAAAATTGTCGTGCGACTCAGGCGACATATAAGTCGTGTGCGGATCAAAGCTGGTGGTAACTGCCGTGATGAACAGCTCAAGAAGTTCACCACTGTCGATCTGATGCTTGCGCTTCGCCCAACTGCGATAACGACGCGTGATTTCATCTTTTGATTCTTCGAGCGTCTTTTCATCAGCTTTGCGAACAAGAAGCTCATATTTGATTCGACGGCGCCAGAGATCTTTCGCCTCGGCTTCTCCCGCCGCATACTCCAGCGTGTCAAAATCAGTGAACAGCTTCTCATCCAGCGTAAAGTCGTGTTCGGCGTTGAGCAGACCTTCGACTTCCGCCGCACGCGCTTCGACTCGCTTCAATAATCGGTTGAAAATCAGGAAGGCGATTCGTGTGTCGCCGCTGTTTACAAAGTCGTCGATCGACGTCTTGTATTTCGAGAACTCTTCGATATCCGATTTTTGAAAGTAGACTTTCATCGGATCAAGCGCTCGAAGAAACATGTCCAGCGATCGCGCTGAAATCGTGTCATCAATCGGCTTGCGAGTGATATGCTCTTTCTCCATCAACTGCGAAACAAGCCGCGTGACGGTACGCTGCGTCCGATCGCTGGCTTTACGAACTTTCGGAGCCGCTGGTTGGGCGACTGCCTGTGCAGAAGCCTGCTGAACGCAGATGCCTGAACCCAAAATCGGCAGACACAAAGCCGCTGCCGCCAACGTTTGAAAAGTACTCCGGGAAAAATAGCCCGGCTCACTCGTAAAGCGCGTCATAAGAAACCTTTCAGATAGCCGTAACAGGCAGAAAACCCGTTGAGAGTTTCCCGCCCTTGTTTGGTAAGCTGATCTGCCGGCTAAGGAATGTTGGACCAACGACTTAGCGACCATAAAAGCCGCAGCGTTTTACCTAAGTCCCCCAAAGCCAACAAGTTACAGAGATAGTATCGACATTTACCCGCTTGGGCAAGGTCGAAGAAGAGTTCCACCGACGAAAGCCGGCTGCTTACGGGAAGTTGCCACCATCAAGACAATCTTGCCGACTGAATCGTAGGCTGGGACACTCCCATTACCAATTCAACGAACGATATTGCTAGCTCACCACCTCCATGACGAGCATAGCCACGCCGGCTACCCCACCTGAGCACTATCCTTTCGAAACAAGACCGCAACAAGACTCATGAGATTCCAAACGAATTTGCCATCGAGCGAGGGTGCAACTTGAGTACGGCCTACTGTTTCCTGACGCTAACCACGGGCCCGCGCATGGGGTCAAACTTTCTGCTGGAACCAGAGCAGAAAAAATGTCTCGGACGCGGAGTCGACTGCGACATCGTTCTGGCCGACCCACTCTGCTCGCGCGTGCATGCCGAAGTCTATTTTGAAAAAGACGACTGGTGGGTACGCGATGCCGGCAGCCGCAATGGTACGTTCGTCAACGAGGAACAAATCGAATCCGCCGAGCTCCTTCGGAGCGGTACCAGAATCAGAACCGGATCGTCCGAGTTTGTGTTCACGCTGACGGAACAACCACCAACGGTTGAGCTTCATGGAAGCGCAACCGAGGATATTATTCGGCAGGCGCAGGTCGAGTCGGTTGATTCAGGAAAAAGCGCACTCGCAGCGCTGGGCCAATCCAATAACGCAGCCGATCTTACGGTCCTTTATCAACTGGCGCTCAATCTACTGAGTACGGAGCAGCCGCATGATGTCCTGCTGCTTACCCTCGAACAAATTCTTGCGAGGACCGGCGCTGAAGTCGTCGGGTACCTCTGGGTGACCGACGATGGTGACCTAAAACCTCAAATGTTGCTCCCGTCCAACGCGCAGGACAATGTGACGCTCAGCGAGTCGTTAACGAGGATCGTTGTCGAACAGCGTCGAGCCGTCTGGGTTGCGAACCAGTCGGCATCGGCGGCTTCCAGCTCCAAGAGCCTCCGACCATACGCGGATGCCGTCTGCGTTCCAGTTATTCATAACGGCCAGACGCTGGGAGCCATCCATCTGTACCTTGGTCAGGGCCGCTTCCGGGACATCGACTTTGAGTTTGCAATTTCTACAGCACAGGTGCTGGCCGCAGCCCTTGCCCGCTCGCGGAAACATGCCAGCCTCGCTGCAGACCACCGGCGGCTGGTCGACAGCTCCGCCGCATGTGCCGAACTTATTGGCGACAGTCCGGCGATGGGAAAACTCAAGGAGAAGATTTCCAAAGTCGCCGTTGCCAACGGATGCGTACTGATTATTGGCGAAAGCGGTTCGGGAAAAGAACTTGTTTCCAAGGCGATCCACAAAGCCAGCTCGCGAGCCGACCGTCCGCTGCTCGCCGTCAATTGTGCAGCAATCCCGGCAAATCTGGTCGAAAGCCAACTCTTCGGCCACGTCAAAGGCTCATTTACCGGCGCGACGGAAGACCGCATCGGCTGGTTCCAACAAGCCGACACGGGAACCCTGTTCCTTGACGAAATCGGCGAACTTCCGCTGGAAGCCCAGGCCAAGCTGCTCCGCATTCTCGAAGACCATCCGTTCCTTCCCGTGGGAAGCACCAAGGAAGTCGCCGTGGATGTTCGGGTGATCGCCGCGACAAATCGCGACCTCCGTGAATCTGTCAAAGAAAAGACATTCCGCGAAGACCTGTTTTACCGCTTGTCCGTATTCAATCTGAAAGTTCCACCGCTTCGTGATCGCGAAGGTGATGTGCAGATTCTGATGGATCATTTCCTTGACCACTTCAGGAAGCGACATGGCAGGAACGATCTCGAGATGTCGGCCAAGTCGCATGAGAAGTTGCTCGAGTACACATGGCCCGGCAACGTTCGACAACTGCGCAATGTTATCGACAGCGCCGTCGTCATGGCGAACGGGCAAACCATCGAACCAGAAGACCTCGGTCTATTCGATGCAGGCACGGATCATCTCGACACGCTTCGCATCGAGGAATGGGAAAAGAAACTGATCCGCATGGCGCTCCGCAAAACCGGCGGTAACGTCCCCGAATCAGCAAAGCTGCTCGGCATTGGCCGCGCCACGCTCTATCGCAAACTGGACGAATACAAAATCGAGAAACGTTAGTTTTCATTTTTCATTTTTCATTTTTCAT
>CALHZT010000267.1 GCA_938040995.1 uncultured Pirellulaceae bacterium | reverse complement strand
CTGCCGGGTGTGTGGGATGGAATGGCTTGTAGTGCTGGTCCATTGGGTAGTCTCATCGTTGGCTTGCAGATCCACGGTTCGTGGGCAGTTCGCACCCGGCAGCTCACGCAGCCGGTTCGCCTAAAATCGATGGAGAGTATTGGCCAAGTTGGCGGTCGACGGGAGGGCGAGGCTCCGTCCGAGCCGCCAACGATCGAAGAGCGAGTTGACGTCTTTCCGCCATGCGCTGTTCGCCAAACGCTTTCCGAGTTGGGGCATTTATCATTCCCGGTTCTGAGGGTTTAATCGCCCGCAAACCGTTCGATGAAATGACCGGCGACTTTGTCACACGCAGCCGGCGCGTTGCCGCCCGCGCAATTGGTGACCACCAATGAGGCGAAATCCTTGCCCGGTGCTGCCCAGACCACCGCGTACCATGAGTTGTTGCTACCGGCGTGGTTGAGAATCTTGCCGCCGGCCCATTCCCGTTCGCCGACGAGCCAGCCCACGGCGTACTCATCGTTGACCGTTGTCTCATGCAGCCGCTGGATCGTGGCAACATCCAGAATCTTTGGCGGTCGCGAGTCACTGGAAAGATGCAGGCTGAGAAACCTTGCCCAGTCGGAAATCGTACAATGCACACGGCCTGCCGGACCAAGCACAGGAACATTGTCGCTTTGAACGGGAACGTGTTTTTTCCCCAGGAACACATGGCCCCAGGGTTGTTCGACTTTGCCCCTCTTTCCGGGCGGCCCAAATCCAACCGAGTCCATCTCCAGCGGTTTGAACAGTCGCGCGCGGATCAGTTCTTCCCACGTCTGGCCGGTAACCGTTTCCGCCATCGTTCCGGCAACGATGTAACCCATGTTCGAGTACAGGTATTCGCCGACGGCTGTCTCGGGCGCTGCTTTCAGAGTTTTGCGAATCGCGTGCAGTCGCTGGTTATGAATTCTTCGCGTCGACTCATTGGACCGCCCCGTTTCGTTGGCTGGAAGCCCACCACAATGCGAAAGCAGTTGTTCGAGTGTGACATCGTGATAGTCGCCATGAATGTCATCTTTGAGTTTGACCAGCACTTCACCGATCGTCGAGTCCCAGTCGAGATCGACTTTTTCGTCCGCAATCAGCTCCGCGATCAACGTGCCGGTCATGGCCTTCGTGCACGATCCGAGGTGAAGGAGATCTGTGGTGGTCATCGGCGTCTTGTCGCCCAACTTGCGAACACCCGCCGCGCCCAGGGTGGCGACTCTACCATCGCGGACGACGGCAGCCACCATGCCAGGAACCTTGAATTCCTTGACGACTGATTCGAGAAATTCCGTCGTTGTTTTGTTTTCCTGCGATCGCGAAGCCGGCGACTGGGCAAATGCTGGATGCAACCCGGTTGCAAGCAAAATGAAAGCGCAAACAATCGCCGGCTTGCCGACCACAACACCACTACGCCGTTGTTGAAAGATGTTCATCTGATTCCCCCGAGTGTTGCGGTACCTGCCTGAAGTCATTCGCCATTCGAAGCAATTCGTGCTCCAAAGTCAAAGCGACAACTGAAGTGAAAGGGCGTCAGAAGAGCGTCAGAAGAACGTCGCCTTTGAACGAACATCACCTTTCGCTCACGTCACGGCCGCTTTGCGGATTGCGGATTGGACTTCTTCAATCGTTCCACTGGCATCAACCAGTTTGATCCGGTCAGGATGTTTTTGGGCTTCGGCGTGAAATCCGTCTCGCAGCTTTTGAAAATATTCATCATCGCGACTCTCGATCCGGTCCGCCTCGCCAGTCCGACGAGCCGCGGCGGTCTTTACATCGAGATCAAGAACAATGGTTCGATGCGGCAAAAGGCCACCGGTCGCAAAATCACCGACTGACCACAACCGGTCGGGACCAAGCTCAAGGCCGTGCCCCTGGTAAACGACCGTTGCCAGCAAGAACCGGTCGGCAACCACCGTTTTGTTTTCCCGGAGCGACGGGCGAACAATCTCTTCGACGAGCTGGGCCCGAGCCGACATGTACATGAGCGCTTCGGCTCGCGGACTGATCTCCGTGCCACTCTCCGACTGGCCAAGCACAATCGAACGCAAGACTTCGCCCAACCGCGTGCTGCCGGGATCGCGACAAGTCACCACGTCGTGGCCCTGCTCTTTCAGCCAGTCGACAAAGAGCTGGATCTGAGTCGATTTGCCAGTCCCGTCGACTCCGTCAAAACTGAAAAACTTTGGTTCGGGCATGAATTGATTGTCGCTGATGTGGAAACGAAAGTCGCCATTCTACAGGTTATGGTTGCGAAGGGAGTAGGACGGATGTATCAGCCGTTTTGGCGTTAGCCACGGTTTGAATCGCCATTTAGGTACAAGCAGCAAACCGTGCAAGGTCTCGGCTGGGGACAGCCGAGCTACTATCGATGCTAAAACCATTCTTGCTTTGCGAGATCGACCGTCGATTCGTTTTCCTGAACGAGCCCGACGGAGGCCGCGGCGGCGATGACGTCGCGTATTAGTTCATCATTATCGATGCGGCAGGATAGCCGACTGATCGCCCATGCGATTCGGACGACTTCGGGCAGCTCGGGGATCACGTCGGTAATGACGGCTTCGAAAAGGATGGTCGCGCGATCGGGAGCCAGGTTTGGAGACAGCAACGCGCGGCCGCCACTCCACGGCTGGACCAGCCACATGTCGACTGGGCGATTCTTCACCTCGTGACCACTCGCAATTAGCGACTTGCGTATCGTATTGAGCATACCCGGTCCGCGAGCGTCCCACTGCATCTTGAGGGGTGACTGCCGAGTCGCGAGTTCAGATTCCATGCGAGGAAATGCCACGGTCACTGCCGCGTGGATCTCTTGCATCATGTCGGCTGATTCCTGATCAACCGTTTCTTTCATCGACTGCGAAAGGAGCGCACTGACAGAATTGGCCGCTGCGAATCTCGCGTCCGCAAGCCAGGGTATCAGCGCCCCAGCGACGTTTTTGTTGTGAATCGTGTCTCGACGTTTTAGCAACCACAACGCGTAGATCGAGGAAAGTTCCGGGCGCATTCGCCATTCAATAGAAGCTTGCATGCGTGCGAGTATGTCTCAGTCGACTTGGACAGGCAACGCCCAGCTAGCACCTGTTCGCATGGGCCTCCTTTCGGGCGTCTTATGAACAATATGTTGGGCCTACTTTTCCACACTGGACTCAGGGACTCGCGGGCTCATGGGCCGGGGGTGCGTTTTGGCGAATGAATCTCTCTAGGGGCCGCTATCTGATATTGGTAGAATCCCGCCCGCACGTGGCCCGACTTGGGCGCGCACATGGAAAAGGAATTCACATATGTCGCTTTCAATGACTGAATCATTGCAACCTCTTCGCCCGCAAATGCGAGCCGCGATTTACGCTTTCGTATTCGGATGTTTCTTTTCCGTCGGTTCGCCCAGCCTGAACGCCCAACAGGCG
>CALHZT010000266.1 GCA_938040995.1 uncultured Pirellulaceae bacterium | reverse complement strand
GGCTGCTTTCAATTCTCTGAACTACTGAAAAAGTTAAAATGAGAATTGAAAACTGAAAATTTGAAGAGCCTCGCTCTGTCTCGCCCACTCGCCGGCCGAGGAATTAACCTGCTGCGTCAATTGGCTGATCGGCCTTCGATGTGCGAGTCGATTTTCCCGCATCAACGGCTATCGGCGTCGACGTCGCATCGCGAACATTAGCAGCCAGCCGATGCCGGCCAGAGCCATCGCGTTCGGTTCGGGAACAACGGCGGTTGGACCAGAATAGGGTAGCCGCTCCGTCCCAAAGAAATCACGCCAGACCTGAAGGTCCTGTTGAGACACGTCGCCGGGAGTCGTATCACCGGGTAGCAACGTGTCGGTGCCGAGATTGTCACGCCACACAGTAAAATCGCTCGCGTCGACGAATCCATTTCCGTCATAGTCACCTGGCAAATCGACTTGGCCATCCGTTAGCCATTGTTCCAGAAGATCCATCGCCGGACGGTCCTGGCCATTGCTCGGTTCAAGGGTGAAGAGGTAGTCGCCCCACCAGGGGCCGGCTGCCCACCAGTTCCAGCCCATCCAGACATCGTCGTTGGATTCGAGGTAATTGAGCATTCGTGCAATGGTTTCGTCGCCGATTCGATTGCCGCCGTTTCCGATGGTCGAATTGGCTGCGGCAAATTCACCGAGATAGCCGCGGAGGTTGTTGTCCTTCAACCAGTTGGTAAACCCAATCAATCGGTCACGACCAATGTTCTGATTGATGATTTCGGACGTTGACCCGCTCGAATCGCCGTCGAGATACTGGTGGACTTCGAACGCGTAGTTACTGAGTGGATCGACGACGTTCAACATGACCTCTGCGTTGGGAGTGCCGTACCAGTCCTGCTCCCAGCTGTGAGCACCTGACCAGGCATTGCCCGGCACCATGATCAGGTTCTTGGCGCCAGTGTCACGGATCGCCTGAATTGCTGTGTTGGCACTCGACAGCCATTGTTCTGTCGGCATGGTATTCGGTTCATTCATCAGTCCGAACACAACGTTTGGATTGTCTTTGAACTCGGTGGCGATTCGCGACCAAAAATCTGCGAACTGTGCATCCGGGACACCCGCGTCGCCAATTCGGGTTCCATGGTATCGAGCGAAGTTATGAGGATCGAGCATTACGTGCGCGCCCTGGTCCGTCGCGTAGTCAACAAAGTCTCTCATGCGACCAAGCTCGGTACTGTTCAGGCTGGCACCCAGCGAACGTTGAAGTCGCTCCCAGCGAAACGGCAGCCGGAAAGAATTCATCCCACGACTCATGAAGTAGTCGACTTCGCCAGCGTTCGGATAGATGTAATGCTGACCGAAATTGCCAGGCAAACTGCCTTCGCCAAACTCCGCGCCGGCCAGGCTAACGCCTCGGAAGCTGATTTCTGCAATGGCAACGTTTGCAATACTCGCAATCGCAATGGCAACACAAAGGGCAGTTCGTAGCATCAATCGCTCCCGTATGGTTCATGAACTTTCCCATTGTAGGCGAATCTCCGTTCAAGTCAGGCGGAAGATGGCAGAACGAGAAATGCTGCACCTTAAAGAGGGGGAGAGGGAAATTGCTATCGCTTTAAGTCGCCGGAACGAGCTGGATCGGCAGGATCGCCGCCGCCACATTCTGCGAACCTTTTTGCGAAAGTAGATCTGCCTGATCGCCGATTTCGATGGCGTTGACCTCAAGTCGCCGGAGATCGAGGCCGAGCACTTTGTCGGTTTCCAACCTTGATGCAACCGAATTTAGCAACTCGACGGCGCGTCGCGTGTGACGTCGGATTCCTTCTGGACGGTTCTCGCGTGCTTTGACGCCAGCTGCTGCCAACTTGATCAGCGCTTTGAACAAATCAGCCATTGGACCCGTGCGATTGCACGCATGCCAGACGGCTTCCCAGGCTTCGTGCGATTCCCAGTAGTAACCCGCGTTGAAGAGATCGACGCCCCATAGATACATCTCGCAGCTCTGCCAGGTATCTTCTGTCAGTGGTTCGGCTGGTTCTTCTGGTCCGGCGCAACCGTGGCCAGTTTCATCGCGAAGTGGATGTGGGAAGTGTCCGGTGACGTACGAGTACGGTGGAAACGGCCATTCCGTAAAACGATGCCGGCCATTGGAATCGGGGTTTGGTTTTGACACTTAACTCCAACCATTATTATCGCAGGAGCAACGCTCGAAAGTCCACAAGCTGGCGAGCCGGGATGCGTAAGCGCCCGGGGTACTCTGGCAATTTGGCCATCTTTGACGGCTGAGAATTTTGTTCTTACCGACGTACGTAAATCTTCTTCGCATCGACCATCAGCATGCCAACGAGCATACGTGCGCTACCTTCGACAACAACGATTTCGTCGCCCTTGAGGTCAAATAATTCGCGGGCATCGATCGAAATCGGCTCGCCATTCTCGCCCAGGAACTGCACGATGGCTTGTGGAGGAGCCGTCTTGCCGTTCGCACAGAATGGGCACGGGCAGTCGTCTTTGTGGGCGGATTTCTTTGGGGTGGCTTCCGCGTGGTCATCGTCGCCTTCCGCGTGCTCATGATCTTCCGAAGCGTGTTCTTCGGCAGATGCTTCAGCGACGGCATCGAAGTCGGCACTTGGATCGGACATCACAAACGCGGCTTTACCGGCATGCCATGGAAACTCATCGCCAACGACGCTACTCGAGCCGGGTGCTCCGCCGATTCGTCCCATCAAGGCGACTTCGACCGGTTCGGTTGTTAACGTTGTGGAAGATGGCGGGTCTTTGCCTTCGGCGACTTTGTCAGCGCCGGTGGCTTTTGCAAAAAACTCATCGACTGAAACTGTCTCCGCAGGTTCACTGCTGGCGACGTACTTCGTTCGCGCTGCTTCGATGTCTTTTGCGCTGGTTGTGGCACTGCTACCCTCAACCGTGGATTCAGCGCACCCGGCGAAGAAAAAAGTCAGCGAAAAAACCGCCACCGATAAAGCAATGGCGGTCGTGGCAGATGCGAGTGGTTTGCGATTCATCGTCTTACCTCATTGAATTTGTTTCACGCCCTACTTCTTTACTTCGGCATTCCGATCTGGTTCATCGATTAAATCAGGATTCCGGGAAAAATCTAGCCAAAGTCGCATCGCTGGGCGGTTTTGTCACAAGCGAAACGCCAACCATCGCAATCAGCGAGCACGCGAAGATTGCCACCACGGGCATGATTTCGTAACCGGCCAGGTCGATCGTGAACTTGCGGTTAGATCCAAATCCCGACTTTTGAAACAGAAACAGCCAGCTGGCGACAGTCGCAAGAACACCAGCGAATGCTCCGGCTTTCGTCAGTCGCTTCCAGTAGAGCGCCGCGAATACCAATGGGAACAGGCTGGCGAATCCGCTGAAGCACCAGACACCCATCGCAAAGACGCTCTTGTAACCCTGCAGGCTGAGGAAATACGTGATCGCGACAATGGCGATGATGAACACGCGAGCAATGAGCACCTGCGTCTTGTCATCAAACTTGTCTTTGCCAAAGTAGTGCGAAACGATATCCGTACTGAACATCGTACCGACGCAAAGGAACTGACTGTCCAGCGATGACATGATGGCAGCGAGAATACCTGCCGTCAGTAATCCGCCGAGCGCGGCACCGGTTTGCGTTTTTACGAGGAACGGCAAAATCGCGTTGGCGTTTACGACTCCGTTAGGCAACGTCGGCAATGGCGGTTTCGCGGGTACCAGGCTGGTCGTCGCCCAGATTCCGATCAGGACGCAAGGCACCCAGACGATCATGATGAACACTGGATGAGCCACCACCGGTAACTTGAAACTGTTCGCGCTTTTGGCAGTGAGCCAGTGCTGGAACAGGTGCGGGAACATGCCGACGGAGAAGGGCACCAGCAGGTAGGTGAAGAATTTGGATTTGGACATGTCGGCTCGAGTCGCTTTTTCAGCGCTTACGGCTTCGCTGCATGCCTTCAGGCTTTCCATAAACGAATCCTGACCGCCCAGCTTCATGGCGATGAAGTAAAACGTGACCACGCCAAGAACCATGAACACCAGCGTCTGGAACGTGTTCGCCCATGCGGTTCCACGCATGCCACCAAAGAAAACATAGATCAATACCACGGCGCAAATCAGCAGCGAGCCATACTGTGACGGCAGTCCACCGTTTGCACCAGGATTGTCGGACGGGAACATTTCGGGAAAGGCGCCGGTAAGTCCTGGCCCGCCGGTCATCGTTTCGATAACCGTCCCGCCGGCCATCACACCGATCAGAAGATACGGAATGACGAGGCCCACGAGGATTGGAAAAAGCAGCACGCCGATCATGTCGGATTCCAGACGGTCACGGAAGAACTGAATCTGAGTCGTATATCCGTACTTGTATCCAAAGCCCCAGACTTTGACGCCAATCAGGAAGAAGCACAGCGAGTGAATAATTCCACTCGACGACGCGAGCATGCCATAAACGCCGATGCCTTCCTTGAAGGCTTCACCCGTCGAACCGACAAGCGCAAATGCGGTCATGGTCGTTCCAAAAAGCGACATCAACAGCAGGAACGGACCGATTGAGTGACTGGCGAGCAGGTAATCGCTCTTGGTCCCGCGAGACATGCGACTGGAAAAGACACTCAAGCCGAGCAGTGCGGCCAGGTAAACAATAATGATGACAAAGCGGGTTAATCCGGGGCTCATGATGTTGCCTCCCCGTTACCGGCAGTGTCCGTGCCTTCGAGGGCTTTGGGCCAGGCAAACGATGCTGCCAAAAACCAGACGATGGAGGCCGCGATCGAGATGCCCGCGTGGTAAGCGAGACCAATCGGAATGAAGCCGAACACAAGGGTCTGATCGTCCCAGTTCCAGTTGTCCTGGTGTGCGATGATCAGCACGATCACCATCAGCCAAACGAGATATTTCATGGGTTGCCCGGAAGATGTAATTGTCGTTTTCAGGTAGGGGCAATGTATCACAGGAGTGACGTCAGGGCAGCGCCGAGAATGTTGTCATTGGCAGAGATTGTAGGCTGGTACCAGCGGCGGGACGGTTTTCAATCTTGCAACGTTTAACGCCGCGCAGTGCCGACAATCAGCGGAAGATTCCGCAACGATGGGTTTGGTGCGATTCGTGCCCGCACCGCGCGGCGTTGTCCGCGAGGAAATGGTGAACGGTTTCGCCGCTTGTACGGGCCTACCATCAGTCGCCAAACTCGAGGATGTCAATTCGCTTGTTGTTATGAACCGCCAGTCGTTTTCCGGCAGTATCAAGGGCCACCGCGGGATAGCTTTTTCTGGAGGTCAGACAGCTCGCTTCCTTTCCCGAGTCGATTGAATCCCACGTTTCCAGCGTATCACCGCTTTCCAAATCGATCAGTTTCGGATGCTCATATAGATCAACGACGAATCTGTCGTCAATCGGCATCAGGACTCCCATCGGTTGCTGAAAATGACACACTGAGTCGAACGATTCGCTGCCGATTTTCCAGATGGCGACGGTGTTTGTGTTGCCATTCTCTTTTGAAGGTAGGTCGTTTCCTTCCACGTCGCACCACTCTTCGGCGTAGCGAATCATAATGCGGTCGTCGGCGAGGAATTTCGCATCTTGGGCAATGGATGGCTGAGGGGCCTGCGTCTCCGACTGGTTGAAGTGCCGGATGTCTTTGGCGGCGGCTTCGACCGAAAAAAGCTCAACGGTTTCGAAGGGATGCCAGTACCAACCGTTGCTCATCAGCCATTTACCGGATGGGCTGATCGACAGGCGAGAATGAAAGACGTCGGCCAGGTCGTCTTTTGTTCGAGTCGCATTCTGGTTGTACCCGATCCGTTCGCCGGACTTCGGGGCTTCCATTTCCAGTCGGTTGTACTCGTCCGGGCAGTGAATGATGACGGTGCGACCATCCTCCAGTTTTGCGAAAACAACCGGGTAGGAATATGAATCGGCAATGTAGTAGCTGCGATTGATTTCCCGTACTATTTTGAAGTCTTCCTGCCGTCGAATCACACCTTTGGTCTGGTTGGTGGCTGCGACACATACGAACTCGCCGCACGGTGACGGAACTGCCATGTCGAAAGAGTACGCAGAACTGAAATTTCTGTTATGCAGATTTCCCTCGGCATCCCACCGGAGCATGCCGAAGCACCAATCGATCAGGCTGTCACCGGACCACGACAGGGACCATGCCGTTTTTACGTCGTTGATGACCGTATGCTTGACCGTTGGGCGATCTGACATTACATCTTTGTCGATTTGACGGCAGCAAGTTCGGGATCGAGGTCGTTAAAGATGTTTCCAGCGCCCGGATAGAAAACACGACCGATCAGCAAGTCCGTCAGGTTTCCCTGGTGCTGCGGGTAATTTTTCATAAACCGCCCGATGCTGAATTCGTTCGAGTAGTATGTCTCGACGAGCTTGCGAAGCCAGTTGACGCCTTCCTTGAATTCGTCGGTCCACTTGCCCAGTTGAGCCGCTGACAAATCGCCTTTTTCGAAGCCTTCGATGACCGCATCTGCCGCCATTTCCCCCGTCTTGAGCGCGAAGAACACTCCCGTCGAATAGACCGGGTCAAGAAAACCGAATGCGTCGCCGACGAGGACCCATCCGGGACCGGCGTGCTGCGACGTCACGTAGGAAAATTCCTTGGCGACTCGAAACTGATCCACCATCTCCGCGTTCTTGATGCGATTGGCAACGGCGGGACAGTTGCCAAGTTCCTCGCAGTAGGCATCGCCTGGCGTCGGTCGTGATTTGAGAATGAACTCGGCATCACCGACCAGGCCAACGCTCGTGATGTCGTTGGACAGCGGGATGTACCAGAACCAGGCTTCTTTGGTTTCGGTGTGCAGGATCACTGTCGCGCCGCCGTGCTGGCCCGGCTCTCTGGCGGCTCCCTTGAAGTAAGTCCAAATGGCGGCTTTGCGCAGCTCCGGGATTTCCTGTCGAATTCCCAGCTTGTTGGCGATCAGCGAAGACTGCCCCGTTCCGTCAATGACGACTTTCGTAGAAACCGTGACCGGTTCATCGTCACCCGTTTGCAACGTAACCGTGTGTTCGCCGGATTCTTCGATCTCGATGTCGAGAGCACGGGTTTGATCGCGGCAATCGGCGCCTTTTGCCGCTGCGTTGTCAAACAGGAGCTTGTCAAAATCGGCTCGTTCGACTTGCCACGTTTGCGAACACTCGCGCGGATCGTGCTTCTCGAAGAAGAACGGTTGCGACTCTTTGCCGTTTCCGTTGACGAATTGAACGCTGTACTTTTTGACAAAGTCGCTACTCTTCATCTGATCCAGAACGCCCAGTCGATCGAGCGTCCAGTAACATTCCGGCATCAGCGATTCGCCGACATGGAATCGTGGCACCTTTTCACGTTCAACGAGAAGCGTCGAATGGCCGGCTTCGGCGACGAGGGCAGCGGCTGTCGAGCCGGCTGGGCCGCCGCCGAGAACGATGCAATCGTAAGACGGTTTGATGTTCGTGTTCTTGATCATCGGGGTGCGTTTGTTTGATTGTTCGTAAGTTGGAAGACGTGTTGGCTTTTGCGGCTGGTCCCTCGCTCACGCGTCTGGCTGTGATTTTCTGCTTGTAGTGCCGCCTTTAGAGTCCGTCCGGCTTTGGGTATCTATATTTCAGCATTTCTCTTGTGATTGTAGATCGTGAGTGAGTTTTGCGCAACTACGAGTAGGCCAACTTCGGCTCGGACGCGTCGTAGGCCACGACCGTTTTGCTGGCCTTGG
>CALHZT010000265.1 GCA_938040995.1 uncultured Pirellulaceae bacterium | reverse complement strand
TCCGCGATCGTTTTCTTTCGTAGCTGAGCGGGACTGGACCACGATTCGATGTCGGCAGCACGCCACAATTCGATCCCACCGCAGATTGAGGCAACAAGCAGGGGCACGCTCATCAGTGTCATCGCCGTCGTGCTTGCCGAACCCTCTTCCGGCGAGATGGGCGACGATCTTGGGCCAATGCCCTCAGCCATCATTTGTCGGGATCCGACAATCAGTCCGCAGAGACCAGCTATCAGGAAGGTGTTCGAAGGGATGTACAATCCAAAGTCAAAAAGGCTCGCCACCGCCTGACTGCTCAACAGGTAGACTCCCATCAGCCCAATGGCTTGGCGAGCCGCGGAGGAAGAATCAAGTAACCGACGACACGCTTCGGTAACGACCAGAATTGCCGCAAAAAACAGAAGCAGACCAACGATTCCAGCGTCGGCAAACGCCTGGATATACTGGTTTTCCGCATAGAAATAGAGTCTGTCATTCGCTCTCGACTGATTCGGCAAGCTTAGGAAACGGTACGTTTCCAGCCCACTTCCCATTCCCCAAAAGTCTCTTGCTGCTGGCAACGATTCGGACCAGTTCAACAGCCGCCCTTCTTCGGTGTCTCCAGCAAACGTCTCTTCCCAACGCTGCTCTGTTTCGCTCGTTGTGCCTAACCAACTGCCCAGTCCAATCGCACCGCCCACTACCACGATTAGCACGGCGATTCCTCTCCAGGGGATGCTGCCTCCGTTGCCTCCATTCGCTTTCGCGGTAATTTCTCGAGGCTTGGTTCGGTGCTTCAACCACCATAGAAACATCGTTACAGCGATACCTGTCACCATGCTGAGCGTGGAACCGCGGGAGCCCGTTGCGAGGATGCCCGCGACCAGAAAGAGGCCGCTGATAAGCACCGCGAACACGGACGGTTTCTGAAGTAGTCCATGTTTTTGTCGCGACGAAACTCGCGTACTTCCATCCCACGACTCGGCCTGGTCGTCGAATAGGCTCCACGCAAGCAGGCCCACGACTGCCGCCAGGCACATATTTAAATAGCCGCCGGCGTTGTTTCGATTGACAAAGGGGCCAAACGGACTTCCACCCTGGCTCAACTCGACAACCCACAATACCTTTCCGTTCCAGCGGAGTTTTTGCACGATTCCGAGGAAGGCCAAAGCGAACCCATTTGCAGCCACGCACCATAGAAAGAACGTGAGACCGGGTCGCGGCTTTGGTGACGGTTCACCTGTGCCAGTCGACGGCAGCCAGCCATTGCGTCCAATCTGGTGTCCCAGCCAACAAACGGCGGTCGCCGCGGCGAGCAAAGCAAGGCATTTTCTCGTTTGGGGTGGGTAGAGCGAACGAGCCACCGGACCGGGCGAATCGAGCGAAACCGAGTCGCGCCACTGCACGGTGCCAGATGCCAGCCAGTCTTGCGCAAACTCGGGGATTGGCACCAGCTGCAGGCAGCCAAGCGTGACACCGCCAAACAGAATCCACAACAGCCAGCCCGGTCCAGTCGCCATGTTGGCGTCGCTGTCATTCTCAAGCGACTTGGCTTTACCCGGCCAGATTCCAGTCATGCCGCCGCCAACCGTTATGGCCAGCAGAATCGCCACCACCCAAGCCGCAATGGCCTGCGTCCGCGAGTGGACACCACCGAAAAGCCACGGCAGGACGAAAAGCAGGATTGAAAGTAGAATCGCGACTGGCGAAGGAATGCTATCCTTTGAAAATACGCGTTTCGATGAAAACTGATGATCAGAAGGTCGCATCGCTTCTCTGGATTTTGGAAGTCATGGTCTTTGAGAGCCAAATGGAATCCAGCCGAACACACGCCGTATCTGAATGTTGACAGACTCAGGCGAAATTCGAACCGTCTCAAGTGAATCCCGTCTCAAGTCTAACATGGCCTCCGGCATCGCATGACAAGCAGTTGTAGTCCATCAAAGCTCTTGCGGCGTGTGATGCTAGTCCTTTGCCTTGTGGCTGCTGGGCTACTACCCGGTTGTGAAGAATCGCAGCCTGTCTACGTGGCACCGCCCCCCAACCTATCTTCTATCGACTTGCTCAACGATCAGTCTGGTCAGTTGGAGTTTGAAGAATGGTATGTGCACAAAGTCGGCGGGCACAAGATTGGCCATCGCCGCGTACAGCACTTTCAGGCCACGGTGAATGGTCTCCCGAAGACCCACCAGTTCGTAACCGATGACCTCGAGATGCCAAGATTCGGCTCGGTAACGCGGCAAATTCTCCGCACCGCCAGTCGACTGGACGCCGATGGCAACGTCGAAATGTTCGAATATCGGCTGGATAATGGCCGTAATTCCCGCCGCCTTGCGGCCTTGGTCGTTGGGCAGCAGCTTTCCGTTTCCCGCTTTGAAGGAAACGATTTGAATGCCGAAGTCAAATCGGAGCAGGACTGGAATCCCGAAAACTTGGGCCTGTTCGCCATCGAAAACAGTCTTCGGCGAAACCCGTTGGCTTCTGGAGAACGTCGCTCGCTTTTCAGTTGGACGGCTCTCGTTGATCAGACACAAACGGTTCATCTAACGGCCGGCGACAAAGCGACCGTCTCCGTCGCCGGCCAGCAGCGGCAGCTTGTCCCCGTCGAAGTGCGAGCGAAACAGTTGGCTCCGGGGGCTTCCTCAACGCCGGACGCTGTGTACTGGATAAATGACCAAGGCAAGGTCGAACTGATCTCGCGGACTTTTCTTGGACAAACGACTTGCCTGTCAACCAAGGTCGAGGCGATGCAGCCGAACGATCAGGTCGATTTTGACATCACGAACGTCGCCAGCGTTCCGGCCGATCTGCCATCCGACTTCGACGGAGAAAAAACGACTGCCGCACTGGTCATTCCGGTCCTGAATTCGGTGGATGCAGCCCAGTCGATTGTGCCCGCGTCGGCGTACCAAAGACAGGATGCCCGCAATCCAGCCGAAGTCAGCCTGGCCGTGCAAATGCCTGCATTCGAAGATCCTGGGCAATGGGAAGCACCGACGTCGCTCGACGTTCAGCCAAATCGCTGGATCGATTTTGAAAGCCGCTTGATCAGGCAATTCGCCGACCTGTCTGGAGATTCCCCGCCACCGACGACCGTCGGGGCGGTTCTCGATTCTCTTCATGAAAAGGTCTACACAGGAATGCGGAAAGACGACCTGAATCAGGTTCTGGTGCCGGCTTCCGTGGCTGCCAAAAGCGGCTCTGGCGACTGCACCGAGCACGCGATGCTGCTTGCCGCTGTGATCCGAGCCAACGGAGTTCCGGCTCGAGTCGCCATTGGTTTAATTCTTGACGTAGAGCAATCCCGGTTCGTTTTCCACATGTGGACGGAAGCGTGGGTCGGCGATCATTGGCGGCCACTCGACTCCACCAGAAAGTCGCCGATTCCCTCTCCCTGGCGAATCAAACTGGGTGACACCTCTCTCGCCAGTGATTCCGATTATGCCGTTATTGAGCCCGTCATTACGTTCGTCAGTCGTGTTAATCGTCAGCGCAAAATTCAAATCTCAACGAATTCGAATCGTTAAGGTACGAGGTTAGTGCTGAAAATGTCGACTGGGTATAGACTGGTCTTTTTAGGTTTTCGGAGAAATCCGGTCACCGAAAGG
>CALHZT010000264.1 GCA_938040995.1 uncultured Pirellulaceae bacterium | reverse complement strand
TCAAGGAACTCTTCCAGCCTCTCGGAAAGAACGTTCAGCCGAATGGGCTTGGAAAGGTAGCCGTCCATGCCCGCTTTGAGGCACATCTCCCGATCACCAGCCATCGCATGCGCCGTCATGGCGATGATTGGAACCCGACGCCTGGTTCCATGATCCATTTCATGTCGGCGAATCGCCTGGGTGGCTTCGATACCATCGAGTTCTGGCATCTGAATGTCCATCAAAATCGCGTCGAAGGGCTGGGCCTTCGCCATCTCCAGGGCGACCTGCCCGTTCGTTGCCAGGGTGACTCGATAACCGAGCGCTTCCAGCGCACCAATCGCCAGCTTTTGATTTACCACGTTATCTTCAGCCAGCAAAATGTGATGTTGTACATCAACGCCTTTTTGCATGACCGTATCTTGCGAAGTCGCTGCGTCGTCATCCTCCAGCGCAAGCCGGATCGCCTGAACCATTTCCGATGGCTTCACCGGTTTGAACAAACAACATACCGCTCCAACCCCTTTACATTCACCAGCGATTTCTGTCGAAGGCGCCGGAGCGAGCACGATCGACCTCGCCGCATCGCCACACGCCCGCTGGAGACTCGCGACAAAATCCAGCTCTGAACCCTCACCCGAATCTCCGGCAAATCCGGCGTCCGCAATGATCAAGCGAAACGGGTCGTTCTTTTCATTCTGCTGTTCAACGGTGGCTGTCGCCGTATTCAGATCATCCGCCACCGATGTCCGCATCCCCAGGGAATCCAGCGACTGAATCAGAAACTCACGACTGGTAACATGCTTGTCCAACACGAGCACCGAAATTCCATCCAGCCGGCAATCCCCGCCCTCGCCGACCACTTCGCCGACCACTTCGCCGACCACTTCGCCGACCACTTCGTCGGCTCGCCCCTGCCTTTCCTCTCCAGCCACATTGCCCGCTTCCAGCCGCGGGAACAACGTAGCCGTAAAATAAAAGTCGCTACCAACGCCGGTTTTGCTCTCCACCCAAATCTTGCCGCCCATCAGAGAAATGAGCTTCCTGGAAATCGCGAGCCCAAGTCCTGTTCCGCCAAACCGCCTGGTCGTCGAAGTATCTGCCTGTTCAAACTCATCAAAAATCGAAGCACACTTCTCCGGCGCAATACCAATTCCGGTATCTGAAACGGAAAAACGCAAACGGACCAGCGCGTCTTTGGACCGCCCTTCCCCGACCTCATCGCTCGCCGCCGGACAAACTCGCAATACGACTTGTCCCTCCTCCGTAAACTTGATCGCATTCCCCACCAGATTCACAATCACCTGCCGCAGCCGGTCCAAATCGCCTCGCACCCATTGCGGAACCTCCGGGCTGATGTGATACGCCAGCTCCAGCCCTTTGTTGGCCGCACGAAGTGCTAACGACTTCATCGTGTCGCCGAGACCCTCCGACAGGCAAAAATCTGACTCGTCGAGAGTGAACTTCCCCGCCTCAATCTTTGAAAAATCGAGAATGTCGTTGATCAACGTTAACAACGATTCTCCCGACTGCTGCACCATCTTCAAATAGTCGCGCTGCGTATCCGTAAGCTCCGTCGTTAACAACAAGTCGGTCATTCCGATGATTGCATTCATCGGCGTCCGAATCTCATGACTCATGTTGGCAAGAAAATCGCCCTTCGCCTTGTTGGCAGCATCCGCCGCATCTTTCGCTGCACGCAGATCAATCTCGCTTTGCTTGAGGCCGGTGATGTTTCGGTCTATACCCACCAACCCGGTGACTCGGCCGTCTGAGTCTTCCAACGGGATTTTGGAGGTCAACATCCACTTCACGTCGCCGTTTTCAAACCGAAGCTGATCCTCGCGGGCGATCAATGGCTTTCGTGATTGCAGCACTCGCCAGTCATCAACCTGTTGCCGCTCACCGAACTCTACATTTTGAAAATCAGCACTCGTTTTTC
This sequence comes from uncultured Pirellulaceae bacterium, assembly GCA_938040995.1. GTDB lineage: Bacteria > Planctomycetota > Planctomycetia > Pirellulales > Pirellulaceae > CALHZT01. Next base: position 4,964 of record CALHZT010000264.1, on the reverse strand, counting down.
CGCGGGCTTCTTCGACGGATTCGGCACCGAGCGCATTTCTGGTGGCTTCGTTGACGATGATGTAGCGCCCATTCGTATCCTTGACGTACACAAGATCCGGCAGATGATCCATGATCGTCCGCAGCATCCTGTGCTCCGCCGCGGACCGGTTCTCTGCCAACTTACGCCGCGTCACGTCCCAGAAAATCGCCTGAATCCCAATCAGGTTTCCTTCAAAGTCGCGAAGTGGGGCTTTGCGTACCTGCAGATAGGTTCGTTTGTCGCCGTCGATTGTCTCTTCCACATCTTCGAACAGCTCGCCGGCTTCCATGACGCGCAAGTCTTCGGCACGATACCTTTCGGCCCGGTCGTCGCCGTAAAGTTCATGGTCCGTTTTGCCGAGCACATCAGCAACGGACCTTCCTTCCCGCTTCGCGAACTGGTCGTTCACGTAGACGAATCGACCTTCAATGTCTTTACAGACGATGAACGCGGGGAGATTTTCGAGGACCGAGGCGTAGAGTTCGATGGATGCCTGTCGCTGACGCTGAAAATCCGCAGACGTCGGTACAGACGAATTGCCCTCCGACTTCATCGACGAGTCCGGTTTGTTCTTGCGATCAGACATGGAACACCGACAGATAGTGATTTCAGATTCTGGCACTCATTATAAGTCAGACCGGGATGCCCGTGGGGCAATTGTTGTTCTCGCCAAAGCAAAGATTCCGTCAAAAAACACCTCAAACGCGACAACTGTCTTTCGCAAACTGCGCAGTCCCTCGCCACGTGAACGATTTACTGAGCGCTACGTAATGAACACAAGCCAATGCTCTCGCCACCCAACCAGCACGCTACAATTCGTCCATGTCACAAATGCCCATCCGCACGCGAATCGTCGCAGCCACCATTCTCTTTCTTTGCACCGCAACTCTCAGTGCCCAACAACGCACCACTCCCACCAAAGACTGGCAACAGTGGCGGGGCCCACTCGCCACCGGCACAGCTCCCGACTCCAACCCACCGACCGAATGGAGTGAAACGAAGAACGTCCGCTGGAAAACGCCAATCCCCGGACTCGGGCACTCGACACCGATCGTGTTCGGTAAACATATCTTCCTGACAACCGCGATCCCGACTGGCCCGGCACTTCCACCCAAATTCAGTGGCGCACCTGGTGCTCACGACAACCTGCCCATCACCAGTCGCCATCAATTCGCGGCGGTTCTCCTCGATCGCGACAGCGGCAAAATCGTGTGGCAAAAGGAACTCCACGAAGCACTCCCCCACGAAGGAGGTCACCGGTCTGGCAGTCTCGCCTCGGCATCACCAGCCACCGACGGCAAATATCTCTTTGCCCAATTTGGATCTTACGGTCTTTATTGCCTGGACCTGGACGGCAACGTCGTCTGGAAAAAGTCGTTGGGAAAAATGCACACGAAACATGGTCACGGCGAAGGTACATCGCCGGCAGTCTACGGCGACACGATCGTTGTAAACTGGGACCATGAGCAGCAATCGTTTGTCACCGCACTGGATACGGCGACCGGCAAGGAGCGATGGCGAGTCAAAAGAAACGAAGTCACGTCGTGGACCAGCCCGATCGTGGTAGAGGTCGATGGTAAACCACAAGTCATCGTTCCCGGCACGGCCCGGGTTCGCGGATACGATCTTTCCGATGGCTCCGTGGTGTGGGAATGCGGCGGCTTGTCAGCCAACGTCGTGGCGACTCCTGTTTATTCCGACGGCATCGTCTATGTGGCGAGCAGCTACGATACGCGAGCCATGATGGCGATCCGACTTACGAAAGCCACCGGTGACATCACCGATTCGGATCATGTCATTTGGCGCCGCACCGATCGCACGCCGTACGTACCCTCACCACTGCTCTACAAGAACACACTCTATTTCCTTCGGCACTATCAGGGCATTCTTTCCCAGGTCACCGCCGATACCGGACAGGAACCCATCGGACCATTGCGACTGAGTCAGATTCGCAACGTCTACGCATCGCCCGTCGCCGCTGCGGACAAGATTTATATCACCGACCTCGCAGGTATTACCACAGTCGTGAGTCACGGAGTTCCGCGCATCATTGCCAACAATCGTTTGGACGAAGAAATTGCCGCATCGTTCGCCATCGCCGGCAACGAAATTTTCATCCGCGGCAACCATCACCTGTATTGCATCTCCGAGGCAAATCGATAGTAGCACGGCTGTCCCCAGCCGTCTTCGTCGATAGTGGCACGGCTGTCCCCAGCCGTCTTCGCAGTTATGAATCTGGCGATTCACGATCATGAATTTGAGAGATTCTGTTCACGATTCCCGGGAACCCAGTTTGGAATCCACTCCGTTCCAAACGCCAATAAGCGGGTCGAAGTTCGAGTGAATCCGCGCAAGCAACGCCGAGAGCGATTACTTGACACCTCCTCGAGCGCACATCGGGGACAAGGCAACATTGCTTTATATATCGGTCAGAAATGGCGATGGCCGTTCCAACTCAGCCAAGACTACACAAAGCACCTACCTTCACGACAAGACTTAGACATCAAAACGCGGCACCGAAAGCCCTGCACTCCAAGTCAGATCGAAGAATTCGTCGATTTAACAACCTATGCGTTCAAATCTATAACGCGATTCAGTTGGCTTTGAACGTTTTGAGACATTCCTACCGATGGGTTGGGCTTAACGACTGGAGAAACCTTGCAATCTGGCGAACAAGCTCAAATTGCTACCATAAATCGAGTGGCCCAAAGCTAAAACGAATAAACGCCGAGCAAAATGCGAGGATGCAGGGAATTTCTGCGCGAATTCGAGACTATGCTTTTCACGATACCCAAATATATTTACGATAACCTTCTTAGGACTGCGGACCATCCGAACTGACTAAAGTCATTTCAAAGTGCTGCCGGTATTGCTTACTCACTTCGATTCCTCCGTTATTCATAACGTTGAACCGTCGTTTGTTGTTTGTCGTACCTACCTACAACTGGAAAATGCTTAAAAAATTTTTAAGCATGGTAATCACTTTTTTAAGGACCACAGAGATGTCTAAAGTTAATTTTTCTGAACTATCTGATGCTGCTCTTGAAGCTGTTTCTGGTGGCGTGCGAATCCCAGTTCCACTTCCAGCCGATGCCACGCGTAGAGAGCGACGAGCTGAAATTCGTCGTCTGCGAAGTATCAACAGACGGAGCCGCGAAGACCTCCGAGCGGGCCGTCCGACTTTGCTTCAAGCAGAGCGTGACGCCAATCGTGCCGCGATCGCCGATCTTCGTGCGAGCCTGGTAAGAGGTACAACCGGACGTCCGGCAGTAGACTTGGGCGGCGTTATCAACGTCTGAGCTTGAGTTTGCATTGCATCAATTGCCCGTGTCTTCATAGCGCGGGTTTCGGAACGATAAACGGAGTAAACTCCGTTTATCGTCGTCCCCCTTGGCTTGTCCCGTCTCGTTGAAAGCCTCATTGAGTTTCAACGCTACGATGTGGGACCCGTTAACACTTGTTTTCAACTTGCTTCGTTTGAATCACCCATTATTAACCTGCCTTGGTAGGGTGTTATTCTTGAATGAGAGACATGCGATGCAAGTAGGTTCGTCTCTTTGCCGTCACTTCTAAATGACTTCTCTGAGTCAGTTGAGTAGATGGGCGCTGCCGATCTATGCAACAAGGCGAAAGTCGCCGAGACTTGTCAGGCTGGCCCGACAGTCACCTACATCGTCGCTCGCCCCGATTATTGTCGCACAATCAACGAGGCCCAAAAGAAATGGACCATGCCCATTCATCAATGGAACATGGCCCTTCAGTAATTCGCCATCAAATTCGAAGAGCGTTTCACTCAACAGTTACTTGATCACAAAAAATAACCAGCTACACAATCTTCCTTACAGTAGTCCCCGACTTCGAAGGAAACGCGTAACAAACGGTGAGCGTCCTGCGCTGCGCCGCGACGCGCGAAGTTCGTTAATTCGCTCTCGAATCGGGTCAATCTGCTCTCTCGTAATGCGGTTACGCTCTCGTGTTCGTCGCTGGCCGCCACCGCCGGGCCCTAAAGAGAATGCATCATTACTTTGAGTGATTTGTAAAATTTGTTGATTAAGTTCCGCGATCTCTCTACGAATAGACCCGCGGCTTCTCATGCCGCCTGATACACCTTCAAGCGTTTCCAGTTTAATTTCTTTCATCGTTGTAGCTTCCTTCGTTGCCAATTCTTTAAGTGGTTAAGCCGTTGCATCTGCCTACGGATCGAACAACGGCACAATACGTACTCTGCGTAGAGGGATCACCTTAAGCGGTCTTACTTCCAACTGTCAAACTTTATCTCGTCCAGAGAACAACAATCAACGGAAAGGTGACTCACCTCACAGACTAACAGGGACACTCAACACCAGAGCAAAGGGACGCGGTAAACGGGGGGTGCGACAAACGGGCGCGATAAACGGGTCAGGACTAAATTCGAGTGAATCCGCGCAAACAACGCCGGGAACGATTATTAAGACTTGGCCCGTCTATCGTCTTTTGACAGTTCGCCAGTCGGCAATCTTGCTTGAGAAAGATTAAACGCAGCAAAGCAGAAGTGCCAGAACTACCGCTTCAACGACCTCGACACCCAATTGCGGAAACGTCCAAGCACGTCTTGCGTTAGCGGCGAGTGATTTTCATCCACAACAATCTGACGGCGTTCGGCATCATTTTCCGCTTCCCGATCCCGAGTCGGATCAACGCCAACCCGCTGAGCTGCTGGAGCCTGTTCAACAGGTTGTTCGATCGGGGCTACTGGCGACTCGACTCGTATTCCGCTCGCCGATGCCACCGTATCGCCCAGACGTGAGAATCGCGAGCCATCGTTGATGGCGACTGGTTCCAGTCCGTCATAAACACCCGTCGCGGTCGAAGCGAGATACTGCCGCTTCGATGTTGCGTCTGCATTACCACCAGGCTGTACTGATACTTCACCGAAGTTGTTCGCGATTGCAGACTGACCGGAC
>CALHZT010000263.1 GCA_938040995.1 uncultured Pirellulaceae bacterium | reverse complement strand
TGATTATTCCGGTCCTCGATCCGCAGGGCGACGATCGAAAAGACTTCTTGAAGTGGGTGCTTTCCGGTGCGATGGATGAGCCAACCGATGAGGATATCGCGCGCATGGATGATATCACCAAGGGCTACTCGGCGGCTGCGTTTGCATCACTCCGTTCGCAGATCAAGGCGCTGGACGCTAAAGATGTTGATCGCATCATCGAAGTCGTGCGGGACCAGATACCACCAAATATTGGCCTGACGCGTCGCTATCAGACACTTCAGGCGTTGTTGAACTGCACGCGTCGTTCACTGATGCCCGATCCCGAGTTCAGCGACGGCGATCGCGAAGCCTGGCTGGCTGAGCTGACAAGGATGGAAGCCCACGGCGTCGGTTAATTGGTAGTTATGTGGCTAAAATGGAAGACCAACTTGACATTTATCGGCGCGCCGCAGCACACATTGACCGTCGACAACTCTTAGGGTGGTTTCTGGGACTTGGGATAGCGTTTTCAGTTGTATGGTTAGCATTTGCCGACTTCTTCGGTCCCGTGAATTCGATATCGCGCTCGGCGTTTACACTTGCCGGTTGCGTATTGGTGTTTGCTGGCGTGCATGTAACGGCATTTCGCCCAGCCATTCTTAAAGCGAGAAAAGAAACTGAACAGCGCGACGGATCACCGCGATGATTTGAGTGTTAGGCAAGCCTGTAGATCCAGATTCCCAGAAGTGTCGCCCCAAAGAGAGCGGTCCAGATGGGCATCCATTTCATCAGACTTAGATCCTTGTCTGATATCGGCATTCCGGTTTTCGGATCAAATAATCCGCCGATCGTTTCGCCGACTTTGTGGTGACCATCGGAACCGGTTGGACCTGTTAGTACGGCTCCCTGGTTTTTGCCTTCCACAATCTCAAACGTCGGAGTGTAGAGCGTATCTTCTTCCGATTCGTGATCTTTCGCGACACTCAAGACGCGCAAGGTTACGGGTTCGGATTGCGAATTTATCGATCGGTATTGCCAATGGCCGAAGATGGACAGGCCGACATAGTAGACGCCGCCAATAAACAGGAATGACGAATAGACGATTGCCATGATGAAGATGCTGCTTTCGTACCAGAAGACTTTCGATCCTCTCCCCTTTCGGATCAGATCTCGCCAAGTGTCAGACTCACCTGTCGAAATCATACTCTTCTGACGATGCCAAACGGCATTTGATCGCTGCGAGAAAGACGGGCCGCAATCGCAACCATCCAGCACAAACGATTCAGACCGACCAGTCGACAGCCAAACGGTGACTAGTACGGGGCGGATGGGCGTGTAGCGTTTCGTTGGAGGGATTCGCCCGAGCTGTTGCCAGCCCGGCTACGACAGTCGCCGGCGGTTATTTCCCGCTCAGAGGGCTAAAGGTAAACGCGGCGATTGTAGATGTACCATTCGGCAATCAGCACAATCAACGCGAAGAAGAGAATCCACCGCCACGCGTCGCGGCGGGACGGCTTGAACTGTTCCTCGCCCTCGATCTTGTTCCACGCCGTCTCGAAGACTTCCTGAGGCACAATGCGGCTCTCGATCGGGTCCATCAGGTTGACGGCGAACCGGCTGGCAACCTTTTCCTTGTCGAGATTGACATCATAAATGCCGACGTGTGAAGTCTGCGTGTAGATATATGCGTTGTTGCGATTTCGTGAGATTTTGGTCGTCGCACCGATCGGCGAAGTCACCGAGATCGTATCGCCAGCTTCGTCGAAACGGAGCGGAACAACGGCTCCCGGTAACACATTGAGCTGTTGCGATGCGCCGCCCGAATTGCCGAGGTACTCCAGCAGGTTCTTGCAAAACAGCGGGAAGCTTGTTCGGCGTGGCCATGTCGTGTTGGCGGCGGCGTTGCCATCGTCATCAGTCGTCATGATTGGAAATCCAAGCACAGCGTCTTCGAAACCTTCCCGCGGCGCGATCATCATCAAGGCTCCGGCATCCGAATCCATAAGGATCTGAGCACCCTGCGGCCCGTCTACCGGCTGGCTTCGGGCAATCTGCACATCGCCAAACGCAAGGTACTTCATGAGCGGATGCGATCCATCAACGTCGATGATAATCGGACCGATGGCTTCTTCTTCCTGAACCCAACGGTCGCCTGGCGGCACGCTCGCAAGAAACAGCGTGTTGCATCGCGGGAGATCGTCCGGGCTGCAGCGGTCGTAGATGATCAAGTCGTGACTGCCTTCGCTTGCAATCTGCTGGTAATCGTCAGACGCAAGGTCTGCAGTGGACATCATTGTCACTTCGGCAAGCTTGGCGGCACTTGAAGTCCCGAATGCCATTTCCATCGCGTCGTTGCCGTCGGTCATCATGAGGACTTTGGCACGGCGGCCCGGGTTGATCGCGGCATAGGCAACATTGTCAGCTGCAAGATCGTCGTCGATCTCCAGCTCGATCTTCAGCGTACCCGACTCGATCTGGTTGAACGAGAAACTGGTACCCTGCATCTTGCCAGCGGCGATCGTAATTTTCGATGCATCAAGCAGGTTATCATCGAGAGACAGCGAGAGCTCGACTTCCTGATCAATCTCGGAAAAATTTTCGACTTCGACGAAGGCTTCCATCTGGTCCGGTTTGGATGGATTCCCCTGCGACTGAAAGGCAACAATCGCGAGGTTGGCCGCAGTGGCTTCGCCAATCGGCACATAGATCGGTCGCAGGTTTCCCCACGAGAATTCCGGGACACTTCGAAAGCCGCCGTCGCTCAGCACAAACACATCGGCTGGTTTGGCATCGGCGGTCGCTACATCGTCCGGGTTGGAAGCTTCGCCTGATCTGCCAGGATTGGCGAGTCCAGCTGCGATTCTTAATGCCTCACCGACATCGCTCGTCCGCGATGTTGGTTCGATGGATGCCAGCGCCTTGCGAAGCGCTCCCTTGTTTGTTGTGAACGGCTGGTTCACATAGGGGCTATCGTTGAAGCTGATAAGCATCGCGGCATCGCCGTGGTCCATTTGCTCGATCAAGTCGTCGATCTTCTTCTTGGCGGCTTCGAGGCGATTTGGTCCGACGTCGGTTGCTGACATGCTTGCCGAGTTGTCCAGCAGGAAAATCAAACGGTCCTGATAAGCCGACTGGCTGCGCCAACTTGGACGCAAACAGGCCAGCATTAGTAAGCCGATCAACAGCAACTGCAAGAACAACAACAGGTTCTGTCGAAGCCGTTGCCACAGGCTGTTGACGTGCATATCTTCGATCGTGCGACGCCAGAGATAGGTGCTTGGCACTTCCAGCGGTTGCCTTCGCAACTTGAGAAAGTACAACGCCACGATCGCGGGCGGCACGAGTGCAAACAGCAACCACTGAGGCGACGAGAGCGGGCTGGAGAAAAACTGATTCATCGCACGAGCCCCCGTCGTCGGAGATACGAGGAAACCAGCTTGTCGACTGGCACGTCCGTATTCGCAAGGGTGTAAGACATGCCACGCCGCAGGCAAAACTCCTTGGCACCATCGACGAACGCGGCCAACGTCCGTTCATAGCGATTGAGCAGCGGTTTGCTCACCGTGATCTCTGTCACATCGGCGTCTTCGCAATCGACCAGCCGCAAGTCGCCGGTGACGTTGGGATGCACCTCTTCGTCAGACAATACCTGGATGACGTAAACGTCGAGCTGTTGCGAAACGAGATACCGAAACGCGGATTCGTATCCTTCTTTGTCCATCAAGTCGCTGATCAGAACCAGAATTCCCTTGCCAGAATTTCGTAGGGAGAAGTTTTTGATCCCATCGAAGAGCGAGACGTTATCGCCCGGTTCGACCGTGTCCAGGTAATCCGTCATTCGCCAGAGGCTTTGTCTGCCTCGCAGCGTTGGTGCTGAAGAAACCTTGTTGGAGCTGAGCGTTTCGATGCGAACCCTGTCGGCTCGGCACAGTCCGATGAAGCCCAACGCGGCCGCAAGTTGCTTGGCGTATTGAAGTTTGGTCGGATCGCCGAAGTTCATCGAGTCGCTATTGTCGATGAGTGCGTAGAAGTGAAGATCCTCTTCTTCGAGAAACAGTTTGAGAAACAGTTTGTCCAGCCGGGCGTATAGGTTCCAGTCGATAAATCGCAAGTCGTCACCGGGGACGTAATTGCGAAAATCAGCGAATTCAACGCTCTGCCCTTTCCTGCGGCTGCGTCGTTCGCCTTTCATGCGACCGCGAAAGATCTTGCGGCTGACAAGTTCCATGCGTTCGAGTTGCGCGAGCAGTTCGGGTGCGAGCAGTGGTTGGTCAGCGGATGGTTTGGATGCTGTGGACAAAGGAGGTGGTTTCAGATTTGGGATTTCAGATTTGGGATTTCAGATTTGGGATTTGGGATTTGGGATTTGGGATTTGAGATTTGAGATTTGAGATTTGAGATTTGGGATGTTCGATTTCTTCACGGAGCCAGGCATCCTAGTTCGCCGCGCCCGTCACTGGCACATCGTCGGACTTTTCCTTGACGGCATCGAGAATGTCCATCAACACCTGATCCGTTTCGATCCCTTCGGCCTGCGCCTCGAAATTCAGCACAACGCGATGTCTCATGGCCGGCAAGTACACACGCCGCACATCTTCGAAGCTCACGTTGTAGCGACCTTCGAGCAGGGCTCGGACCTTCGCGGTTAACGCCAGCGTCTGGGCTCCACGCGGGCTGGATCCCCAACGCAGGAACTTGTTGCATGGTTCCGGCGCGTGCGGACCGTCGGGATGAGTCGCCAACGTAAGGCGGACGAGATAGTCCTGAACGTGATCGGCAAGGATGACTTCGCGAACCAGTTGCTGCCACTTCATGATCTCCGAACCGTCCATCACTTTTTCAGTCGCGATGCGGACATCTCGAGTCGTACGATGAACAATCGTTGCGAGGTCTTCACGCGAGGAATATCCAACAACCAGCTTGAACAGGAAGCGGTCCAGTTGCGCTTCGGGAAGCGGGTACGTTCCTTCCTGTTCGATTGGGTTCTGAGTCGCCATGACAAAGAAAGGTTTTTGCAGTTCGAACCGTGTTCCCGCGACCGTGACCGTTCCCTCCTGCATCGTTTCGAGCATGGCCGATTGTGTTTTTGGCGTGGCCCGGTTGATCTCGTCCGCGAGGCAGATTTGCGTGAAGATCGGGCCTTTCTGGAATTCAAAGACGCGTTTCCCGTCGGGGGATTCGACGACCATGTTCGTGCCCAGAATGTCGGCTGGCATCAAGTCGGGTGTGAACTGAATGCGATTGAAATCGAGGTCGAGCGCTGTAGCAAGTGTTCGCACAAGCAGCGTCTTACCAAGTCCGGGGACACCTTCCAAAAGGCAGTGCCCGCCGACAAACATGCAAGTCAGCACGCCATGCACGATTTCTTCGTGACCGACGATGACTTTTCCAATTTCTTCCTGAAGCGATTTGTATCGGGTACGGAATTCTTCTGCCCGCTGTTGAAGATCGTTGCTCATTGAGGCCCCTACGTGTTTGTTGGAGTACAGGCTTTAGCCTGGCTCTGCTGGATGGTTTGTGTTGTGGATTGTTGTGGTGGCTTGGGAACGATGGCGGCTTTCAGGTTGGCCATTGTTTTGGTCCCTCGCTCACGCGTCGGGTTGTGATTTGTGTCGCTTACGATTTGTGTCGCTTACGATTTGTGTTGCTTACGATTTGTGTTGCTTACGATGGAATTGCATGTCTTCGCAGAGTTGTTTGTAGTACCGCCATTAGGCGGCTCCGCTTCCGGCTAAAGCCGGTACTACGAACTGCCTGTCTCAACCGTAATTACTTGTCTCCCTCGCGCTTCTGTTTGCCGTCGAGGGCTTTCTTCTTCGCTTTGAGCAGTCTTGTCGCAAAATCGTCTTCTTCCGATTCGACTTTGCCGAGGTCTGATTTCTTCGTGTCCCGCTTCGGTTCCAGCGACATTGCCGATGGACCTTCGTCCAGAACGCTGACATCAACTTCCTGGTCCGGTTCGGGTTCAAAGGTGGTCGCTGCCCGACGCTGTTCGATGGACCCGCTGATCTCGGCCTTGCGACTTCGCAGGCGAGCCATCGCTTCGCTAGGAGCCGCTGCCTTTTCACGCCGAAGCACAAAGTCCATGACACGGCCAATGGCGGTGTAAAGCCAGTCAAACTCGACGGCGACTCGACGAATAAATACGTCTCCGAAAAAGACGCACCCGGATAGCAGGATTAACCATGGCCAGATGTAATTGCTGGATACGGTCGGTGCGACATCGCGGCGAAATGTATTGACGGTGGTATCTTCACCCGTCGGCGAGGTGGGAACGGCGGCTCCGTCCAGTCGAACTGGTATTACCTTGCCCGGGCTGCCGCCTTTGGGTGTGTTCGACGCCAGCGTTTCGAGCAATGCGGAATTCGTTTCGCGGTCGCGAAATTCTGCCGAGTAGGGCACGTTAATGCCGGCTCGAATCGGAGCCTGATCGACTCCCGAACTGACCGTCAGGAAATAGCTGCCGCTCCGCCCTGCCTCGAACTCGCCCATGTAACGACCCGGCGCGGTCTGCCGTAGTTCGACCGCCTGCGGATCCATCGTTGGGCCAATAAGTGCCGCGTTCAAACTGAGGAAATTGAGAAACTCATCGTCTTTGTCGAGCGCGTCGACGACGACCTGGACCTTGCCGTCTTTTGTCTGAGTCGAAATCGTAAAGTTGCCCGTATCGCCAGATGGGCGCATCGCCCAGCGGACCAGTTGCGAGAAGAACTTGTCGTAGCCATCCCAGCCAGTCCACTCCGTTGCCCATTTGTGTCCTGCATCGGAAGTGAAAGCAACCGAACGGCCCAGTCCGAATTGCCACGTGGATAGCAGCGACGCGTTCTCGGTGTTGACCGGGTACGGCGAGATCATCGGCGTCTCGACGAGCGGATTCCCCTTAACCGTCGTCATGACAAAACCCTTGAACGATGGAAAGCTGTCGATGCCTTCGAGGATGTCGTGAAAACCGGTGACTTGTGGTTGTAGGTCTTTTTCAACGATGAGTGGCCTGGCGACTCGCCGCGCCTCGCGCTGATAAATCTTCGGTAGCGCTTTGGGATTTCGGACGACGTAATATTTGCCGCCTGTATAAGTCGATATTCTCTTGAGCGGTGTGCTTCCTGGCGGTCCATGCGTTCCGACGGCAACGGTCGTAACTTTGACTCCCAGCTTTTTCAGTTGCGACAGGACGCCTGTGGACGGAGGCGACGGGTCGCCATCGCTAATGATGATCATGTGTTTCACCGCAGCCGCCCGCAATTTGCTGAACGCAGCTGCCGAGATCCTCATCGCCGGGTCGAAGTCCGGCATATCGCCAGGAGCCATGCGGTCCATCTTGGAGATCATGCGTGGCCGGTTGCCGCCGACCTTTACCAAACCAGATGGCTTGCCCCACAGCCAGCCTTCCTTGAACGTGCTGCTATCCCAGTGCACGACTCCACAATAGTCCTGTGGGCCGAGTGACTTGAGGGCTTCGCGACCGATGACCTTTTGCCAGTAGTTGCCTTCAGCAAGCTCCGACGCGTGCATGATCATCACGAGCGCGCCGACCGCCTGAATTTTTGTATTGCGAATCTGAAAATCGACGGGCATCGCCTTTTCGAGTTCCGTGTTCGCCCACCCGCCGGCTCCGTAGGAGTTGGGTCCGCCCAGCATAATCAGGCCGCAGCCCATCTCCCGCGTGTTGTGTACGAGCATCTCGATCTGGCGGTCGCTAAAGTTGCTCAGGTTCTCTGAAGTCGATCCACTACTCTTCGGGACGTTGCCAAGAATGACGGCGTCGTATCTTTGCAGTTCGGCAAGGCTCGTGAACAGGTTGTCCGTAAACTGCAGATTGACTTCGATATTGTTGGCTCGCAGCCGGTCAATCAGATAGGAAAATTCGCCGTTGCCGCTTGGGTCGCGATTCTCAAAGTCTTCGATAAAGAGGATGCTGCCCTTGCCGCGAACGTAAGTGAAGCCGGTGGCGAGATTATTCTGAGTCAACAAGTCATCGGCCGCGTCGTTTGCCGTAAAAGATGCCTGGTACTCATAAAAGTCGGGATCTTCGATATCGTCCGTGAAACGAAAAACCGACTTACCCGGATCCAGTGTGATTTCTTCCTCGCTCAACGTTTGCGAAATTTTGCCTCGCCGCCGCTCCAGCTTGAGACGCCCCGAAACGATTCCGTCGTCCTCCGTCGTGACCGGTGTCAGATTGTTGACGACGACCGTTGCGTTGAACGGTTGGCCTTTGCGGATGTCGCTCGGAATCGCGACTCGCTCGACCGCGACTTCGGCTCGCCGCGAAAGCTGCACAGGCAGCACGTCGATGCTGACGCCCTCCGCCGACAGTTTGGCCGCGATGTTTTCTGCGCGGCCCATGTTTTCATTGCCATCGCTAACGACCACCAGCCGCTTGGCGGTGTCTTCCGGGAAAGTCGCCTGGGCCAGCTTCATGGCGGCTTCGAGATTCGTCGCGTCCGTGCGAAGATTGGCGGCGGATTCCAGTCGCCCATAAAGCGGAAGGTTGTCGTCGAGCGGCGGGACTTCAATATTGGCTTCACGGCCAAACACGATGACGCTCGCCCGATCTTCCTGCGAGTCATCGCGATTTTCTTCGACTTCATCGACCACGTATTTCAGCATCGACTTGCGCTGTTCGGCTGGCACGCTTGCTGACTGGTCGAGCAGGTAAATAACTGTCAGGCCGCGGTTCTCGCGAAGTAGCTGGACATCTGCCAGCGCAAACATGATCAGCGTCAGGACGATCGAGCGAAGAATGAGTGCAAAGACTCGGCGGTAGCTCCCCAGTCCCGAAAGACTGCGGTAACTCCAGTACCACATGGCTACCAGCAGAATAACGAGTAGCGCCATGAGCCATGGCCACCACGGGTTATCGAAAGCTAATCCTGAGTCCCACACGGTCTTGCCCCGTTTGGTTTGTTTGTTCGTTTGTCGCCTTTCGCTCCGCGAAAGGTGATTACATTCTTACCCGCTGCACGCGATGGTTATACGTATCCAGCACGTGAAATCTGCCTTTGCTATCCTGCACCAGCGCCCACGGATTGTGCAGTTCGCCGACTTCTCTTCCGGTGTTGCCCCACAGAGAGACAAGCTCTCCGTCCAGCGTGAATTTTTGTACGCGGTGATTGCCAAACTCACAAACGTAAAGGTGTCCTGTGCCATCGAGGACCAGGTCGTAAGGGTACTTTAGTTGGCCCGGTTCGTTGCCTTCGGTTCCCCACATCTTGAGAAGGACGGCTTCGTCACCAGTCGCATCGAAAACCTGAATGCGATGATTGCATGCGTCGGCCACCCAAAGGTGATCGTTTTCGTCGATCGCAATGTTCTGCGGGCGGACAAAGTCACCGGGGGCATCGCCGTGACCTCCCCATTGAAAAAGGAATTCACCGTCGCGGGTGAATTTCTGAATTCGATCGTACTCGCCGTATTCAGCGACGTAGTAGTTGCCTTTCGAGTCCTGAATCGCGTCCGTCACGAGCCCGAACTTTCCAGGCTCGTTGCCGAGCTCTCCACCAAGAATTCTATCGTTGAGCAGTTCGCCTTCGGGCGTGTAAACGAGCATGCGGTAATAGTGTGTGTCGGCGACCAGCAAGTTGCCATCGTTGTCGATGGTCAGCCCCGTCGGGCGTCCGTTTTGCGAAGCCGGCGTCTGCCACCCGCGAAGATAATTGCCTTCGCGGTCGAACACCTGAATCCGCGCGGTCATATCAACGATATAGATGTGGTCGTTGTCGTCGATCGCCATCGCACGCGGCTTTTGCAGTCGGCCTTCCGAGATACCCCGGCGGCCCCAGATCAGTTCAACCGTGCCATTACCATTTCGCGATGCACTGGATCTCGCGAGCAGGACGAGCGGAGAGATTGCCATCAGCAGAATGACGATCCCGAGGATTCCCGGCAGCCGCTGAGTCTGGCTGGTCTCGTAAGGCCCGGTTGGGCTGTCTGATGCTTCTGTCGACATGACGATTGGTTCTTGTGTGGGCCGGATTAGGTTGTCGACGGTTTCGGAGCGAAGTCAGTCACTGGGGACTCACAATTGCCCACTTATTGTAAGTGGCTTCAATCCAGATCGAAAGCAACGCACGACTTGCCGCGAAAATGGCCAAATAAGCTGGCTGTCCCGGCGACTTTTGCTGTGGCGGATGACAGTTTAGTCGTTAGTGATTCGGTTTGGTTCCTCAGATATTGGTTGCGGTTTGAAGCTGGAGGCTGAATGCGGATTCAATTGCGACTGGAAATTAAGTCCTTTCTGAGAAGCGATGGAATGAATGTCGGGACGTCAGCCACTTGACCCATTGTTGCAAATCGAACAGATTAGAAACTTGGCGAGAAAATTAGTCATTTTCCTTTACTCACGCTGCAAGCGTATTTCGATAACCGTAGATGATCTTCGATCTTTTAAAGATCGACCACTGATAGACCAGCGACAGCACCGATAGAATTTGTTTCTACGTCCTGTTACGACTCGACCCGCGAAATGGGTCACATCTGATTGCAGCCTATGCCACCCGTCGTTATCGAAGTCAACAAAGCCGCCGACGTTCGCGACGTCGTGCATCGTGCGGTGCAGGCGCTGGTGGAAGGGCAACTCGTTGTTTTCCCCACGGAAACCGTGTACGGCGTCGCCGCGAGTGCACTCAGCGAATCCGGCGTGAATCGGCTGCTTGAACTCAAGTCGCGATCGGCGAACCACCCGATGACTCTTTCGATTCGGAGTGCCGAGGACGCGTTCGATTATGTGCCGCAGATTCCGCCGTTGGGTCGTCGACTGGCCAGGCGATGTTGGCCAGGGCCAATCACACTGGTGATGGAAGAC
The DNA here is from genome assembly GCA_938040995.1 of uncultured Pirellulaceae bacterium. Classification (GTDB taxonomy): domain Bacteria; phylum Planctomycetota; class Planctomycetia; order Pirellulales; family Pirellulaceae; genus CALHZT01. The sequence goes on along the minus strand of CALHZT010000263.1, from coordinate 1,314 downwards.
AATCATCCGGATAGCCTCCTGCAGCGGCTGCCGGCTGTGGTTCAGCAAGTCGTTTGTCCCGAAGGCAGTGTCGGATTGCGAGTTCCGGCTCATCAAATGTTACTCGACGTCATGGATCTTCTCGCCGGTCCGGTTTTGTTGACCAGCGCCAATCGTCCGGGCGGTGAGCCAGCGAATTCGGCGCCCGAGGCGGTCGAGGCGCTGGGCGATGATGTCCACCTGGTGATTGATGATGGGCCCGCGAGGTTCGGTCAGGCTTCGTCCGTTGTGAAGGTGCAAAAATCGGGGCTTGAAATACTTCGCCCCGGCGTGCTGAATGAAGAGGCACTCAAGCGACTGTCGGCGTTTATCGCCGTTGTGGTTTGCACCGGAAACACTTGTCGCAGCCCAATGGGCGAGGCGCTTTTGAAGAAGCGGCTGGCCGCAAAAGTCGGCTGCACGGTGGAAGAGCTGGATGACCGTGGCGTGATTGTCATGTCGGCGGGAGTCGCAGCGATGCCAGGTGCGCGAGCGTCGGCGGAATCCGTCGACGTCATGAATTCGATGGATATCGACATCAACGATCACGCCTCGCAACCGGTCACGGACCGGTTGGTGCGTCACGCGGATCTGATTTTTACGATGACCAGTGGTCATCGGGCAGCGTTACTCAATCATTGGCCCGAAGCCGGCAATCGCACTCATTTGTTGTGCAAAGAGGGACGCGATGTGTCTGACCCGATCGGCGGACCGCTTGCACTTTATCGCAAGTGTGCCGAACAGATTGATGCGGCGATTGAGCAGCGTGTGGCAGATATCGACTTGGACCAACTGCCCTAGCCGGGTTTGATTACACGCCATGAACGCAGATTCTTCCGAAAACAGCCCGGCCAACGAAGTCAGTCAGGCCGCGTCAGCAAAAGCCAAAGTCGCTATTGGCAGCGATCATCATGGGCTTGCGCTTCGATCTGCCATTATTGAGTGGCTGGAATCGCAGGGACACACCGCGATCGACGTTGGCACGCATAGCGAAGAATCCGTTGACTATCCAGACATTGCATCACTGGTCGGCAAACAGATTGCGCCCGGCGAAGTCGATTTTGGGATTTTGATTTGCGGATCGGGGATCGGCATGTCCATTGCCGTCAACAAGTTTCCAGGCGTCCGCGCGACGGCCGTCCACAATATCAAGATGGCCGAGATGTCCCGTCGCCATAATAACGCGAACATCATTTGCCTCTCGGACGCCGATTTTGACATCGAGACCAATCTCGAATTTGTCCGCATTTTCCTTTCGACAGAATTCGAAGGCGGTCGCCACCAGCGCCGCGTCGA
>CALHZT010000262.1 GCA_938040995.1 uncultured Pirellulaceae bacterium | reverse complement strand
AAAGTGGATCGCAAATTCCAGATGCGGTGCCCACCGGCGGCTAGCGCCGTTCCGCTCACGGATTGCTGCCCGCAAGCGACTAAGGATCGTTCGAGAAATTACTGCCTGATCTTCCTCCGTCTTTCCCGCGCAGGCGGGAATCCATTGAATCGGATTGGCGTCTTGATGCAGGGAAAGACATTGAGCGTTAACACGCTTCGAATGGGTCCCCGCGTTCGCGGGGAAGACGGCGATAGGCCGTCAATTGAGTCGTCATGAACGGAGATTCGACACTAATTGATCGAACGATGCTAACCGGCTTCAGGGGAGATGCTCGAATTCCAGTCCCAAATGCCCCATTGGCCTTCATTCTCGTCCACACTCACGGCCATGCCGCGAATTCCAGCGACGTTTCTGTCCCTCAATCGCTCGAGCAGCTTTTCACCAATAAACTTTGCCAGTAACTCGGTCGTCGTATTCGAAACCGGCAAGAGCTTGCAGTCTTCGCGTGGGAAGACCCAACGGCGATCCTCAAACGTGACTTCGACGCTCTTCTCTGATTCTTCCACCTTGATCGTTGGATGACTGGTCGGTAGGAGCATTTGATGATCCAGGTCCGTCGTGATCTGGACGAGTTCATCCCGCAGCGCAATAAAATCGACAACGTATCTATTCTCATCGAGCGGTCCGCGGACATCGACTGAGACGCGATAGTTGTGCCCGTGAAGTCGTTCACAATGATTTCCATCGTAAGTGATGAAGTGGGCCGCGCTGAAAATGAAGTAGTCCTTGTTTAGTCGGACTGAAAAGTTTTCGGGCATGGTTACGCCAATCGTGGTTGGTTTGGTTTGGTTTATGCAAATAGCTATACAAATCGTTCGCCCGACCACAACGCGACAAAGATTCCCGCGGCGATGAGGTCGGCGGATGTTCCAGGGTTTCGGCGATGGCCGTCGCTGCGGAGCCAGAAATCCAGCTCGGCCAGTTCTCTCAGCCACGATTCGCCATCGGAATTCTCCAGGTCGGCGACTTTCTGGGCACGAATCGACGATTCCTGTGCGATCGAATCACCACACTTGCGAGCGATCAGGCTGTCAGGATGACTGGCCATGAGCGAAACGAACGTGGCAATGATGGCTTGTTCCGATGGCATGCTCTTCGACATGCGAATGCGGATGCCCGGTACGATCTGGTCAAAAACGGTTGCGAAGTCCGTAGTGTACTGACGAGCAACCAGGTCGCGATCTTCGGCAAGTCGCATGGCGTGAATCAAATCGGATGGCGCTTCAGACTGGATATCCGAATCGTTGACTTCGCCGAGCCCACCCGGTTTGGCAAGTCGAATCGCCTCATAAACCAGCCGCGAATCTTCCGCTTTCGTACTCGCAAGAATTTTGCGAACCGCTTCCCTCAAGTCGCCGGGATCGCGTCGCGCATTTTCGCTGTCGTTTCCGGCGCGCTTGCCAAGTTGGTTCACTGCGATCGCAAGCGGTGCGAACAGTAAAACGGTTCCCAGATTCGTGTTCTTGCCAACGGCGTCCTGCGTGGCGGTGATGGCATCGAATACCGTCTTGCCGATGCCAACGTCAGGCGTCGCTCGCTCCATCGCTGGATGAATCGCAACCGCTGCCGTCGCCATATCCAGAAATGTCATATCCTCAAAGTCGGCGGCGCGATGCACGTTGCCCGGTTTCGTCGCGGTGAATTCAGTCAGACACGCCAGTGTGGCGAGTTGACCCGCCGATAGATGATGGCAGGCAGTCATGAGGTGGCGTTCGCTGCACTAGTGAGCGAGTTTTTTGCGAGAAACTCACGGACGATCGACGCGCAACGTTCGGGCTCATCTTCAATGACCCAATGCCCGGCGTTCTCGAGCCGTTCCACGTCAGCGTTTGGGATGTGCGTCAGGAACTGTTCCAGGCAAGCCGGCGTGAAGCACCAGTCTTTCATGCCCCAGATAAACTGGAACGGATGATTTGCAAACTGGCTGAGGTCGCTTTCCAGTTTCTCAAGGACTGCGTGTGTCCGATGTTTTTTCGTAAGCGGAATGTCGCCGACAAATGCATCAATCGCGACTCGATTCGCCCAACTGTCGTACGGCAAAATAAGTCCGGCGAGTACGGCGGGATCAAGTCCGCCGGGCGAATTGCTTGCCATGACCTGTGCAGCCGCCGCAAACGAATTGAGGCCTCGCATACCGAACGTGCCGAGAACGGGAATGCGGCAACTCGCAATACGCCACGGAACGCGTGGCGGCGGAAACGCGCCGGTATTGAAGAGCACGAACCGACTGAATCGCTCCGGCATCTCAGTCGCGGCCAGCATCCCGATGGCTCCGCCCCAGTCATGGGCCAGCAAGGTGACGTTGTTCAGGTCGAGTTCTTCGATAACCGTTTTCAGATTGTCCGCGTGCGTTCGCAGGCAATAGTCGTAATCTTGTGGCTTGTCGCTGAACCCGCAGCCCAGGTGATCGACGGCGACGCAGCGGTTTTCCGACCTCAACTCGCGAACGAAGTTGCGCCAGTAAAACGACCACGTTGGATTGCCGTGGACGAAAAGCAGTGGAGCCCCGGGGGCGTCCTGACCTTCATCGATATAGTGCATGCGATGCCCATCGAGGTCGATGTGTCGCGTGCAGAACGGATAGAGAGGTCGCCAGTCTTTTGAGCTTGCCATGTCCCAATTGTAAAGGTGGCGGCGCAGTTCGTCAGTACCCATGGATTCCCTTGTCTGTCCTTGTCCAGCCGGTTGCTGGTGTCATCTGCAGCCCTCCTCCGACAAGGCGATGGCGGACGAGGGACGAGTCAGTCATATCGCCTGTCGCGAGAGGAAGGTCGGAGCCTTAGCAACGGGGAGGAGCGGCTAGTGGGCGCGAGTCTGGAAAAACGTCGGTCGATTTGTGAAGCGACATGGTCGAAAAAAGTGGTGGCCGATTGACGATTCCAACAACACCCCTCCCCGTCGCTTAGGCTCCGACCCTCCCCAGAATCACTCGTGACCTCGTGAAGGGGAGGGTAGCTTGTGTAGTCCTTGTCCGTCCTTGCGCGGTCGGTTGAGTGAGGTGGCTCTGTTAGAAAGAGCGGATGCGCAGAAAAAGGGAGCACCTCTCGGTGCCCGCTTTTTAGTTTCTGGACCGGCGACTTGCGTTTGCCGGCGTCCGATTTACTTCGGTTCGAGCTTAACTCAAGCCGGCTTGCTGGTGAATTGCTGCCAGTGTCTGGTTGTCGAGACCGAGACCCTGACCCAGCTGCTGCAAGTAAGCGACTTCTTCACGTGTGTCGACTTTGACAGTCATCACGCTAAGTGCGTAAACCTGAGGAGCCAACTCTGCAGGCACGCTGCGAGTGAAACCTGCGACGTCGAGAGGCGACGACAGTTCTTGCTTGAGGAAGTCGATCTCGCCCTGGTCGAGTTCGCCCAGCCGGCCAACAATGTTTTCCTGCTCTTGCGCGTCAACGCTTCCGTCCGACTTGGCAGCGTTGCACATCGCACGAATCAGAATCGTTGCCTGATCGTTGGCTTGTTGGCGAACCTGTGGTTCTGGTTCCGGCTCTGGCTGACCACCACCAAGGAGGCTACCGAGAAGGCCAGCAGCACCACCACCGCCTCCGCCACCACCCATTTGCTTGGCCATGGCTCCGCGGAGCAAACCGCCAAGAATGTTGCTGGAGGCACCACCACCGCCTCCGCCACCGCCGAGTACGCTGCTAAGGATTCCGCCGGCACCGCCTTGTTGCTGTGCACCGCCGCCGCCCAGAATGCTACCGAGCAGTCCTGCTGCGCCGCCGCCCTGTTGAGCGCCGCCACCGCCACCACCGAGGATGGAACCCAAGAGGTTCCCGCCCGTGGCGTTGCTTCCCATGAGCGCGCCCAGAAGTTTCACTGCATCCATCTCATATCTCCGAGTAGTTAAATCGTGCCCTCGCGCGGCAATCTTTTGACCACCTGTACCGTTTCTCTACGCAGAATTCGCGCAGAAGTGGGACACGTCACCGGTAGTGTAGCCATACATGTTGTTGTGGTGAAAGGTCGCGTTAAAGGTGGGGTTTTTGCAGAGGGAGCGGTGGGCGAATTGTGGTTGGTTTTGACTTGAAAACAGCCGCAATTCTGGTGTGTTTTAAATCAGGGGAGCGGGGATTGGCCTGCCTGGACACTTTTGTCAGTGCGTTTGCAATTGGAAATTTGTTTCGTGTTTTTCAGTTGGTATTTATCAAGGAAGCGAGAAATGTTTTTGAGCGAATTGGACATGCGTTGCTTTGCTGATACTGCTACCATCTCGCCGCGATCCACCAAAGCGCTGGAGGATTTTGGGGATCGTCCAACGCGAATACTGAACCACGAGGACCCATGACATGAATCGCTACGACGAATTTGGAACGGAAGCCGACGATCTCTTTTCGCGCGGTCGCCGGTTGACTCGATCAGCCGCCATATTTGGTCGCGGTCGCATGTTGAGTTTTCTTGTCATGGCGGCGTTAGGTCTCATGTCATTCGTCTCGAAGCATACTTCGTGGCGGCCGCTTCAGGATGTTGGACGGAATATCAACATTGGACGCGGTGATGCCTATTTGCCATCGCCCAATCGGTTGGCGAATGTCGCTAACGCCGTGGGGAGCATCGCGACCAATCCACTGGGACAATCGCAGGGTTACGCGAATCAGCCAATGAATCGGCCAATGAATCGCTCGAACAGTCAGCTAACTGGCCAGCCTGCAAACTATGCGAGCGCGGTGCAGCCAAACTCACAGCTTGCCTGGCAACCGGCGGCTTATGTCCCACAGGCCAGACAGTTGACTGGGCAACAAGTCGTTAATCAGCACGGCGGCACGGTTGAGGACGCGCGTACGATTCAGGTACGCACGATCGGCAATCGACTAGTCGGCGCCGTGCAGAACATCCAGCCCGGCTCGATGCGATTTTATCTTTTGCAGGACAGCGTGAACCCACAGGCATATACGATCGCTGACGGTTCGATTCTGATGACGTCGGCTCTCTACGGTCAATTGCGTAGCGAAGGCGATCTTGCGGCAATTCTCAGTCAGCGAATCACCGAGTACATTTATCGGGGCTACGATGTCACGAACAACGCGCAAGTCGCACAGTTCCGCGCACAAATGCTCACCGCTGCCGGCTTTGATTCACGCGTGATCACGAACTATGAAGCTTCCCGCTCAGCCAGCCAAATTGCGTCCGGTGGAATCACTCGCCGATAAGGTACCCGCGCGACGTTCGATGATTCAGACGCATCACATAACGAAACCGCATTGCACATTTGGCCGCATTGCACATTTGGCCGCATTGCACATTTGGCCGCATTGCACATTTGGCCGCATTGCACATTTGGCCGCATTACGCCGCATTACACACCCGGCAGCTGACGCAGCCGGCTCGCCGGGGTGCGAAGAAGATGTTGCCGGCCTGTCAGGCTTCGGTGAACTTCAGCCATTTGCGTACCGCTTTTAGAAACACCTTCCGTTCCAGCCGCCGGTCCGGTGGAATCACTCGCCGATAAGGTACCCGCGCGACGTTCGATGATTCAGACGCATCACAAAACGAAGCCGCATTGCAGATTTGGCCGCATTGCACATTTGGCC
>CALHZT010000261.1 GCA_938040995.1 uncultured Pirellulaceae bacterium | reverse complement strand
AGGGCATCGGTTAATCGCCATTGGACAATAGCGGCTGCCATGCGTTCAACCGTCGCAATCTGGCTGCCAATGCCCAGTTTTCCGGGTGTCACCAGCGCCACGAGCACCGTTGGAGTGCGCTCGTTGGCCGCCATCGGAACGACGACTGCAAAGAGTTTGTTTGCCGGCGAGACGCATCGCGTCGTTACCTGGCCACGCGCTGCGCTGCTGCGACAAATCTGTTCAACGGTCTGAATGTTGAACGAGTCGTCCGGTGGCTTGAATTCGCCGCGCATGGCGATCGGAGTGACTTTCTTGTCGTCCAGCTGCAAATAAGCCACAAAATCTGATTCGGTGTACTGCGCAGCGAGGCCAAGAATGGTCTCGAGAGTTTTCGCATCCGAGGCAACATTGCTGAAGAGTTTACGAAGGTCCTGCTGAATAACAGCAGGCAGCGGAGTCTGCGACTTCGTTGCTGCAACAGGCACTGGGCCCGGCGACGATGATGTGTGCGATACTGATGCCATAGTTTGCCTTTAGTGTCCGATTGGCATTGGTGTTCGGCGGCTCTGCTAACCCGCTGCGAGAGATTCGGTGGATTCTTCCGCGACGGTAACGAGCACTTCGTTCAACCACTGGTCCTGACGGTAGAGGTCGCAACGCGCTTCGTGTGTCTGTCGTTCGGCCTGTTTTTGGGTTTTTGTTGTCTGGTTGTCCAGTTCTTTGCTGGTCACATCGCTACGCCTTGTCAACGCTTTGATTCTGTCGCAGACAGCGGGACTGTGCTGAGTCAGCAATTCGTCCTCGGCAGAAATGTAGAACTGGCACGACCCGGGCTGGCCCTGCCTCGCGGCTCGTCCAATCAGCTGACGGTCAACGCGGGCGGATTCCTGCCGTTGTGTTGCAATGACATGCAACCCACCATTCGCTTTTGCTTCGTCACTGAGTTTGATGTCTGTGCCGCGGCCGGCCATATTGGTTGCGATCGTGACCACACCGACATTTCCAGCGTTGGATACCAGTCCGGCTTCTTCGTCGTCCTGGCAGCCATTGAGTAGCTGGAACGGGATCTTCGCTGCAGTCAGCAGTTGCGCGAGTATTTTGCTTTCGTCGATCGTTCTCGTTCCCACGAGAACCGGCTGGCCGTGTGCGTGTCGGGATCGAATGTCGTCAGCGATGGCGATCCATTTATCTTCGGCCGTCGCAAAGTATCGTGTCTTGTGATGCTTGCGCTGCGACGGAAGTCGTTCCGGGATCACGACGACGGGAAGATTGTAAAAGTCTCTCAGTTCCCGTTCATGACCGGTACACGTCCCAGACATACCCGAGAGCAGATCGTAAAGACCGAAGTAGCGTTGTCGCGAAACGCGGGCAATGGACTGTTTCTCCGGTGTCATCTCCACACGGTTGTGATACTCAACCGCCTGGTGAAGTCCGTCGCGCCAATGCCGATCGGCAAAAATTCGACCGGTATACTGGTCGACGATCTGGACTTTGCCATCGTTGACGACATAGTCAACATCCTTCTGCAGCATGTAAATGGTTCGAAGCGCCTGCTCGACGTACATGGACCACGGCCGGCACAATCCCGTTTTTGGGATATCTGCCTGGGACTCGTAGATGCGACGCTGTCCGTCGGCCGTTAAATTGAGCGTCTTCTTTCGGCGGTCAACGATATAGTCGCGTTCCTTTTCCATCGACCGCGCGACGCGAGCCGCCATCGCAAATACGCCGACCGTCGCCTCATCCGTTCCCGAACTATGGCTGAGAATCAAAGGCGTGTTGGCTTCATCGATGAGCACACTGTCGACTTCGTCGATGATCGCATAGGCGTGGCCGCGCTGGACGGTCGGATTTTCTCGCCGTTCAAGCCCACGGAGTTTGTTGCGAAATGTTTCGCCAAGCAAAGGTGCCCGCTCGCTTCGGGCGGATGCCTGGTCTCTTAGGAAGTCGAAACCGAGTTCGTAACCGGTGCTGTAGGTGATGTCGCACTGGTACGCTCGACGCTTGGAACCGTTATCTCCACCGTCTTTGGAAAGGCCAACGGTCAATCCAAGCATTCGCAATGGCTTGCGCATGATCGCGTAATCGCGCTCCGCCAGATAACCATTGACTGTGGCAACGTGGACTCCCTTGCCCGTCAGGCCGTGGAGGCTTGCCGGCAATGCCGTGACGATCGTTTTGCCTTCGCCAGTCCTCATTTCGGCGATCGCGCCAGTCGAAAGAGCCAGGCCGGCCAGAAGTTGTACGTCGTAGTAGGCGAGTCCGAGGGTGCGTTTTACAGCTTCGTACGTCAGCGCGAACGTAGGGGCAATGATCGAGGTATCGAGAAGCGCAGCGCCTCGTGCGACTTTCTCTCTAAGTTCTCCATGCTTTGCGGCAAGGTCTTCATTGGACAACAACGACACGCCGGCTAGCTGCTGCTTCACGCTTTTGACCAGCGATAAATCGACTGGTCGTGGCTGGCGCGCAGAGGGGCGCAGGTTGTCCATGAAGTGATGGTAAGTCGGAATTACTGCCATAACTGATTCCGAACTAGAAGTTGGTTGGTGTCAGATCAAGCGACGGCGTTGCACCACCATTCGGACCTGCCTGGGCAGGCGAAAACGACTGCATCGGCGGCTGGAAATTTCCCTGCGGTGCCACGGGAATCCCTTGCGGAGCGACGGGCATTCCTTGAGGTACCACGGTTCCGCCCGGGTAATTGCCGATCATCTGCGGGTTCTCAATGACCGTTGGAATCCCGTTGGCCGTCATGTGCGGCCCGTTTGCTGGTGCGTAAGCCTGAGCCGGCATGACCATGGCGTCCTGTTTGGACAGGTGTAGTTCCGGGATGCCCTGGACTTCTGACTTGCCCACGTTGACTTGCTCAAACTGCAGGAGTGTCCCCGTCGATTTTTTCAGGTTCACGATCGAGATGTTGTACTGGATCTGTGCATTCAGGTATTCGAATTCTTGTTGGGCGAGTCGTTCCTGGGCGGCGAGAAGATCTTCCAGCAACAGGCTTGTTGACCGGTCTTCGCCTGGCATCAGTTCCCAACGCTGCGTCAGGAAGTCGACTTCACTTTCCGCGGCGCGGAGAGCCTGTCGTTTTGCTTCGATTTCACGAAACGCAGTAAGTGTTTCGCGAACGGTGATTTCGACGTCCAGCTGTAGAACCTGAAGTGTGTTTCGGAACTGGTGCTCCAGCTGCCTCAACTCGATAGCGCGACGCTGGAACCGGGCACGTGCCGCACGGTTTCCAAGTGGCATTTCGAATCGCAATCCTGCCGTATAGCTGGGAGCACCGTCACCAAACTGGTCGACCCACGCGCCACCAATATTGGAATCGCCCCGCAAGCCGTTGACGTAGCTGTCGAGCGTCAGATCGAGAATCGGCAGGAGCTCATTTTGCGAAACATTCAGTCGCACTGCGCCCGCCCGAACCTGCTTGAGGGCCTCACGAATTTCCGGTCGATTGCGGAATGCGGCCTGGAGCGTCTCGTGTAGTTCAAGTGGGATGGCATAAGTCGCCGGGAAGTCCATCGGGGTCAGCTCGAACTCGTCAACGATTCCGAGTCCCGGTGCGTTGACGAGTGCTCGCAGTCGACCTTCTGCATTCTTTACGCCGGCCGCGGCGCGAAACAGATCACTTCGTCGTGATGCAACGGCGGCTCTTGCCCGGACAATCTGATTGGCGACTGCATCCAGTTGCTCACGCACTTCGAGATCTTTGAGAATCAGTTGGCCACGCTTGTACAGTCGTTGGCGTTGCAGAAGCAGACCGCGTTCCAGAAACAGGTTCCAGTACGACTCGGTAACGTCCAGCAAGTGATCCTGAAGCTCTCTCGAGAATACGTCTCGTGCGGCACCCGACTGAATCTGGGCCAGAACGATCTGGCTGGTGTTGAAGACTTTTCCGCCGTTTCGCAACAACGGTTGTGTGTAGTTCAAGGTCATTCGCGACGTGCCTTGCGGCTGCGGAATGAAGAACACCGAGTTGCTGTCTTCGTATCCGTACTGTTGACTGATCGAAAAGTCGCCACCGCGAAGGTTCCGGCGACTGGCACCAATTTCAAATGTCGCGATCTCGTCCTGAAATCTTGGTGGACCACCTGTCGTCAGCGTACTTCCGACTGGCTCGTCGATATCCTGCCATTGCGTTTCCACGAATGCGGTCCAGTCGAAAGCGGCGTCGGCTTCGATGATGGACGTATCCTGAATCAGTGGCGATTCGCTAATCACGCGAACACGCGATGAGTACTGCAATGCGGCTGAGATCAGGCTGGAAAGCGTGATCGGTCGTGGTTCCGACGAATGACGAAGCGGTTGGGTAATGTGCTGATCCCACCAGGCTCCCTTGGCATCGCTCGGCGGTACCGGATCGGAAATGTTTCGAAAACTGTCGGCTGGCAATCTGCCATTCGCCGGAGTCAGATGCATCTCTGAGCTGCTGTACGGGTCGTTTACACCTGGTGACATGGACGGCGAGGACGGGGCACCGTAGATCGAGGAATCTTCGTCCGCCGGTTGAGGTGAGTCTTTATAGTAGTCTGATTCGTATTCACGATCGTCATCGAACATGCTCGCATCGTCGTTCATGGGCGGTTTGAGATCGATGAACGAATCGCCATCGGCTCCCGGCGCCGCGAAATCATCAGCTCCGTCGAATTCACCGGACAGCTCGTCGCCATACGCTGAGGCGCGAACACCAGACGCCGGCGACACGGCCGGGATGGTTGTGGTTGGATGGTGTTTGTCGACTGGCCCATCTTGCGTTCCGGATTGTCCCGGTACAAAAGCTTCGGGGATTTCAGCCTGCGTGCCGGACGTGATCAACGGAGGCGCCGGGCGTGAAACGAAAACCGGCGGTATTTCTTCCTGAAGTGGCACTGTTGTCGCGAGCGAACCTGGACTCTTCACCACTGGCAATCGTTCGGGTTTTGAGTCTTCGCTGTTCGTCAAATTCTGGGTGGGAACGAGCGTAATTTTTGGCGGCGTAGATGTCGGTGGAAGCTTCAATAGCTGATTGACGACCGGCGCATTCGACGTCTGTGCGGGCGTAGAAGGCGGAGGCGATTGGGCCTGGGTCAATCCTGTCATCGCCAAGGCGAGTGCCAACCGGAAAAGGACTCGCCCTACCGTTGTTCTTCTGCACGACTTCATAGGTCGTAGTGTGAACGCCATGTTTTGGACCCTTAGGTCGGGAGTTTCTGCGTCTGCATCCGCGAACAGGCAATCATGCGCATGGAAATGCCTGATTCTCGGGCGCATATATTCACATATAGCTTCGACAGATAGAATCGATCGCATCAGGACCGACGGAGCTATCGACAGGGTTCACTCGACCGTTAAACTTCGCCAGTCTTGTGTGGACGACTCATACTTCCCCGTGTTAAACGCGATAGCACCGAGGTGCGACAGCAAAAAAAGGCAGGCATATGATGGGATATTCGAGGAAGATGGTGTCGGTTGGCTCACCCCCAAGGACCGAACGTTCGTTGTTGTGTCAGGCAGCTCAGGTCCTTCACGCAGTTTTTGTCGTATCGGTTACCCTGCGTCTGTTTGCGGTATGGTCGCTGGTGGGATTGCAAGTTGTGATTGCATCAGCAGCGGAGGCAGCAACTCCCAACGTCGTCATTCTCTATGCGGACGATCTCGGGTACGGGGATCTTGGTTGCTACAACGACCAATCGAAGATTCCAACTCCGAATCTTGACAGGCTTGCGAGTGAAGGGATTCGCTTTACCGATGGGCATAGCTCTTCAGCCATCTGTTCGCCCAGCCGCTATGCACTGCTGACCGGTCGCTATCACTGGCGCAAGTTTCACAACATCGTGGGCGCGCTTGGCCCATCCGCTTTTGACAGCGAGCGTCTCACGCTTCCGGAGATGCTTCGCAAAAAAGGGTACGCAACGGCATGCATTGGAAAGTGGCATCTGGGATGGGACTGGGATGCTATCAAACTGCCAAACGCGAAACCGACCATCGAACAGCCTGCCCAAGGGGATACCCGAAAGAACCGCAAGCCCCGATCGTACTGGGGGCATGACTGTTTCGACTGGTCGCAGCCGGTCCCGGATGGTCCACTTGATCACGGGTTTGATCATTACTTTGGCGACACCGTTATCAACTTTCCGCCCTATGCCTGGATCCATAACAACAAGCTGGTCGAGCCGCCGGACACAACGCTGACGATTACGCAACAAACGAAAGAAGGGAACTGGGAAGCCCGGCCCGGCCCGGCGAGAAGCGACTGGGACTTTTACGAGAATCTGCCTACGCTGACGGAAAAGGCAGTCGGATGGATCAAGTCGCGAAAGGGTGATGATCAGCCTTTCTTTTTGTACTTTCCGACTCCATCGCCACACGCTCCCATCATTCCGACCGATGAGTTTGACAATAAATCCAGAGCAGGTGCGTACGGTGACTACGTAGCGCAAACCGACTGGTCCTGCGGCGAACTTTTAAAAGCCCTCGAAGCATCGGGGCATGCAGAGAACACGATCGTCATCTTTACCGCCGACAATGGCCCGGAGCATTACGCTTACGCCCGCGACAAAAAGTTTGCGCATTGGTCGGCGAAGCCGCTTCGGGGATTAAAGCGGGATGTTTACGAAGGCGGGCATCGAGTCCCGTTTATCGTCCGCTGGCCGGGCAAGGTGGCGGCTGGCGAGACATCGGACGAACTCGTTTCGCAGATCGATATTATGGGCACGCTTGCATCAATCGTCGATTTTGAATTGCCGGCAGACGCCGCCGAAGATTCATACGACTTGACGCAGTTACTCGAAGGTCAGTCGAATGTTCGCACTGTTCATGTTCACAACACTTACAAGAACCAGTACGCGATTCGAAATGGTGACTGGCTGTTGATTGATCACAGGACCGGATACGTTTCGCGGGTGAAAGAGGGCTGGCACGAGCGTCATGGTTACGAGACGCCCGAGTCGCAGAACGGGCAGTTGTTCAATTTGGCAGAAGATCCAGGTCAGCGGGAGAATCGAATCGCGACAAATCCGGAACGGGTCAAGGAACTGCGAACCCTGTTGGCGAAGATTCAGGAGCAGGGTCATAGTGCCCCGCGACTGGACGACGCCGAAGTGAGACCCAGTGCGAAAAAAGACGAAGAGAAAGCGGCAGAAGTAAGCGATGCTGAATCGAAATCGGCGTTTGCAGGATTCGAGCCGTCCTTGCGCAAGCATGTGGAACAACTCGCTACGACGATTGGCGAGCGAAACTTGTCGAACTACAAAGAGCTTTGTCAGGCTGCCGATTATGTCTCGTCTCAATTCACGAAGTACGGATTCCAGCCGAAGCGTCATTCATTCAAAGTGCGAGGACTTGAGTGCTTCAATATTGCGGCCGAATTGAAGGGCACGAAGAGGCCGGACGAAATCGTCATTGTTGGTGCGCACTACGATAGCGTCTTTGGTTCACCAGGAGCCAACGACAATGCCAGCGGCGCGGCGGCTCTTCTTGCGTTGGCGGAGTCTCTTCGAGAATTCAAACCAGAAAGAACGCTGCGATTCGTGGCGTTTACAAACGAGGAACCGCCCTATTTTCGAAACGCCAGTGAAATGGGATCGTGGGTTTACGCGAAAATGTGCCGCGCGGAAAAGCAGGACATCGTAGGTGTGATCAGTCTTGAAACGATGGGCTACTTCTCAGACAAGGAAGGCAGTCAAAATTATCCGCCGCCTCTGGATCAAATTTATCCGTCGAAAGGAAACTTCATTGGCTTTGTGGCCAATCAGCGTTCCAAACGATTGCTGAAAACGGTGATGGACTCGTTTAAGGAATCGTGTCCAGTTCCCGCCGAAGGCGACGCGTTCCCGGAAGAGCTCCCGGGAGTTGGATGGTCCGACCACTGGTCGTTCTGGCAGGAAGGCTATGAGGGCATCATGGTGACGGACACGGCGCTGTTCCGGTATCCGTACTACCACAAAGCCAACGATACTCCGGACAAGCTTGCTTTTCCTGTTTTCGCGAAAGTCGTCGAAGGTCTGGTGAAGCCGGTTCGTCTCGTATCGAATGCAGGTGCGTTGGAGTGAAAGCCGGAAGAAGTGCTCAATCCGGTTCGATTACCGTCCGGTTTTGCTACCATGACGCTCCAACATGTTGTGCGAGGTGAGTCGGATGTTTTCGGGCTACCAGGCCGGCAATACCTTTTGTACCTCCCACGGACGGTCCCGCCATCAGTTCAGCCATTCTCAATCCAGAAACGCAACCGAGTCAACGGAACGTCAAAATTCGGCTGGGCGTGATGATGATTTTTCTGATCATTCCCGTTTCGTGCTGGTGGGTGACTGTCGCGTCGTACATCGAACAGAATACCGGAACGTCCGGCAATGGAATGTTCTCTGATGGCTTTATTGGAAAAGCCTATTCGACAGGTGCGATCGCAGCCATCTTTTCGCCGCTGCTCTGGGGAGTCGTCGCGGATCGCTTTGTTGCGGCCGAACGGATCATGGCGGCTTTGCAGATCTCCGCCGCAGTCGTTCTCTGGCAGATCACAGGCGCCACGTCGGAAACCGCCTGGTGGTGGTTGATGCTGGGTTATTTCTTTTGCTTCAGTCCACAGTTGGCGTTGGCGAATGCGGTCTGCTTTCGCCATCTCGAAGATCTCGAACGCACGTTTCCACCGATCCGCGCGATCCTGACGATGTCGTGGGTTCTTGGCGGCTGGTTCGTTGGTTATGTGGCGCCGTTGTGGTTCGGGCATTCGGTGGAGGCAACACTCTGGCCACTACGGTTCGCCATCGCTTTTCACGTGCTCGCCGCGTTAGCCTGTCTGGTGGTGCCATCGACGCCACCGTTGGCAGGCGGCCCGACGGAATCGCAACCGGTGCGAGGCTTGAGGAAGTTTCGTTTCAAGTCGCTAAAAGCAGTGCTTGGGACAGAGCTGGCGATTCCCGTGATTGCCGCCACACTCCTCGCGGTTTCTGCCCAGTTGTACATGAATCTCGCTCACGTTTTTCTGAGTGATCGCGAAGTCAGCGGGGCCGTCGGGCATCTTTCGTGGGGGCAGGTTACCGAGATTGGTTTTGTGCTCCTGATTCCAATTGCACTTGCGCGGATGGGGTTCAAGTGGGTGCTGGTGTTTGGCAGTTTTTGTTGGTTTCTGCGATTTGTGCTACTTGGGTTTGCCAACGATTCGTTGCTCTGGTTGTACTGGCCTTCGATTCTATTGCACGGCATCTGTTTCAGTTTTACCTACCTTGCGATTCAGATTTACGCGGAAAGGGTATCGCCCCCAGAGTCTCGCGCGTCGATCCAGGGCGTGATCGTTCTTCTGACATCTGGAGTCGGTGCGCTGGCAGGCGCGCAATTGACTTCGGTCATTCAGACGAAGCTTATGCCTTCGGGGCAGGTCTATGACTGGCGTGGCGTCTGGTTGACAGCGGCTGTGTTGGCCGCAGTTCCAACGGTGATGATGTTGTTTGTCAGGCCAGTGAAGAAAGCTGATGGGGCGGCAATGAAGCAGGATGTGGCTTCGCAGCTTGTAGTAAATAAGGAAGGTAGGAATGGGATCGTTTGAAATCGCCATACGTCCTGGTGGACAGGGCTGTATTTGATTTCGATTTTTGCGTCAGGTTCGTCGTACCGCCTTTAGGCCAATACTGCTCAATTGAGACCAACGCGCTGCCTGCCTGAAAGGGCCCGACAAGTCAGCCTGGGGCAATCGCGGCGAGCCTCGGCGAGTTGCGAGTCGCCCCAGGTTCCTGAATCCCGGAAGTTGGGCGATCGAGCATTGTGTTTGAAACTTTTGAGATGATCCGAGATCGCAAGTAATAAGGTTGGCCACCTCAATTTCGGTCTCGGTACGATGAAGACGTGTTGGGCATTTTGGCTCGACCAATACTCATCTTGGCATCCGGATTCCTGGGGCGTCGCTCAAACTCGCAGGCTCGTTTTTGCTTTGCCCCAGGCTGGCTTGTTTTGCCACTTCGTGGCGAAGGCACATCCGTCAAATGGATCTTTGACTCTTTTGCTGATAGCCACGACGGACTGAATAGAAGCCATGCTGCGATTTTGCAGCTACGACAATCCGCAAAACGCTGAAGTGCTTCTCTTCCGACGAAGGTCGGTACTACAAACCAGTCTGACGCTGTCCATCTAGCTTTTTGCCGCGATGTGAGAAGCCCGTGCCTCTATCGGCACTCCCTACGGAAAGACCGTTTTCATCAAGTCCTGGGAACCGATTGGTTTGGTTGAAACAAACGTTTCACCAGCGGCGAATCCGGCTGCGAGGCCGGTGCTCTCGGCGACGGAGCGGACACGGTCAAACACATATGCTTTTTCAGCCGGGAATTGTGTCTGATAACATTTGATGCTCTGAAGCTTATTCGACAAAGTGTCTGAAATGTCGACTACGAATGA
>CALHZT010000260.1 GCA_938040995.1 uncultured Pirellulaceae bacterium | reverse complement strand
CGCAACTCATCAGCAATCGCAACATCGACCGTCCTGGACGGGTATGTCCTCCGCGATCTAAAAGTAATGCCCCAGCCTTAGCTCGTAGAATTTTGGGTTTGAATCAACAAGTATCACGGAGCCAAAGAAATATTCGGGATTGTTTTCAACAAGCAGCAGATGGTTCGAATTTGTCATTGTTCGAATGTTCTCAGTCATGGTTCCTGCAACCTCCTCTTGAAACCGAGCTCCTGACGCTGTGAATGCACTTGTCGGGTC
Source organism: uncultured Pirellulaceae bacterium (assembly GCA_938040995.1). Lineage (GTDB taxonomy): Bacteria > Planctomycetota > Planctomycetia > Pirellulales > Pirellulaceae > CALHZT01. The sequence goes on along the minus strand of CALHZT010000260.1, from coordinate 9,153 downwards.
TGTCAATTTGTAGCCAACACCGTCGTTCAGGTAGCTAAATATCTGCGATCGAACTGTTGACTGGACGAATTTCCAGTCAACAGCGCGAAAGTCAATCGGGTTATTTGGTTCAGGTCTCTTGTTGGTGAGAACCAACAGTTGTCTCTCAAAGCAAGTCTTGATACAGCTTGCGTCAAAAGGCAGGTTCGGTTTCCCGAAAGGTTGGCGCATGTCGCGCAGATAGAAAGTTGTTCCATGGTCACATTTACCATTGACATGCTCCCATACTTTGAGCTGGCCGTCGATAAAATCCAGTGTTGGTGACTGCATGTGCGAGGAACAACCGCTCTTCCGACCTGCTTGAACATGGTCCTTGAACTTCGGCTACGCGAAGTCAATGACTTACTTGTTATCCCGAATCTAGAAATCGCTTTTTGACGTGATCCGTCGACATTGTGCCTTGCCTGGCGTGTGCCACAATGCGTAGAGGCCAGGCTCGAATGGGCGAGGGATCTGCTTTAGCGATTTTGACAACAAGTCGAATTGGTCTTTGCCGAAGGTCGATGCAAGGCGATTTATGGAGTCTTCGTCACTGGTGGCGTAGGCTGCTGGTTCGGGTTCGAAATCACCCCAATGCATCGCATCTCTGCCGGCAGAGTCGAGATATTGTGACACCGTTGGGATGCAGGTTCCAACCTTGAAAGGCTTTCCATTTACTGACGTAATCCTGGTTCTGACTATCTTTATTGCCGGAAACTCAATTTCGTCCTTGGCCAGGTCGGTATGGACAGCGAGTAGGGTTGGGTCCAGGGAAACGATCACGCCGGGGTTTGCATCCCCAGTCTTAAACTTCCTGGATTTTAGATACGTGTAAAACCCAAGTGTCGCCAACGCTCCAAACGCGAACCAGTAAATGGGCGTTTCACCACCGTCCTTCGTCGGAATAGATGCTTTGTGTCCTGTCCAGACGAGGATGCCCCAAGTCGCGATCACCACGATTGCAAATCCAAAAGCGATGGCGGCATTATTCGGGTTGTAGCGCCAGTAGCAAAGAGGATTGAAGGGGAGTTTCGCTGGATTGCTCGCGGTCGGTTTCATGTGGTGCTATCCCGTCGGTTCAGCAGTGGCTTGCAGAATCGTTCTTTGGGGGGTTTTGAAGTGTTCGAGATTCCATTTAGGCTCGACCGGGATCACTTGGTATTCACCAGCTCGCCGAAAGATAAAACCTGTCTCCGGGCCAACAATAAAATTCAAATGCGCGTTTTATCACGAGCTGGAACAGCGATAAAAGCGACATGCGTATGCTATCACAAGTTCGCGAGAAAGAACGATGAGACTTGAAGAGAAATTGCGGCAGCCGATTTGCCTTAAGGGACACTCTTACAATACCGAAAAATCATATGTAACGCGGTACCGCCAATCTGTAAATTTGTCAGGGCGAAGCGTGAGCGGTTTGTACATCCAGCTGAGTTATGGAGCGATGAAGGCCACCGACAGGGGTTGTGAACGCCCTTCGGGCCTAGAATGCGCAACATCAAAACGCGCGAGTGAGTCTGCAGAACGAAACAGGCTAAGGTGCACGGCAACCGGCAGATTTGTTAGCTCCAAACTTCCGCCGGATCAACAACACCAGCCAGCTCCCTGCGATTGCGACCATCCAGGCCGACGGTTCTGGCACGGCTACCGCGGTGAAAACGCTCGTAAACTTCCGCGAATTCCACACATTGAAGTCCGAACCGTCAACGAATCCGTCATGGTTGAAATCACCAGAGCACCACGCAGGATTCTGCGTGAACTTGTTTGCATTCCAGATATTAAAATCGGATGCATCGACGACTCCGTCCAGATTTGCGTCGCCGGAAATGACTGGCCCAGCAAAGTCCAGGGCCAAGCCGGCGGCTGACAACCATGCGAGCTGGTCCTCTCCATCCACCTGGCCGTCTCCGGTCAAATCGAATGCGGCTTCATTCAAACCGCCAACAATTGCCGTAACGAGGCTGTCAATATCTGCGCACGAGAACTCACCATCGCGATCAAAGTCGCCATAGACCGCCGGCGGGGTTAACTCGAATCCGACAATCAGGTTTCCCGAATTTCCACCCCCGTTGTCTACGGCACCGATCAATGACCAATCACCATCGACTGTCCTCGGCCCGACAGTCAGACCTTCCATGTTGGCTCCAAGCGCGCCGTCGACGGCTCCCGACCAAAGCAGTGTTTTCTTGACCGGTGTGAAGCTGGCACCATCGAGCCCACTGTCAAACATCGAATCACTGATATCCGTCGCGTTGGAAAAATCGACTTGGTAAATTCGGTTTTCGATGATCGGTTCGGCCAAAGCAGCAGACCGTTCCAACGCCAACAGATTTCCGTCCGGCAACACAACCAGATCCACCAGTCCGCTCCGATTCGCATTCGAGCCATGGACAGGATCAACCTCATACGCAAACTGCTTCTCAGCGAGAACGTCTCCGCCATCGTGAATCAGTTGCTGCAAACGAACGACAGTGCCATTCTGTTCCGTTGCAAGATCGCCATCAACCGTCAGTGCTTCTTCGTTGGCCGTCCACATGGTCCTGCCAACCGCAGACCAGGCGAGCGATTCGAATCCGCGATTGACGATTGTGTTCCCATTGGTTTGCCAGATGGTTGGCAAGTCAACAACCGAAGTAATTTCGCCAGTCGACACATTGTATTGGCGAATTCCCGGGATGACTTCATTGGCGTCCGTATCGCGTTCGTACGCGACGAATACGTGCCCTGGCTGCGATGCGTTGAAGGCGATACCTTCCGTATCAAAATCCTCATCGACCAAATCAAAAGTCGCCGTGGCCGATGCGGTCGCAATTCCGCCCGCGTCAATGGAAACATTTAGCCGAACGCCGACTCCGTTCTCATCGGAGATCGCGTACAGGTCGGCCTGTTGGTTGGTTCGAGTAATCGTTGTCAGTCCACTCAACTCATCGAACTGAAGCTGATTGCGATCCAACTCGATTGCGTTTTGCCAGGTGACGCCCCAGTGTTGGTTTGCGAGGAGGAGTGAGTTCCAGCCAGCAACGACTGAAACGAACATGACCACACAAAGCCATTTATTAGTCACTACCGCTCGCAGACGAAGAAATTCAACCATCGAGATTTTAGATTCCACGAGAACTCCGATAAGAAATGCCCTTACCAGCTTAAGGTGGAACACTTTGGCGATACGTCAAAATGGGCCTCAAATCTCATTTATGCATGGATTGCTGCCATGATTCTCCAGATATTTGACAGTGATTTAGCTCTCGTTAGACTGTAATCTACATTACACAACGACTATGCATCGCTCATAAAAGGCCGATATCTACTGCGATCTGAAGGTTTCACCCGATGTACCCCCGACCGACATCACTTTGATTTGAACAGTCCAGTGCAGATTCAAACTTGCACTTGGCAGGAAGTAGAGAGAAATAATGAACCTGAAAAATAGCCGTATGCTCCGGTATCTATTCGCTTCTTACTCGCTTGCAATCTGCTCTGTAGCTCCGCTCAGCTCTCTCGCTTCCGCCGATGTCGTGCTCGACTGGAACGGGATTGCATCGAGCACTTTCCTCCAGGACACCCAGTTCCAGAATCCTGGAATGGCTTCGCGAAACATGGCCATGATGAACTTGGCGATGTACGACGCGGTCAATGGAACGAATCCGATGCATCAACAGTTTTATTCCCATTCCGCCGCCCCATCGGGAGCTTCGACGGATGCTGCCGCAATCCAGGCGGCCTATCGCGTTCTTTCGGCTAGTTACCCCAGCCAGTCGACTTATCTCGATACACAACGAACCAATACTCTTGCGCTAATTCCAGCCTCCGCCGCAAAGACGGACGGCATCAACTACGGCAATCAGGTAGGTTCCAACATTGTCAATTTGCGAATGAACGATGGCTATGATGGGATGTCAAATTACATGCCCAATGGCGGAGTCGGCAATTGGGAACCGGATCCGCTGAATCCGACTCAGGAAGCCTGGGGACCTCAATGGGGCGCGCTTCAACCTTTTGGCATCCCGTCATCCAGCTCGATGATTCCCGCGGCAATGCCGAGCCTTACCAGTCAGGCTTATGCCGATGCATTCAACGAAGTCAAAGAGCTTGGTTCTTTAAACAGCACAGTGCGTACTGCTGATCAAACGGAAGCCGGCATTTTCTGGGCCTATGACCGTTTGGGCATGGGGACTCCGATGCGACTTTTTGGATCCATCATGGATACGATCGCGACGAACGAAGGCAACTCGTTGCATGACAATGCACGCATGTTTGCAATGGCGTCAACGGCTATGGCCGATGCGGGAATCGTGGCGTGGGACTCCAAGTTTCAGTATGACCATTGGAGACCCGTTAGTGGCATTCGCCGAGCCGACGAGGATGGCAATCTACTCACGATTGCCGATCCCAACTGGGAGCCTCTCGGTGCTCCGGGCGGAATTTCGCCAGTGGACGGTTCGGTCATTGACGAGTTTACGCCACCATTTCCGACTTATGTATCGGGACATGCAAGTTTTGGCGGTGCATTGTTCACAGCGCTCGAGGACTTTTATGGAACGGACACCATTTCCTTTGACGCGACATCAGAAGAACTCCCCGGAGTCGTCAGGTCGTTCGGTTCACTCAGCCAGGCATCGGAAGAAAACGGGCGCAGTCGTGTCTACCTCGGAATTCACTGGAATTACGACGATACGGTGGCTCGTGATATGGGAGGTGAAGTCGCTATTTATTTATCTGAAAATTACTTCGCTCCAGTGCCAGAACCGGGTAGCAGCGTTCTCCTGATCTTCGGTACGCTTCTGTTATTCTTTAGCAAGCGGAATCGTCGCGCGTAGGAGCTCCCTTCTTTTCTGGCTCCCTGGACGCGTTCGGGCAACGAACAAGTATGCGGAGTCGAATGATGGAGTTCTCGGTCACCCTTCCCGGCTGGGCACAGGACGAAATTCAGAAACTGCCTCACCTGGAAACGATCGAAGATCGCATGCGAGCGGTCATTCGTTTCTCTCAACTGAATATCGAACACGATACCGGCGGCCCATTTGCCGCCGGTGTTTTTGAAGAAGAATCTGGCAAACTGATCAGCATGGGTGTTAACCGTGTGGTGCCCATGAGTTGCTCGTCGGCTCATGCCGAAGTCGTCGCTCTCTCGCTGGCTCAGAAGAGTCTCAAGTCGTTTGATCTCGGCTCGGTAGACATGCCGGAGCATCAGCTGGTAGTGAACTGGAGACCGTGCGCCATGTGCTATGGCGCAACCGTCTGGTCCGGGATCCGCGCATTGGTCATCGCCGGTAGCGACGGGCAACTGGAGGAGATCACCGGTTTTGATGAAGGGCCGATCCATCCGAAATGGAAAGAAGAGTTGATTGCCCGCGGCATTTCGATTCAGGACGATGTCCTGAAGGACGAGGCGTGTGAGGTCTTTCGACTATTTCGTGACAGCGGCAAACTGGTTTACAACGGCCGCCAGGGGTAGCACCTCCTCCTCGCTCCAGCACTGCCTCCTCGCTCCAGCGTCCAACCGGGCGTCCCACTGGCGAGCCGCTGCGTCAGCTGCCGGGTGTATTGGCTTGAGTGTTTTCACAATCCCGAAGCATTGGATTCCGATCCTGTGTCGTGAAAAGTCCACGAGCTCGGAGGCCTGTGCTACGATTTTTCCGCTACAACAAGCTGTAACAGGTTCAACCGGATACGAACACGCCACGAAACTAATGTAGCTCATTGGCAGAGTTGCAAAACGACTCAAGTTCTCCTTCTCACGACACTTGCCTGCTCATCAGCAACAACACGATGGAAGCGAGACCAAGAACTCCAGCCGCCCCGAACAACACCCAAGGCAGGAACTCCAGCCCATCCGTTGCGCTCCCATAGCAGAATAGAAAATGCGGCTCGGCTGGCGGTGTATTCGTCGTTGACTTGAACCCTTCACGGATCACCCCAGGCAATCCGTTTCTTATCAGCACGCCTTTATGCGTGGTCGCGGCTAACTTTCTCTCGTCTCGTGAGTGGCTCTCTACAAAGACAACAATCGGCGTTCCTGCCTCGTAGCCTTCGGCAACAAGCGGCGCATACGTCGGATTCCCACCGTCACCTTCAAGTCGAAGGGACGCATCGACTAACGCTTGACCTTGCAGCGAAACATGAGCTGGAATCACGGCTCCATTTCCGATCTCTTCCAACGTGATTGGGACTGGCTCACCCCGAGGAATGCGTTGGCTGGAAAACCATCCGGCCGCCAGAGCCATCAACGAAAGCGTCAAAAGTCCTGTCGGAAGGTCATGGCGTTTGGGATCGTAATCCATCCCGGTCGCTTCATGCGTCAAAAAACCGCGCTGCTCCAGTCGGGCACCCACGAACGCGAGCGGCCACAGGAAAATCAGGCCAGTCAAAATGCCGGTAATAATGACGCCATAGGCCCCAAAAAGACCAATCTGCAAATCAGCCAGCCACCGGTAGGGACCACTGAAGGTGTACCACCCGTAGAGAGCGAACGCGATGATCATCAAACAGGGGCCCGTCGCGACCGCGGTATTGCCTGTGGGGCTTCGCGACGATGGACCCAGAAAAAACGGCAAATGCTTGAAGTAAAGCGACTCATCGAAAGCGTTTTGGGCTCGAAGATCTTCGAAGTAAATTGCGTAGGTTTGGTACCAGTGACGATAGCAAAAAACGACTACCGGCACACCAAGGCCTTCAAAATTTGGATCGGCTTCTACAACGCAGCAAGGAATTTTAAAAAACGTCGCTGACGTAACGAGAACCCACAAAGGGACCGATTTGGATAGCGCCAAGTTCGGCAAGAACTGCTTGATGTCGCGAAAGCATCCGAGCGCAGGCTCAGGATGTTGTGGAAAACCGAGAACATGGCGCTGTCCAGCTATTCTTTCCAGCGCCGACGACCATCGCTTGTCGACTCAAAACCATAACAGACGGCGTCAGCGAGAGGCTGGATAGTGGAATGCGCCGCAGCAAACTTGTCTACCCGACCGCAAGAGCAGCCGCCGCGCTGCTTCGATTCGCCCAGCGAGCCGATTGCGTGAGCTACCAGCTGGATTGGCACCGCTCGCGTTCAACGCTTTCCAATCTGCCTGGACTTTCGAACTGGTAGGGTTTTATCAATTCCAATTTCCCTACCAGTTCAAAGGCTGCTGCGCGTAACTTTTGGGGCGTTACCCGACTCGTCACACGGACGTCGAAGGCTATCGCTTTTCCGCCCACCCCAAATCAGGAGCTCTGCCGAGGAAGTCAATGTTAAACTGTCTGCTTCCCCGATCGATCAGGTCACTCGAAGCCCGCAACTCGAATCGCGAGTTCAGTCGAATTCTGGCATTGGAAGGAACATCATTGCCCCCGCGAATGCCGGCAAATCCGCCGGCAAGCCTGGACCAGAAGTTGTAATCAGCATGGTAGACAGTCGGGTCACCCCCGGCATCGTCCGGTGTTCCATCCGGAGCCGTGTTGCGATAAAAAACTGAATTCGCAATCAGAATGTCACCGGCACCATCAAAATTCGATACACCACGATTCGTATTCTTGACCGCCGTGCAATTGATGATGTCAATGGTCTGGGCATTCTGATAGGCGTTAAATCCACCATCGCCATTGCCGACGGCAAGGCAACGCCGGAAGAAATGGAATCGCGACGTCTGGGTTCCGGTCAGAGTACCGTTGATCGCATAGCCGTCGCCATCGTTCTTGATTGCCTTGCATTTATAAAATTCGAGGTTGTTGGCGGACCTTGCAATCGGTTCGAAGATGCTCGAATCGAATCCTGATTCGGCATTACGATTTGCCGTGCAGTTGCTAATGCGGAAAAACTGGCAATTCAAGAACGCCAGGCCTTCACTATTGTCCGTACCGCGATTGGATGAAAAATCGCTTCTCGTCACCGTACCGCCGACACAATTCAGCAACGAAGCCCCGTTCGAGTGGTTGCCCAAACTCTGAACGTCGCCAACAAACACATCGGACACGTTCTCAATGAAAAGCCCGTCACCTCCATTTTGCCCCTGTCCATTGGCCAGGAAACGGCAATCCGAAATATGGAACGATTCAATGGCACCTGAAACACTCGCGGCACCAGCGACAGTGATCCCGTTCCCCGCATGGTTTCGAAAAGTCAGTCGCGAAACCGAATAATAGTCGTGCAACACGACCAGGCCATCGTTCGATTCCAGCGACCTACCATTGATAAAAGTCGTTCCACGGTTTGTCCCGTCAATGTAGATGCGCTGATCCGGAGTACCAGACGTAGCTGTAGTCCAGGACCCGGAGTAATTGCCCGGCTTGAGCAATATCACGTCTCCTGGCTGGACAGCATCCAGTGCGAACTGGAGATCATTGAAGGGGCGCGTGTGCGAGCCATTGCCGTTGGCAGCAACATTGGCCACGAAAAAAACGTTCGCCGACGCAGGCGCCGCAACAAGCAAGGTAGTCGCAAGGAAAAACAGCGGAGACTGAATCCGCTTGAGGAAGAGGGAAAACATGGTAACGGGACTTTCTTCGAGACAAGGAAGCAAAACAAAGATGCAGAAGTATGTTTGACAATGGTAGTCAAAACATCGGAACCAAGATACTAAACAATCAATACCGGGCGTCAACCAAAAACTACTCAGGAATAATTGCGCCAACAAACAGAAGTTCCAAAGGACTCGCACTCGTCGTGACAGCTCGAACTAGCCGGCTACGGCTCTGCTCGTTACGGCGGTCCAGGTGAAGCCTGAAGAGAGAGCGCGCGGATGATATTGAAAGCGTGAGATCGTTTACATAAACAGCACAAGCCCGCAGTCCCGATGGACGTTCCGCAATCCACCAGAAGATGTACCAAATGGATGTTGAAGTGTCGGCTTGCACTCTTCGTTGTGTGCTGGGATGCGTCGGACAACCGGGCGGATAAATAAACTCGTTCTTCCGCAGAATCTGAAGGTTCTGCCGGTGGCTGACAGCCTGCTATTTACAGATTCGAGTTACGTTAGGATCGTTCGAGAAACTACTGCCTGATCTTCCTCCTTCTTTCCCGCGCAGGCGGGAATCCACTGAATCGGATTGGCTTTTTGATGCAGGGAAAGACATTGAGCGTTAATAGGCTTCGAGTGGGTCCCCGCGTTCGCGGGCAAGACGGCCATAACCGACAGGTGAGTGCTATTAGTCTCGTGCCGC
>CALHZT010000259.1 GCA_938040995.1 uncultured Pirellulaceae bacterium | reverse complement strand
CAGCGATGGGTCAGCCGTCAGATCCGGCCGGCAATATCCGCGTGCGCGAGCCAAATCGGCAAGCCCAACAAGCACGTCGATCGTCGCCAGCACATCAGCGGTTTTCCTCAGCCGCAATGCCGCCGCTTCCACCAACGCTCGTAGATCAACGAACAACTGGTACTCAATCTCTTTCGCTTTGTCCTCCGCCGAAAGAACTTTTTCTTCGTACTCTTTCAGCTCCGGCGTTATATAACGCTCCGCATTCTTCAGCGTTTGCTTTCGAATGTAATTCTCGGGCGCCTTGTCCTTGTGTGCGTTCGTCACTTCAAGGTAATAACCGAACACCTTGTTGAAGCCGACCTTCAGGCTGGTAATGCCGGTCTTCTCCTGCTCCGCCAGCTGATACTTCGCGATCCACTCCTTGCCACCGGCCGAGAGCTTTCGCAGCTCATCGAGATCTTTGTGATATCCCGGCTGAATCAGCCCGCCAGCATGCGGCGACAACGGGCAATTCTCAACCAATGCGTCATCAAGCTTTTGCCGCAGATCCGGGCAGAGGTCAATTTCCGACTCCAGCCGCGATAGAAGCTCGCTCTTGCGACTGGTCAGTTTCGCCTTTACCTTCGGCAGCTTTTGCAGCGTGCGACCGATGTACTGAAGGTCGCGTGGGCTGGCTCGACCTGTCGTCACACGAGTCAACAGTCGCTGCATGTCATAAACTTCGCGCAGTTCGCCCTGCAAATCATCACAGAGCCCGGCATCGCCGATCAGTTCAGCGACTGCGTCCAGTCGATATTCGATCGCGTTGATATCGGTCAACGGGGCACTCAGCCAGTCACCGAGCAATCGTGAACCCATGGCCGTCGTCGTGCGATCCAATACACCAAGCAACGCACCATTGCGCTGGCCATCTCGCAACGTCCGTGTTAACTCAAGCGATCGTCTTGTCGCATGATCAATCTCAAGTGCCGTGCCCGCCCGGTAGGGAACAAGCCGATCAATATGACTGAGCGATGCCTTTTGCGTCTCATTGAGATATTCGAGGATGGCACCAGCAGCCCGGATCGCATCACCCTCATGCGACTCGAACCCAAATCCGTCCAACCCTTTGACTTCGAAATGTTTCTGGCACTGCTTGACCGATTCGTCGGCACCGAAAACCCAAGCCGGCCGTTTCGTCACCAGCATGCTGTCGGCGTAAACCACCGGTAGCGCGGGATCGTCATCGATCACGAGGCATTCCGCCGGAGCGATCCTTGCCAGTTCATCACCCAGCCGGTCATGCGGCACGATCGTTGCGAAAAACTGACCAGTCGACAGTTCCACCCACGAAAGGCCAACCCACTGATCGCCACTGCGACTGAGCGGTTTTCCAAACACCGTCGCCGCGAGAAAATTTCGCTCTTTCGGATCGAGTAAGCCGTCATCGGTCAACGTGCCTGGCGTGACGACTCGCGTGACCTCACGTTTTACGAGCCCCTTCGCCTGTTTGGGATCTTCAACCTGCTCGCAAATCGCGACTCGATGACCAGCCCGAATCAGCTTCGCAAGATAGGCATCAATTTGATGGTGCGGAAACCCGGCCATCGGAACCGGGTTTTTGGACGATTTATCGCGGCTGGTGAGCGTCAGGTTCAGAACCTGTGCGGCGATCTTCGCATCGTCGTGGAACAGCTCGTAAAAATCACCCATGCGAAAGAAAAGCAGCGCATCGCCGCAGGCTTTTTTGGCGTCGTCGTACTGATGCATCATTGGGCTTGGCATCGCGAAATCCTACCAAGCCGGCAAAATTCCGTGTAGGGGCCGCTTTTCACCGACCCGCGACGCAAATTGGCCCAATGAAAACCACAAAAATTCCCGTCGACTGATGGTCGCCGGTCACTTACGAGAACATAATGTTATCGTCCGAACGCTGAATCACCTGAGCCGAATCACCTGAATGGAGTTTTCTACCAGACGATGAGATCAAAGACGTACACCCAAAGTCAATTCATCCACCAGCTATACCTGGCGACCATTGCATTAAGTCTCGCGATCAGCAGTCATGTTGCCTCCGCCGACGAACCCTCAAAAGCCGAACTGGCAGCCGCAAAGAAAGTCGTCGAGGCCGGCGGCAGGGTAAATCGCATCGCCCAGAATTCGGATACGAACGAAATCTCATTCGCATTCTCGCGGCTGAAAATCAATGACAAGTCTCTCGCCAACATTCACGAAGTCCCCAAGGTCGTGCAACTTCGCCTTCAAAACACAGAGATCACGGATGCCGGACTGGCCCAAGTCGCGAAGCTCGAAGACTTGACCAGCCTGAACCTCAAAGACACAAAGATCGGCGATGCCGGAATCAAGCACCTGACCGGCCTGAAGAAACTGGAATACCTGAATCTCTACGGAACAAAGGTCACCAACGATTGCATCGCGTCGCTCAAGGGTATGACGAGCATCAAGAAGGTTTACTTTGCCGGCACCAAGGTGGATGGCAGTGGACTGGAAGAACTCCGAGCCGCATTGCCGGAAGCTTCTATCAACGGCGCCGCCAAGTTGCCACCGCCGCCAAAGGATCCGCTGGCCGAAGGCAAATTCGTTCGCGTGCGGCTGGCGGGCCCCGACAGGATTCTCTCCCTCGCCGAAGTCGAAGTCATTGGTCTCGATGATACGCCTCTACACAAGGCCGGCAAAGCGACTCAATCATCTCTCTACCAAACTGCCCAAGCAGGATTGGCGATCGACGGAAAAACAGATGGTGTCTTTGCTAACAAATCAGTAACTCATACCAGAAATCAGCTGTATCCGTGGTGGCAGGTTGAACTGGCTGAAGCCAAAGCAATCCGCCAAATCGTAGTCTGGAATCGGGCGAAAGTGGGCGACCGCCTGAGTAATGCAGTCGTTGAGATTCTCGATGAGAACCATCAAGTCAAATGGTCAGCAACAATCGATGACGCCAAGGACGGTAGCAAGCACGAATTCACTGCAGAGTAAGAACGGTCGCCGCAGCCGGCTGCCAGGACGGGTACGCCGGAATCGAAACGTCATTGCAAACGCGACTTGAACCAAAGTGATTCAAGTCGCGTGTCGATTGTTAAAGTCGTCTTACCGCTTCCAAGTACCCGCCACGATCATGCGGATTGAGTAAACACTTCGTTGTAAGCCGACAGTCCGTACACCTGGCTGATACCGAACCTGGCAAGATCGGTGACCTCAGTGGCAGCCATGGTTCCATCGTTCAAAGCATACAACTTGGAACCCTGGGCGACGTACAGTTCGTCTTCGCCTTGCGAAGCCAGGCCGTAGGTGATCGAGCTGATATTTCCGAGAGTTTCTGTGGCGGTGCCATCCGTGGAGAGGTCAATCGCCAACAGTCGGCCGTCCGTGGTTGACATCACAAGCTGCCCTTCGTGCGTCGCCAGGTCGCCCGCGGAAGACGCACCGATATCACCCAGCGAAGTCAGCCCTGCCGTTTCGACATTGATGGCAAACAGCTCCGTCGTATTGAAGCCGGCGCCCACCAGGGTGCCGTCCTGCGTAAACGCCAGCGCGTTTATGCTGTTCACGCCGTCGTAGGTTGCGATCGCCGTCAACTCGGCGGTTTCCATGTCAACTTCGTAGAGCGTGTTAAAACTCGTGCCGAAAATTTGACCGTCCGCCGAGACAGCGATATCCGTGAGAACTGTTGTGGTATTCCCAATCAGCTGAAACTCGCCCGTATCGGTGTTAAAACTCGCAAGGTTTCCGCGAGAATCATTAATGAAGATTTCGTTGACAAACTCCTCAACGACTTGCGACTGAGGAGCCGCCGGCTGAGCAACTTCTGCTTCAGTCGGAACTCCGTTGGTGAAGAACCCAAGTGTTCCAGACCAGGAGAGCACCTCCCTCGCACCGCGATCCGTCCCGTTGTTCTGCGTGTACTCGACGTGACTGGCGTCCTCGGCTTCGATCGTCGTTCCACCGACGTAGTTACCGTTGGCTCTCAGCTCACCACCGATGTGAAGATGATCGACGACAAGGTTCCGGTCTTCACGGTACACGTTGTCACCATCATTGTCAGAGGTGCCGTCCCATGCATCGTTAAGGAACTGAATCTCAACCGACTCGATCACCGTATCGTTCGACACTCGAAGCGTTACCAATTCGAATTCGTCGCGACTTTGCGCCTGATACTGATCCGTTACGCCATCGCCATCAAAATCGTCTCCATCCAGAACGAAATTGCGACTGGCATCCACCTGAAAAGTATCCCGTCCGCTCGCGTCGACAAACGTCTCGCCGTTGATCGAAATCCGGTATTGTGGACTTCCGGCCCCGTGATCCTCCAGGTTGTTGGGATCGTAATGGTCACCGCTGATGCGAAAACTGACAAGCTGTCCATCTTCCACGCCACCAAGGTCGGTGACCCTATCCTGAAGAATTAGCTCACCATCCGCAAAGACAATTCGTTCTACGTTTCTAAAATCGACCGTGAATGACTCACCATCAAGCTGGACCGTTACCTGATTGTTCGTCACCTCGACATCATCCCGATTGAACTCTGCCAAAGAGAGCGTATCAAAGCCCTGCCGACCGTTTACGAAGAACTCGTCTCCCGCCTGAGCTTCCGAAAACGCAAAGAAGTCATCGGAGCGGCTGCCATGAACCGACTCGATCGAATTTATTTCTTCGGTGCCAACGGTCCCTTCCTGAGAAGCAAGGCCCGCCGTCAAATCAACCTTCACGGCGTCAGTCGAGTAACCATAGGTGAGCGTGTCATTTCCCGACTGGCCCATAATGGTGTCGTTTCCTTCATGGCCGATCAGCCAGTCGTCCCCGGCGCCACCACAGAGTCGGTCGTCGCCTTGCCCTCCATTCAGCCGGTCATTTCCATCACCACCGACGAGATGATCATTGCCCCAGCTGCCAATCAGCACATCATCTCCCGCGCCACCATGCACTTCATCGTCGCCTTCGCCACCATGCACCCGGTCGTTACCGAATGAGCCAGAAAGCCAGTCATCACCTTTTCCACCGAAAAGCTGATCTTCACCGTGCCAGCCGTAAAGTCGGTCTTCGCCCTGTCCACCGTACAGACGATCGTCGCCTTCATGGCCTTTGAGCGTATCGTCGCCATTGCCACCAACCAGATGATCGTCGCCGTGATATCCTGACAGCGAGTCATCACCGGCACCACCGAACAGCCGGTCATTGCCAGTCCAGCCATAGAGCTCGTCGTTACCTTGCCCACCGGCGAGGAAGTCGTTCCCCTCGTGACCTTTGATGACGTCATCACCTTGCCCGCCACGCAAAATGTCGTGCCCTACGTACCCCGACACGTAATCATCACCACTGCCCGCGAGCAGTTCATCATTGCCGAACCAGCCGTAAAGGGAATCATTGCCGGCAGCGCCGACGAGTTTGTCATTTCCATAGTCGCCATGCAGTTCATCATCGCCTGCCCGGCCATTCAGAAAATCGTCACCGTTGCCTCCACGCAGATCATCAAGCGTAAAACCGCCGATCAGCGTGTCGTTACCTTCATTACCGAAAGCAAGTGAACGGTAGCCGGTGTTGTTGACAAAGCGATCATCGCCATCACGACCGTAGAATTCGATCGTTTCGACCTCTCCAGCATCGAACGTAAATCGTTCGGCTTCCTCGCCAACGCCGCTTTGCACGATGACCGAGCCGTTGACTTCACGGACCTGAATTGAATCGGCCTGGTCGGTTCCTTCGACAGACAGAACGCCACTATCAAGAGAAATGAGAGGGTTGGCCGAGAACAATATACGGTGCTCAAGGTCGTCAACCAAAGGTGCGCGGAGATGCATTTCGGTATCCAATATCATACGGGTAAATCAAGGTTGCACTCAAAGCTATGCTGCGATTCATTCTGTGCCCGATGATTCCATCTATTTTCCATGATTCCCTACGGACTTTGACACGACGTCGACAAAAGCCCACGCCGATCATCAGAGAGTTGAGGACGAGGCATCTAAAAGTAAACATTGCCACGTTTCGCGCTGGCTGAACACAACGGTTATGTCCAGCGTTTCCAACACGTTCAAGAAATGCAACCACACGTAACAAGAAATGCAACCATAGCAACACGGGACATTCCCGGGTTGGGTCGCTTGTAGCTGGAGCGGGTCGCTTGTAGCTGGAGCGGGTGTTGGCGAAACGAGAAGACATTCACCTGGCAACCGCCGGGAGGGTCATTCGCCATCCCCGGCGACGCCGCTGCTGCGACGATCGGCCGAGCAGAAGGAAACCACAAAAAAGCCTACAAACTATTCGCGGCTGGTGACTTCGATAAGGTGATAGCCAAACTGGGTTTTGACTGGCCCTTGCACCGTGTTGAGCTCAGCGCTAAAAACGACTTGATCAAATTCCGGCACCATTTGACCGGGACCAAAGCTCCCCAAATCGCCGCCCTGCTTGCCGGACGGACAAGCCGAAAATTCAGCGGCAAGTGCACCAAAGTCTTTACCAGATTCGATCGCTGATTTCAGGTCCTCGCAGGCTTCAATGGTTTCGACGAGGATGTGACGGGCAGTAGCTTTGGACATGATGTTCTCCGTTAGGTTCAAACGCTACAGCGTACGGAAAATTTCGCCCAACCGCTATTGGGTGTTATTGGCTGTTCCATACGGCGAAAGCCCACCGCGAAGGAACCATTCATAGAGACCGGATAGCTCGTAGTGGATCTTGTCAAAGATCCTTGCAGCATTCTTGGCCGAAGAGTTGGTAGAAGCGTTTTTCGCAGACGACGGAGGGATCTTTGACAAGATCCACTACCCCTGAATTCAAATCGTTTGATTCGCCCAGCACACCGCGCAGTACTGACCTAAAAGCCGTACTACAAGCTTTCGGATTCAGATTTTGACAGAGCTTTTAGACTCGCTCGAAGATCGTGGCGATGCCCTGCCCGACTCCGATGCACATCGTTGCCAGCCCGATGTTGACGTTTCGGTCCACCATTGCGTGAATCAATGTCGTGGCAATGCGGGCTCCGCTGGCCCCGAGAGGATGGCCGATGGCAATAGAACCGCCGCGAACGTTTACCTTTTCTTCGTCGAGCTTCAACATTCGCATGCAGGCGATCGCCTGAGCCGCAAAGGCTTCGTTCAGTTCAATCAGATCGATATCATCCAACGTCAAGCCGGCTCGTTCCAGCGCCTTTTTGGTGGCCGGTACAGGTCCTGTTCCCATGACAGAAGGTTCGACTCCCGCAACCGCAGTGGAACGGACACGCACGAGAGGTTTGAGGCCAAGTAATTGCGCCTTTTCCTCACTCATGATCAGCATTCCCGATGCACCGTCATTTAGCGGCGAACTGTTGGCAGCGGTGACGGTCCCCATGCCGGGCATAAATGCGGGCTTGAGCGTCCCCATGGCTTCCATGCTCGCGTCAGCGCGGACGCACTGATCACGCTCCACAAGGAACCGGCGTCCGTCCTCATCGTTGCCGTAAACCGGCACAATCTCCTTCTTGAACTCTCCCTTGGCGTGAGCCTGATCCGCCAGTTGGTGGCTGCGAAGAGCGAACTGATCCTGCATCTCGCGAGAGATGCCGTTCGTCTGAGCCAGAAATTCCGCGGTTACACCCATGAGCAGTGCGCCCTTGGAGGTGCGATGGAAAAGTCGCGGGTTGAGATCCAGGCCGTGATCCATCGGCAAGTGGTGCATGTGCTCAAGCCCACCCACGATCTGCACGTTCTCGAATCCGGCCATCACGGCATGAGCCGCCTGGTTGAGCGCTTGCAGGCTACTGCCGCACAGTCGATTAATGGTGGCTCCACCAGCCGCAACGGGCAAACCAGCCATCAAGGCAATGTTACGCCCAACGTTGAGCCCCTGCTCTTTCGTCTGGTTAGTGTTTCCCATGAGCACGTCTTCGATTTCGTTCGGATCAATCTCCGTACGTTCGACGAGTGCCTTGACGCATTTCACCGCGAGATCGTCGCTGCGAACATTGCGAAAGAAGCCCTTGTCCCTGTGGGCTCGACCGATGGGTGTGCGGACACAATCGACTACGACAGCGTTATTCATGAGAGTTTCCCTGGCGGCCATGCCGCAGTTGTTCAGTTTTGAGTTCGTAGTGGACGAGCCGACGAGTCCCCTCGTAGCTTCATCATGGTTCAAGGACTCGTTGCCTCGTCCACTACCGAGACTGGAGCCAAGCCATTGAACTAGGCGACTTCGCCATCGCCGTAATATTTGCCATTGGATGCTGCGAGGCTGGACATCAATTCCGTAGGCTGATAACGCTTACCCAACTCTTCGTAAGGTTTCAGCATCTCGGCGACTTTCGCAGCACCAAGCGTATCGGCCCAGAACATCAAGCCGCCCTTAAACGGCGGGAATCCAATTCCGAAAATCAGGCCGAGGTCGATATCGCGAGCGTCGCGAACCAGTTTCTCTTCGAGAATGCGAGTCGCTTCCGTAAGCATTGGCAGGAACAGCCGGTCGGTGATTTCCTGCTTGCTGAATTTCTTCGGATCCGACTTGAGATGTGGCTGTAGGAAGCGATCGAGTTCCGGATCCGGCTTGCCCTTTTTCTTTTTGCCGCCGTAGGCAAAGAAACCAGACCCTGATTTCTGCCCCAGTCGACCCGCCTTCACGAGGCTCGGCAGAATCGGTGAACCGGTAAACCGATCCGGGAAACTCTCGACGAGCACCTTGCCGGCGTAAACCGCCGTGTCCAGTCCGACGACGTCGTAAAGCGTAATCGGCCCCATCGGCATGCCGAACTTCTTCGCGGCAGATTCAACGTCCTTGATCGAGGCCCCTTCCTGAACAAGCGCCAACGCTTCGTTCATGTAGGGAAGTAGCAAACGGTTGACGAGGAAGCCGGGTCCGTCGTTGACGACGATCGGCATTTTGCCAATCTTCTTCGCATAGGCAACGGCAGTCGCCACCGTCTGATCACTGGTTTGTCGGCCACGAATGACTTCGACGAGCTTCATCTTGCGGACGGGATTGAAGAAGTGGATGCCGCAGAATCGCTCCGGGTGTTTCAGCCTGGAAGCGAGTTCGCTAATCGGAATTGTCGAAGTGTTACTTGCAAGAATCGCCGTTTCCGACATGTGCTGTTCGAGATTCGCGTAAACCTGCTGCTTGATTTCGGCGTTCTCAATGACGGCTTCGATGACGACATCGCAGGTTCCCAGCTCGGCAGCGGACAGCGTTCCGTTGACCATCGGGGCCATCTCAATCGCCTTGTCCACGCATTTCGACTTGGTCGTCTTGTCGTAGGCCAGCTCATCGAGCACGCTCTGCACGCCCTTCGCCAGAGCTTCCTGCCGCGTATCGGTGATCGTCGCGATGATCTTCCGCTTGGCATTCGCCGCCGCAATCCCGGCTCCCATAATGCCGGCTCCGACGACGCCGCAGGATCCGATACTCGCGGGATCAACCGACGAATCGATACCTGTATCTTTCTTGTTGCGATCCGTCAAAAAGAAGATGTTCAATAGTGACTTGTTGATCGGCGAACCAAAAAGATTGGCCATCCCGGCGGCTTCCATCTGGCAGGCTGATTTCGCATCCACCATCGCGCCGCCCATCATCGTCTCCAGCGCTTTCATCGGGGCTGGATAGTGGCCTTTGGAGTGCTGCTGAATGAGCGCGGATGCGGTGGCGCCGAGGAAGCCGAGTTCCGCTTCACTAATGTCGATCGGGCCATCCCACGACTGACGGTCCTTTTTCCAGTCGCCATTCTCATGTTCGACTCGAACCAGATTGATCGCAGCCGCCAGGAGATCTTCCGACGGAACGACGTCGCTCGCCCAGCCCATCTCGTAGGCTTCTTTGGCGGAAATCGAATTACCACCAGTGATCATCTCAACGGCGTTGCTCAGTCCGGCGATTCGCGGGGCGCGAACGGTGCCGCCCCAACCGGGGAAGAGGCCCAGTTTGACTTCGGGAAAACCAAATTCTGTTTTCTTGTGATCGCTCATGATTCGACGATCGCACCAGGCAGCCAGTTCAGCGCCGCCGCCGACACAGATGCCTTCGATCGCCGCAACGGTGACGAATGGACAGTCCGTCGACAGACGCCGGAAAAGCGCCTGCCCTTGCCCGCACATCTCGGCAGTTTTTTCTTCGCCGATGTCAATCTGTTCGGCAAACTCGCGAAGGTCGGCACCGGCGATAAACTGCCCCGGCTTGCCAGAGATGAACACGAGGCCGACAAGATCGGTTCGCTTCTCGAGTTCGTCCAGATGTCCCGACAGTTCGTGGAGCACGTGAGATGAGAGCACGTTGGCTCCCTTGCCCGGCATGTCGAAAGTCAGCAGGGCGATGTCCTGCTCGGGAAAGGTGACTGAGATCGTCTTTTCCGAAGAAGCCGTGGTCGAAGACGCCATTTCGCAATCCTTTTGCTTGACCTTGAGTACATTCACGACCCTGCCGTCCCAGAATCACGAATCGCTGAATGCTAGATAGATCGACCGTCCAGAACAGCGGGATTAACGCGGAACGCGGCATTGTTGCGGAGACTGAACTCGACAGTTAGGGACAGACAGGAAGTACGGACGAGCATACCAAATCGGCCGGTGCATTCCGAACAAGCCGCAAAGTGAATTGACAGCGTTCACCCCCGATTCGGGCAACATGCCCTTGGTCAACTGCCTGCCGCGCGATTCAGACGGGAGAAGCTCCCGACTTGTGGCGAGTCAAAAGCACCAACACTGGCCATCGGCATAGCGGCGCGAAATGGCTACTTGGCTTCGTTAATTCCCCAGTCGTACTTCTGGTAGCTCACCTTGAACTTGCCAGAGGTCACGGCCTGCTGCGCCGCCGCATCCGGCAGGTATTCCACCAACTTTTTCAGTTGCGTCACCGCAGTTGGAGCAAAGTCAGTTCCATACCATTTCATGATCGACGACAGATAAGCCCTCCGCTTGCCAACGTCGTATCGAAAGTTACCGGGCTGCGCAAAAAAGTCGCGGGTGTTCAACTGCAGCTGCTCCTCCAACTTGTCAGGTACATAAGCGCGATTCAACAATCGCGGGCAACTGATCGAGGCGCAGACAACGGCGAAGTGAATTCTCGGCTCGTCCATCTTGCGAAGAATCTTGTGCTCCATGTCGTCCAGCGAGTACGGCTTGCCATCAACAAACAACTGGTAGTGCTTCCAGATATTGTATCCGCCAAACCGGGACGCGTGATCTTTGATGCTTTTCGTCGGATACTCACGCAACATGCCGTGAAGCGTTACCGCGTTGTAGCTGTTGATCCAGAATGCCAATTGGGCATTCCGGTTGGCCGCGCTTGCTGGCTCAACCTTCGCCGATGACAAATGATTCAAATACGCTTCCAGTGACTGCATGTCAGCCGCACTTGATTTTAGCGCCGAATAATTCACCATCCCGCGCTCATTCACGTACTTCTGCAGGAGTGCATCCCAAGTCGAATGATCAATGTCCGCCATCGCAACCGTCGCAGTAGCCTGCTGATCACCGACGGTAATAATTTCAGCGTTCGTGCGCGTTGCCGCCATCAGTCCGAAAAACACACACGCCAAAATGACCTGGCGATTTCCGCTGACGGCCGCGATGCTCTTCTGCAATCTTCCAGTGTTTCGCATTTCGAAATTCCAATCCGGTGGCAAGTTCCCGATGTGCGTCATTCAACGCTATGATGACAATGTTGCAAAAAGTCGACTTGTCAATTTCTGTCCGTTCCATGGTTAGACGGAGCTCACATATGCACCTTACATCCCATCCAAAAAATCACGCATTGCCCCGTACTTTGCTCACAATGGCACTCTTTGCCACCGTGGTTATCGCATTCAATGCCGCAATTGAAATTGATACCGTCGTTGCCGGCCAAACGACCGAAAAAGCCCAAACAGGGGACGAGCCTGCCGATTCAGACCGCGAAAAGGTCAAATCGGACAAGGAAGCCCGAGACAAAAAAGCCCCAGCTAGCGTCGTCGAAATGACCATCGACTATGGCGACGGAGCCCAAAAACGATTCACGGCCGTTCCGTGGAAGGAGGGTATGACAGTCCAGGACGCGCTGCAATTCGCCAAGGATCACCCGCATGGCGTGACTTTCCAGTCGCGAGGAAAGGGCGAATTTGGTTTCCTTTCCCAGATTGACGACGTGAAGAATCAGGCGGGGGGAGGACGGAACTGGATTTTTTACGTGAATCAGGAGCGGGCCGAGGCAAGTTTCGCCGTCACGACGGTGCCAAAGGCTGGCGCTATCTTGTGGAGATTCGAGGAGTATAAGTAGAATCCGATGCTGACGAACGCGGCATAGCAATCGGCTGCGTCAACAAGACAGGCGAGCAACCAACCGGAGCCCCCATGCCCCGCAACCCAGACCAACGATCGAATCAGTCCATTTTTTCCCAGCTTCTCGTCGCGATGCTCCTCATCGTTGGCGGAGTCGCCCTTCGATTGTACTTTCGCGACATCCCCAATTTCGCTCCGGTCGCCGCATTGGCACTGTTCGCCGGTTTTTACTTTCGATCCTACGCGATCGCTCTTCTGGTTCCAGTCAGCGTGATGCTGATTAGTGACCAAGTCATCGGTGGGTACAGTTGGCCACTCATGGTAACGGTCTATGCCATGCTGGGGTTGCCGATTGCAATGAGGACGCTTCTGCGTCGCAATGTCGACTTGCAGCCATCAAACACCAGTCGCCAAAAAGGGCGCCAGCATCGTAGCGTTATCGCACAAGCCGCAAAAACAACGGCAAAATCAACCGCCGTCATCGTCGGCACCTGCCTGGGCGCGTCGCTGCTATTCTTCGTGGGCACAAACCTCGCCGTCTGGCAATTCACGTCACTCTACGAATCATCGTTCTCGGGCCTCTCGCAATGCTTCGCCAGCGCTTTGCCATTCTTCCGCTACACACTGCTAGGTGATCTGACATTCGCCACGGCACTATTTGGCGGCTATGCAATGGTATTGCGATTTTCCGCCGCCGGGGCGCCTTCGTCTCGCGAATTGGCACAACAGGCGTAACGTTGCGGCCTTGCGTGGCCCTGCAGCCGCTTGCCTGCCCTCGGTCGCTCGCCCAAAGCAACCCTCCTCCGACGCAGTGGTGTCATGCGAGGAACGAAGCAGGGCATACCACGCGTCGCGTGAGGAGGGTCGGAGCCTAAGCGACGGGGAGGAGCGGCCATAGGCGCCGATGTATTCGAATTGCGCTGCAACAGTTCATGTCCGTTCTGAAGCAACGTAAAATCCGCTGCAAGGCAGCTTTACAACACACCAGATCCAGGCCCCCATCTTTTACTTGGTGACTCGCTCTCAACACCGACGAGATGAAGAGCATGATCGCCCTGAATAGGTCGTTCAATAGTAGACGAGTTTCACAGACGCATTCGGCCCCACCCTGCAACAACGGACCACGGCAAGAACAAACGCATTCCATCGAGAAGGAATGCGTTCGCGTGTTCGTTAGGACAACAATTGTTCAGCGAAAAAAGCTGACTAGCGACGACGTCGGACCATCATGGTGACTCCCAAACCCAACCCGACAAGAAGCATCGAACCTGCAGGCTCAGGAACCACGTTGAAGGAAATCGAGTAATCTATCGCGTCACCTGTCTCCTGAACCCAGAACGCGTGATCACCAGCCGTCAATGGACTCGACAACAATTCTCCCGGCAAGAGGCTCTCGCCATCGGAAAACAGCGCGTTCCCGTCGAGATCGCCAGCCCCAAGAGCGCCAGTCGATGCTCCCGGAAACGATCCCGTTGCTACGTAACCGATGAAGCTCTGAAACCCAGATCCCGTTCGAGTCGCTGTTATCGAATCAACGGACAGTCCTGGAGCAAGCGAGAATGAGAAAAAGTCAGCATCCGTTCCATTCGTGGCTCCGGTACCACTCGCCGAGCCAACATTTCCAGCAACCGTGTTGAGGCCAACGCCAAACACAAGCAGGTCCGGATTTGACAGGTCGTCACTCAACTCACCGTCATTGGATTCGTTGTAGCTCAGCTGGGCGACGGCAGAAGTGCCACCAAACAACATCAAGACGGTCAACATCAAAGATGCAAAAACTCTCATCGACTGCTCCGATAAACTTACTTTGGCTGAAAAACAGCGATCTACCAATTCGATGGATCGCCCGGCGGTCAGTATAAATCGCTACGGCCGGCCCGGTAGATTTTTATTCGATAGACCCGGACAAAACGCGAACAACACGTCACCTATGTGAGCGAGTTCACATGCCGCAGTAAACGGGTTCGCCATCAGTGAATGAGCAAACCGGAATGAGCAACGCGCGAAATATCGTCGTCCGTCAGACGCTACTCCGCCGCTGGCTTGATGATCCCCGTGCACTCACCAAACCCGATGCGTCGATATTTCTCGTTCACGCAATATCCGAACAGCGAAACCTCATCCTCATCCCCGAGGAACTTTCGCTCCTCACCCGTCGGCATCGTCAACAAACTACGCTGCGTGCCTGGCAGCGGATTGTTCGCATCGCCGTTCCACGTCAGCTCAAGTAAGCAGCCCCGTTCGGATCGCTCCGGTCCACTGACCGTACCACTCGCCATCAAATCACCAGTTTGCAGATTGCAACCATTGCTGGCGTGATGCGTCAACATCTGGGCGATCGTCCAGTACATATTGCGGAAACTCGTTCCACTCAGCTTTTCAGTCGCCATGCCCAGCTCGCGCATCTGCATCGTCGAAATGTGGACTTCGAGATTCAAATCGACCCCGCCGTTCCGCGAGTTCTCCGAACTGGCGAGGTAATCCAGCGGAACTGGATCGCCCTCTGGCCGCTCGAATTCTGCACATCGAAACGGAGCCAGGGCTTCCATTGTCACTACCCACGGCGAAACGGTGGTCGCAAACGACTTCCCAAGAAACGGCCCCAGCGGTTGGTATTCCCACTTTTGCAGATCCCTCGCGGACCAGTCATTCACCAACGTCATGCCGAACAGATGATCCTCCGCGTTCTCGATCGAAATGGTCTTCCCCAGTTGATTGCCGCGTCCCACGTAGAATCCGACTTCGAGTTCGTAGTCGAGCAACTTCGACGGACTAACGTTCGGTATCATGCCATCGTTGGTGGGAGCTTTTTGTCCGGCGGGCCGTCTGACTTCGTGGCCACTAACGACGATGCTTGAGGCGCGACCGTGATAGCCAATCGGAATATGCTTCCAGTTTGGTAGCAACGGATTGTCTGGCCGGAACATGCTCCCAACATTCGTCGCATGATAGACAGACGCATAAAAGTCGCTGTAATCGCGAATCGTGCACGGCACGCGATACTTTGCCAACGCCATCGGTACGAGTGCCGCTTCCAGCTCAGCTCGATTGGCTTTTGTATTCTTGTCCAGCAAGTCGCCGATTTCGCGACGCAACTTCTCCCGCTGCTTGAGCGTCATTCCCATGATCGCATTCATCGAGGGCTGCACGACAGCTTCGACGAGATCATCCGAGAGCATGCCTACGCCAGCCGCAAGCTTGATGTTCAGCACCTGATCCCCAATGCCTACGCCGATCGAGCGATCACTTCCCTGCTCGATCACACAAAAGGGAAGATTCTGAATGGGAAAGTCGGTGTCGTCGGCATTCGCCGACTCGACCCACGATTGCCGGTCTGGATCATGCGTTTGATTTACGTTGTACACAGGAACCCTTTTGCGCAGATGCTAATTCAAATCCGTAAACGCGGCATTGTAGTGGTGCGAGCCATGATCCATAGAGCGATCTCGACATGGTGAAATGATCTTGCGCGCCTGATTGAACGGCTCTTCCACCAATCTTCCTCTGTAAGTACCTCAAAAATCCCGTCGATGATCGAATGAATCGACCGTTATTTGGACTTGATCAGAATCGTTCCCGGCTAAATCGTGATCGTCCAAGCTAGTGGCTCAACTCGACCGGGTCTTGCGACAATTTGTGAAAATTTCTTCCGGTTTTTGGAGGCAAAAATCAAGAGACTTCAGGCGGATTTTTACCCGGTGCCCACAGCCGATATTGTGACGAAAAACCACATTTTCGGGCTGATTTTCGAAGCGTGCGAGAAACGCCCAAATGATGGAACGAAGTTTCAAGCATTCTTTGGGCGAATCTTGGTACCGGTTTCGGAATATTTTCGATTGACTACTTGACTCGAGTTCCTCGCGTTTTATAACGAAATCGACCGGCGGCGATTCAAAGCCCACCACTTTAAATTTGACCTTTTTTTGAACTGGAGCAGCTCGTGACTCGACCAAATTCGACAGCTGCTCTGAACATGCCAAGACGCTGATTCTCGCGACGCGAGAATCGACGTGTTGGTATTTTTTTTGCAATTTCCATAAATACTGAGAGCTGTCTAATGACCTCGTCAAAACTGTCGAATGCCGCTGTGCCAAGACGGTGATTCTCGCGCCAGCGAGCATCACCGTGTTGGCACTTTTTGTGCATTCACCCTATTGAAATTCAACCTGTTGAAATTCACCTTTTCTTCAAATTGGAGAGTCCAATGACCTCGTCGAAACTGTTCTATTCAGCTGCATTACTGGTTCTGTCCGTAGCTACGTTCTCTTTCGGTAGCGAATTGATCCCCGGCACACCCAACGTACTGGCCGAGTCGGTTACATTTTCGAATGTGGCTTCCTTTAACGGAGTCGGCGACGCCGCAAACACTACTTTGGCCAGTGGACTTGTTGGCGGCTACAACGCCACTGAATTTGTAGTATTCGGTGAACTGGATAACTCCGCAGGCGTAGCCGGTACATTTGGTTCCGAAGCGGACATCCGAATTAACAACTCGTTCAACATCGGCGGAGGAACAGGTACGACTTATACCGGAACCACCACGATCGCCGGAACCAGCACACTGGTTACCCCATTTGATCCAGCAGCCGCTACTTTTGAATTCTTCGAGTCGTTCGATGATGATCCGACAATCGCTGATCAGACCTGGAACACGGTAACGGTCGACGTCTTTGATGACTCAGGTACTCCTGACACGGTTATCGACGGAAACTTCGCCTTGGGCACAATTGCAGCAGATGGTGTCACCATTTCCGGACCCGGTCAGTCCCCCAATCTCCACCACACCGGCGTACTCGGAGGTCTTGACTTCTTTACGTTCGACATCGCCGCCGGAGTTGGAGTTCCTGGATCGTACCTGAACATCCAGACCACTGATCCGCTCACTGGCGACGCGATCGACACTGAAATTGCTCTCTACGACGCTGCAGGAACGCTCGTCGCATCCGACGACGACGGTCAGGAAGCGGCACTCGGAGGACTCTACAGCCTGTTGTCATTTGGCGATGATCCACTCTCGGGAGACCAGACCCCGGGTGTCGACGGTACGACGCTTGCAGCTGGCAACTACACTTTGGTTGTCGGTCCATTCGATGCTGTTTTCGCAGCAACGCTCGGTGACGTAGAACCAGGAATCGGAACACTCGATTCGCGAGCTGGTGACTATAACCTCGAGCTGACGCACGCAGTTCCTGAGCCGTCGGCGTTTCTCATGGTCCTTGTTGGAACCATTGGACTGAGTCTATTGCGACGCCGCAGCTAGAAAAGAACAGATCCACGTTTCGGACATCCGAAATCAAAGGTGATCAACCAACCATGGCTTTGGGGACAACCTAAGGCCATGGTTTAACGAAGGAAGTTTATGACTGTCCGATTTGCGATCTCATTTGGTTCGCAAACCGAACCGTCACCGACCTTCTGTAGTGGAGCAAGGCGGTGATCTAGATGCGCATTCTCTCGAGCGACGTGAATGCCGGTCGCGAGAGACGAAATGACGCTACACCAATGTGCTACACACTCCGACTAACAATCCTTGATTAGCAAAAGTAGGTTGCCACTGCTTTAACGCTCGCAACTTCGCACACGGAATGAACGCATATCAGGTTTCTTGAATGGCGCAAGCTTTGCCATTCTTTGTGACGACGTTGTGATTATTCCATGACTCGCATTGCCATGCCATTTGATGGCCGGCCGATTTGCATACCTTCACACTGGTCTGTAAATCGAACCGTCAACCGAATAACTGCTTTTGGATCTAACTGGAGATTGCTACTGCAAGACCGCTAATACAAACCTGACAAATATCGAATTACCGGGTACAGATCGTTGCTGCCTTCACGCCGCTTACCCAACGAGTGGGAAGGGCTGGTATGCGTTACAGGTCGCCGCGCCGAGTAGCGCGTTGCCGCACCGTATCGCATACTTCGTAGTGCAACCCTGGCGAGATTCGACAAAAAACATGGCTTCGAGCACCGTGCGGTGCGATCGGGCATCGGCAGCTTTCAGCATAATCGTATTGCTGGTTGACCGCTGTTGCGCTACCGACGACTCGCAGAGGTAGGTGGAGAATACGTGATGAGTTTTGACGCTGGTCCTGCCTGAATGTGGGCCTGGCACCATGATTGTAGTTGTGTTGCGTGTTGCAGCACTGAATCGTTTCACTTTTTTAATTGGGGAAGAATCTAATGAAATTGACTAAAACTGCTGTCGCTTTTACTGCCCTCGCAATGTTCGCGGGCTTCGCCAACGCCCAGAATGTACTCAACGTCGATCTTTCGGTAGCAAATCAAATTACAATCACGGCAGATAGCGGTCTGGCAGCCGCCACGATCTCGGGAAGCGATACTACTGGAATATATCTCGAGAACTATTTCGGCGCCGTCGGTGCAGGAAATGCTCTCGGTGACACGCTCGTTTCGACCGCGCCGTTTTTCACATCCGCCGAAAACGTCGCAGATGTCGACGGTCCGGACATTTTCCGCGACGGCAACACGGACCCGGGTTTGAATGTCTGGTCGTGGACACCCGATGGAGCAGCCACGTTCACAGCTGGCTCGTTAGCGTTCACCGGCTCCGCAACGTGGACGGTTGACCCTGATGCATATGCTGACATGGTCGCCGGTGGCAACCCGAGTGGAAACGTCTACTTCCCCGCCGATGACGCAAGCGACATTGCAGGAGCAACCTTGCTGGGTACCTACAACGTTGTTGTACCTGAGCCGGGTGCATTCTCGCTGATCGGTCTCGGACTTGTCGGACTGCTCGCGATCCGTCGCCGCAAATAATTTCATCTTTCAAGATGTAGCGAATCAGGAATGGAGCCGCCCTTAACCAGGCGGCTCTTTTTACGCCTCTTCAGCAGAATCTTTTTTATGCGCCTTGGTCGCAAAAACCAAATCTATAACTGCAGTTTGCCGGGCAATTCGCTCGTCACCGGCTTCATCAACAGCAGGAAGAAACAGTGAGAATTTTGCAGCAACAGCGGAAGAAAACTTGTTCGAATTCCACACATTAAAGTCGCTACCATCGGTAACACCGTCGGCGTTGAAATCGGCACCACACCAACCTGCACCTGCAGTGAATTTCTGGCTATTCCACACATTAAAATCGCTACCGTCCACGACGCCATCCAGATTCGCGTCGCCTGGAAGATAGGGAGCACCAGAAGCGAGATTGTTCGCTCCCGCCTGCACCAACCACTGCTGCAGGTCGGCAGCATCGACCTGCAAGTCCGCAGTCAGATCGAATCGCAAATCGTGGTTGCCTGCGGAAATCGCCAGGACAAGTGCATCTATGTCAGTGCAGTCAAAATCGCCGTCACTATCGAAGTCGCCATCAACGACTTGACCAAACCTGCCAGGTGACCCAACGTCGGTTGTCGAATACAAAAGGCCCGTTGGCGAAATCGCGTTTTCCTGGCCGACGGCGGAACGGGACCACAAAGTGCCAACATCATTGTCCGCTGTCACATCAGTCAAATAGATGCTTGGACCATCCGTGCTATCGCTTGGCCAGTCGCCGGAATCATCGTAGTTCACCTCGTCAACAATTCCCGACTCTGCGTCAAGCAACTGCAAGATCTCGCTGGTCGCAGAGGGGCTATTGGCGAGACTACCCCACGACATGCCGACAACGAGTGACGAACCCGGAACACGCCAGTCACTCCGAAATTCCCCTTCAGTCGCAAAGTCTTTGTCGAAGAACACAGCAACTTGTCGAGGATTCAAGACCGTCCCGGCAGGAATGGGCGACCAGTCCGTACTGTCTTCGTCGTCAACCAACCACCCACCAAGGTCAACAGGGACGCTGCCGTTGTTTACAACTTCGATCCACTCACCAACGCCAGGAGAAGTTTCCTCCGAATCGGGGTTGTACATAATTTCCGTGATGACGATGTCCGGATCAAATTGTTCATTGTCGGCAATTGCCACAGTAACTGGACTGACATTGATTCCGTCATAGTCGCTATCCAGGCTCGTGACAGAATGGCCAATGACGGATGTATGGTCCCCTTCCACAAGGTCATCGTCGATTGCTGACACCGTAATGAACTGAGGCGTCGTCCCTGTCGCCGGTGAAAACGTCAGGGAGACCGGATTGCCGGCGCCGGCTCCCAGATCCAGTTGGCCATCCGCGCTCACGGTGACGATTACATCGTCGGTCGGAACCGTCGCCAGCCGCAGCGAGTACTCGTCCGATTCACCAAATTCGCTTACGCTCGTTTCCGTGCCTGGTTGCTCGACAATCACACTCGGGAAATCGAAAATCTCATAGTCAGCTACTACAGGCAAATGATCACTTGCCGTAGCCAACGCGGCGAGCACTTCTGAAGAAGCTCCAGTGCCGGTCGTAATCGAACCATTGAGCGTGTGGCTCCCATTGTTTCCAAACGCGTGATACGAGCCGTCCACATAGTCGATGCCAAACCCGTCAAAAAATTCATCCGTCGTCAGTTGAAAATCAAACCGATCGTCGACTCCGCCACCACCATCGGCAGGATCTTGCGGATTCTGTGTGTGAAGCGACCGAAACGCAACGTTGTCATGCCAAGTGCCAGGCGAGGCGACCGGATCGACGAGCCGTCCGGGGCCCGTGGCTGTCAAATTGACAAAGGATGTTTCAAAACTGCTGCGAATATTTAAATCGCCCGCAACAATCGCCTGAATTCCGTCGCCCAAGGCATCAAGATCGGCGCGGATCAGATTCGCTTCATTGGCTCGACGCGTTCGATCCGACGTTGAGCTGCCCGCCTTGAGATGAGTCGTATAGACATAAAAGTCGCTTTGCCCGACGGTTCCGAACGGACGAAACTTCCCTCGGAGCGTGTTGTGAGTAAATCCAACTCGAAGCTCAGTCGTCTCAAGAAGGGCAAGCGCCGTCGTGTCGTAGACGAATCCGGTCGAATCACCGCCACCATCCCGTGAGCTGACGGCGGACGCATAGTCGACTCCCGCGTAAATATCTTCGAGCACAGATTCGATGCGCCCGATAGAATTTCCGACGGAATCCCGATCATCCGTTTCCTGAACTGCCAACAAGCCAAGTCGCGTAACGTTCCCCTCAACCGACTCGTCGCCAATCGCCTGGAGAATCGTCTCAAACGAAGCATCTTCCACGACATTGTCCGGGTTATTAGCCGTATTCCACGTGGCGATGCGCAGCATCGTCATCACACGACGACTTTCTAGCTCTTCAAACTTCAAGATTGCGTCACTCGAATGACAGGAATGGGAGGTGGGAAGGCAAGGCGGGAAAGGCAGAGCAACCTCCTGATGAATCAGCAGGGGCCGTAGATTTTAGCTGCCTCCGCGAACGGGGTCATCAGCAACGTAAGAAACAACGACACTGAAGAGTAATTACCCGCCACTTCACCAATAGCAAACCATATAGCGAGGCCATTCCACAGGTGGACACCTACGCGATGGATAGGTGGCCAGCCGAAAAGAGAGTCCAGCCGGTCGTAGATCGAAAGTTACCGTTCACGCGGCCAAGGGTCTGGCTCAATTTTCCGGCGGCAAACACACTTATCTCGCTTTGCGGACAAACGCCGAAAATTTGTGCCTGACCCTCTCGAACCTGAGGAAACGTCAATATCCGTGAACGGCTACAATCGAAAGGGCATTGAACGATCGCTGCAGCAATGATGCAGGCGCGATGAAAGCAGACACACGGAATTTTATTGCAAATTCAATTGCCAGCTGACTCCAAACTTGTCACTGGTCCACGCGAACTTCTTGCTGAATCCGTAGTTATCAACCGGCATCATGACTTTGCCACCATCCGACAGTTTGGCGAATCGTGTCTTGAGTTGTTCTTCACTTTCGCATTCCACGAAGAAAGAGAACGAAGGCGTAAAATCGAAATCGTGCACTGGCGGACTGTCAATGCACTTCACGCGTTGGCCAGCAACGACGAAAGTCGCGAGTTTGACCGTTCCCTCTTTGCCCTGCTGGCCGGCACCGTACTTGACCATGCTTTCGACTTTGAGGTTCGGAAATACCGTCTTGTAGAATTCAATGGCGGCTTCGGCCTTTCCGATGAACATAAGAAACGGCGTAACTGTCGTTTTGGACTCCTTCGGACTCGCGACTTCTTTGACTGCCATTTTTTCGGCGAACGGTTCTTTACCCGCTGCTTGCCTCGTCAACGTGCTGGACATGAATGCTGCCCACTTCCCTTCCGAATTCAGCATCTGGGATTCGGCGAGAATCTCGTCTTTTGACTTGATCTCATAAACGTCACGGTACTTTTTCATCTCTTTTGGATTTGCCATGTCTGGCCCTTCCGTGTCGAGCAAAAGTCGCTTGCCGGACTCATCCAGCGTACCCGAATACGTCCACTTGAACCCCATCATCGAATCGATCCAGGTACCGACGTACTTCTTCGTTTCCGCGTCGTAACCGAGCGTCTGCACTGCCTGATAGCCAGTGCCAAAAGCATCGGGACTGGAATGCTGGTTGACGATCCAGTTCTTTCCAATGGCGCGCGATGAGATCGTCGCTTTCATTTTTTCAGCACCGGGAGCTGTAGAAACCGCCGACCATTCTCCTTCGAATTGCCGCAGCCATTCAAAGCCTGACGGATTAGCGTTGCCATCCGCATCGCCAGGCGGCTCTGCGGCTACGCCAATCGAAACAATGAATAGCAGACACAACAGACGAATGATGTTACGTGGCATGAATAATCTCTCTGAATATTTATTGCTAAAAGAAAGTAGCAGTTCATCTACGTGCCATGCAGGGTTTCCCGACGGATTCATCGCAGCCGTCTTTTACGGACATCCATCCGCAAAACATGTCGATCGCGTAATTATCGTCAGTTCGGCTCGGCTGGAACAGACGCCGGGAAACTCGATTTCTCCGCATTCTCATACCATTTTTTTGTTGATCGTTCACGTTATTGGTTGAATCAGGCCGCTTGGCCATTCCCAGCGACTGACCTTGCATGTGCCAGGCCCTGACCGCTATGTTTGCAAAACCAAATTTGGTTAACCAAACAAGGAGGGCTGGATGAACCGACCAACCAATAAAGAGCTCACGGAGCGCGAGCTGCAGTTGATGCACGTATTTTGGTCAAAAGGCGACATTACTGCCACGGAAGCACGCGACCAAATGGCTGCAAAAGGCGTCGACATCGCGTACGTGACGGTCGCAAATCTCGTCCGCATTCTCGTAGAGAAGAATTTTCTCGAAGCAACGAATGATTCACGGCCCTTTCGCTATCGACCAATTCGTACTTTCAAAGACGTATCCGGCTCGCTTGTCGGCGACTTGCTAAAGCGTGTTTTCCATGGTTCGCGTGAGCAATTGCTGACTCAGGTCCTTGGCAGTCGTCGAAAACTCACGGTCAAGGAACGGGAACTGCTCGAGCGCGTGTTGAAGGAGCAATCATGATTGCCACTGCCCCGAATTGCCTCGTTTTTTCTGCCCTGTGGTGCATCGCCCAAGTCACCATTCTCTCGTCCTTCGCATTGCTGTTCACGTCATGCGTTGCATCATCGGTTCGACAGAAGTCCCGCTTCCTGAACGCGACAATGGTCGTAATCGCCATGGTGACTGTCGCCGCATTTGTGCCCTCGCTACCTGCGCATATAGACGAAATGCCGGCTCCCTCGAACGCCGTTATCAAGCCGGAAAATGCGAATCATCCCGCCACATTTGAAACGGCACCCCGTGATGCTCAAGAAGGTGGAGTCAATCTGCTTTCCGCGTGGAATGCACTTTCCAGGAGTATCGTACTGGACAGCCGCATTGGCAGTCGCTTGACCCGGATCGGATCCCAGTTCCGCATCAACTACGGAACGGGCACAACGATTTGTGCAGGCACGCTCCTTCTTGTCGGCGGCTTGCGGATTCTGTTTTCGATTTGCTTTCTGTGGAGGGTGCGAAGAACCGGCGCACCGATCGTCAATGTTGAAATCGCCAACGAACTCGAGACACTCAAATTACGACTTGGTTGCGAACGGCATATCTTGCTCATCGAAAGCACTCTCGTGCAAAATGCTGCGATCATCGGCGGTTGGCCGCACACACTCGTCTTGCCAGCCAACTGGCACGACTGGACCGAGGGTGAACGACAAGCCGTCCTCGCGCACGAACTGGCGCATGTGGTGCGTCATGATCCGCTTTGGCGATTGCTGTTCGCCCTCGTGACGGCCATTCACTTTTACAATCCACTCGTTCATTTGCTTTTTCGTCGTTCCGCTTTGCAACAGGAAGTTGC
>CALHZT010000258.1 GCA_938040995.1 uncultured Pirellulaceae bacterium | reverse complement strand
GTCAGCGAAATTCTGTGACGAATGTGGAACGAAGTTGGCGTAGCAAATCCCGCTCTATCGTCGCTTTTGGGCTTTGCCTTTCTTGCGGGCTCGCCCTTTGGCGTTGCCTGAATTGGCACCGCCCTTCCCGGCTGACTTCTTTTTCGTTGCGGTACGTGCAGCACCGCGAGCTCCTGTTTTTTTCGATCCAGCTTTTTTCCTGGCGGCTTTGTTTGGCGCTCCCCGTTTGGCGGCAACGGCTTTGGATCGCGACGACGATGCGCTGCGTGCCCCTCCGCCGCCAGAACCACCTCGCCTTGCACCACCGGTTACCAGCGACTTGAGATTTTTCAGCTCTGTGGATGTCAGCGGGCGGTAGGCACCCGAGGGCATATCGCCCAGACGCAGCGGGCCAATTGCAATCCTCTGCAGCGAAGTCACCTTGTGCCCGATCGCAGCAGCCATACGTCGAATCTCGCGATTGCGGCCCTCGGTCAGAACCATTTCGAGGATCGTCGTTTTCTGTTTCTTGCCTTTGATCCGCAGCCGCTTCGCACGAACGACCCCGTCGGCCAGATGGACACCGTGGCGCAGTTTCTTCAGCGACTCAGGCGACGGGTGACCGACGACAGACACGAGGTAAATTTTCTCGACGTTGTAGCGAGGATGCGCGAGTCGATTGGCGAGTTCGCCATCGTTCGTCACCAGCATCAACCCTTGACTGGCTTTGTCGAGCCGGCCCACGGTAAACAGTCGCGTGCCAGGCGGGACCAGATCGACGACTCGCATTCGACCGGCAGGATCGCTGTTGGTGGAGACCACGCCTGTCGGTTTGTGAACCGCGTAGTAGATAATTTTTTGAGGCCGCAGGATGTCGCCATCCAGCCGAATTTCCTGCTCTTGCGGATCGACTCGCACACCGAGCTCTGTCACGACTCGACGATCAATTTCGACTCGACCTTCGAGGATCAGCACTTCGCAGTCCCGGCGACTGCCGACTCCTGCAGACGCGAGAACTTTTTGCAATCGCGGCGGCCGAGTTCCGTCGGAGCTCTTGCTGGCGGATCCACGACCTCGCGCAGATCGACCTTGCGATTTACTACTGGAGCCACGTTTCGTCGCCTTGGTCGCCTTGGTCGGCCTGGTTGACTTGCTGGCGACTTTTTGGCCGCCAGTCGTGGCGGATCGTGATCGGCCCGATTGCGACTTTTTCTTCGCAGGTCGCGATTTCGATTTTCTGGGGGTGGCCATCGCCAAGTTCCGGTGCTGGATGTGGTTTTGTGTCGTGATCCGCCATCTTACACACGCGGCTTGGTGCACGCAGGTCGTAATCGGTGAATTACGCCACCGGGTCGCGATAATAGGCGTCGAGTCCGGGCGGCCTTGAGAGAGTGTCCAGCTTACGAGGTCGGCTCCAAGCCGTCTTTCCCGCGAAGCGGGAATCCAGTTGAGTCTTCTGACGGTTTTGCAAACAATCGAAGATCAGAACAACATGACGATTCGCTGGTTCCCCGCCTGCGCGGGGATGATACGGTTATCGTTAGCTGGACGCTGCCTTGAGGTCGGTCGGAGCCTGGTGCTCAGCTCGGGTGCCTAGCGAGGTGGGCGGCTGTCGAAGAACCATTGTGACTTTACGGCCTGATCTCTCGGCAGCTCAAAGCTTGGCGGTCTGCCGCCTACGATCTCAGGTGCGACCTGAAGTGCCGGGTAGGGATCGTGAAAAGTCGCCCGGACCTGCTGCTGATAAAGAAAACCGGGTGCACGCAAGTTCGGCGTGCGCAATCCACACCCCGCGAATGCGATACAAAGAATGGCGGCGAGTAAAGTTGCTGGCTTGGCCATGAGCCTTGAATGAGCTGGGCGAATCATGAACTGGGCGAATCGATTGCCGAAAACTTCCGGAGCTCGAATGCTACTCCCAAACCGGCGGACTGCCCTACCCCGGCAATGACGACGCCCGCTAGCTGGGCAAAAACGCCTGCAGGAAGGTAGCCGGACGATCATCGACAAGCGATATTTCCACGTCCGTGCAAGCAGCCGGTATCAAAGTCGTCTGTCCCTTCGACAACGAAGTCCCCGATGCATCGCCGGACACACTCAGCTCACCATCAATCACAGCGACAATCTCGGCTCGATTGGAGGCCGGCAAAGTAACCGCGCCGCTTCCGTTCTCTTTGGAAAGCGTCCAGCGATTGAGAATAAACTTGTCACATGCGACTAGTTGGACGCACGCCGGGTGATCTGTCGGTGTGGCGCTTTGAACAGCCACAGGTCCCGATTCATAGTCGATCGCTTCCAAAGCCGCATCGATGTGCAAATCACGACTGTTGCCATCCTTGTCGACTCGATTCCAGTCGAACAGGCGATACGTCGTATTACTGGCCTGTTGAATCTCAGCCACCACCAACCCCGCCCCGATCGCATGCACGATCCCGGCGGGGAGAAAAATGCAGTCGCCGGGTTGCGGATGAATCTTGTGCAGGCACAACTCCGTGGTCTGGCGGTTCACTTCCCGAGCCAACGCGTCGCGGTCAAAGCCACGCTTCAGCCCCGCATAAAGCACACTGTCTGGTTCGGCATCGAGAATAACCCAGGCTTCTGTCTTGCCGAGGTCCGGTGGGTTCAATAATGCTCCTCGCGCATCGTCCGGGTGGACCTGGACCGACAGCTTTCGATTGGCATCAAGAAACTTGAACAAAAGTGGAAAGCGGTCCTGCGGGTGATGATCGCCCAGCAGAAGGGAACCCGATTCCGTCACGAGATCGTGCAGCGTTTTGCCGGCAAGATCACCAAACGCCACAACGCTCTGGCCGTCCTTGTGGTCGACGACTTCCCAGCTTTCGGCAAAATCGTCGCCCTCACCAATCGGCTTGTCGAGAACAGTGTGCAGGCGGCGTCCGCCCCAGATATAGTTGCGAAACAGCGGCTCGAATCGAAGTGGATACATGCGAGGATTGTAGACAAAGCCAGCGATTCAGTACCACGGCAACATGTGCCCGGCTGGAGAACTGTCGCTCATTGAAGCCACAATTCACTCATGCTATTCTGGAGGAAGTGAGCAATCTCCGCGTGTGCCCGCTCCGGGCGACAAGCTGCACCGCTCTGTAATCACGTTCATGCAATCGGCGAGCGAGAATCCAACGAATTCCCTGCCGTAGCTCAAGTTCTTTTGTCGCAAACTGCGCGGAGCCGACTGTCGATGTCCCAGCCTGTGGACGACGATCTGTTCAAGGATTCGACGATGTCATTCGGGGAACACCTCGAAGAGCTTCGCGGTGCGCTGGGACGTTCGCTGGTCGGTTTGATCATTGGATTTCTCGGCGGCCTTTTTTTTGCCGACGACGCCGTCAAGTTCGTATCCAGCCCGCTCGAGAATGCGCTCGCCCGACTGCACGTCGACATGACGACCAAAGAGTGGACCGAAAAGAAGAGCGAGTCGCTTCAGCCTGAAGACTGGCTGTTACTTCAGGAGCAGCAGTTGGTTCCCACGACAATCCGCATGGATGTCGATCAGGTGATCGGGCAACTCGCCAGCAGCGGTATCATTCCTGAAAGCTCTTCAGTAAGTTTCGAATTTGACATTCGACTCGACGATGTTCAGGAGATTGCAAAGTCGCTTGTCAAAACAAAGCCATCATTTCTAAACAGATCCAAATTCAAAAAAGCACTCTGGGGCTCCATCCCCGAATCCAGCCAGCAAAGCCTCGTGGCGCTCGTCGAAAAAGACGCAATTCAGGACGCCGATCGAATCGAGTTCACCAAAATCCTCAACGCGCTCGCCGGTTCGAAGTTCTATGCAAATGAAGTATTCGACGACCTCGGCAAACTGATAGAGGTACCTGGAAAGAAGCGGTCATTTGAACTGCTTCGCCAGGAAGCCGCAGACAATGAACAAAATGTTGCCAACCCCGGTGCAGAGCGATTGAATCGACTGCTAATGTCCACCGTGACTGACAATCCGGACCTGGCACCGAAAAAGCGTGCGATTGACATTCGGACGTGGGAGCCGTCCGATGTGCGGCTGCAATCACTTGGAGCCGAAGAAGCATTCATCATTCTGATTAAGGCAGCGCTCGTCCTTGGACTAATGTTTGCCAGTCCGTGGATCTTCTATCAGATCTGGAACTTCGTTGCGGCGGGCCTCTACCCGAACGAACAGAAGTACGTCTACACGTACCTGCCGTTTAGCCTTGGCTTGTTCTTCGCCGGCGCATCGCTCGCATTTCTGTTCGTTTTCGAACCGGTACTGGACTTTCTGTTCAGTTTCAACGTGATGATGAATATTTCGGCGGCTCCGCGGCTGAACGAATGGGTCAGCTTTGTACTGTTCCTTCCCATCGGATTTGGAATCAGCTTTCAATTGCCACTGGTGATGTTACTAATCGAACGCATCGGCATCATTACCGTCAAAACGTTTCAGGAATCGTGGCGAATCGCCATCCTGGTCATTTTCGTTATCTCCATGCTGCTTACACCAGCCGACCCAATGAGCATGTTGCTCATGGGCGTCCCGCTCACCGTGCTTTACTTCGGCGGCATCTTGCTCTGCATCTACATGCCCGGCAAGAGCCTGGCTGCAATGCCGGAAGAATAAGCTTCGCTGGGTTCAAGTTGAAAGATGAGCCTTCGCCACGAAGTACCGGCGGTTCGGATTTCATTGCCAGTTCTTTGGTAGCTCGGCATTCGTGAATTATCTTCATCCCGGAGGGATATCAGCTGGTAGCCCGTGGTAAGCGCAGCGCCACCACGGGTTAGCTCCAGAGCATTCCTCGGTCGAGAAGACGGCTGAGTTCTTACTCGCCGTTTGTCGAGACCGAAACAGCTCGAGGATGAAATTCGAACGACGCGATTCCGGTCTCGGTTGATTTGAATGAATTCCAGAGCGGAATCGCTCGACCGGCGTGTGAGTGCCGCATACCGGCGGTGGCACTGCGTTTACCGCCGGCTACAGGCTGCAAAGCCTTCGGCTTAGGTTGAAAGTTCCGGCTTGGGATGACAGTTTACGCAGTCGGTTCGCCAACGAGCTTCACTCGTTTGGGCAGTATTGGACTTTAGGCGAAATTGCATCAGACGCGTAAAGCCGTTTTACGACTGTATGCGTTGAACAAAATGAGCTTCGCTCTGACACGTCACACAGACAAAGAACTCAATCCTAGATCGCTTCGCTACCACGTTCGCCCGTTCGAATTCGGACACAGTCGTCGAGCGGCACCACAAAAATCTTGCCGTCGCCGATCTCTCCCGACTTGCCAGTCCGTCCACCTTTGATAATGGCATCAATGGCTGGTTCGACGAACTCGTCGTTGCAGGCAATCTGCAGCTGAACCTTGCGAAGAAGATTCACCGAAAGCTCACGCCCACGATACATCTCGGTCTGGCCTTTCTGCCGTCCAAAGCCCTGACAATCGGTAACCGTCAATCGAAATACTTCGACCTCCGTCAGAGCATCTTTCACAGCCTCAAGCCGCCCGGGTTGAACTACAGCGATGATCAGTTTCATGATCCTGGATATTCCATGAGACAGGAACGATTGCGAGCGTCGCATTGTAACAAAAAAACCCGACCCGAATCGGCTAGGCGGATGCTTCATCGGGCCGGGAGCGTTCGGCAGAGCCGAATGCAGGAATTCAGCGGTTTCAACATCCCCGCATCAGGAAGTTGACGCCGCCGGATTCGGTACAACAACTGGAGACGGAGCCATGACTTCTTTCATAGGCGAAGCCTTGGCCATTACAGGAGCAGCACCTGCCAAACCGGAAAGTGGCGACGGGTACGCGTGCATACCGTGCTCACAGACATCCAGTCCGATCTGCTCTTCTTCCGCCGACACGCGAAGCATCCCAACCGCCTTCAATGCCAGGAAGATTCCGGACATCGTGACGAATGCCCAGAAGCAATAGACCAATGTCCCTACCGCCTGAATGTAAAGGCTTGTTGATCCCGCAGCCGTGTGAGCGTTGGGAAGAAGACCAATCGCAAGGCAACCCCACATGCCACACAGACCGTGAACCGGCCAGGCACCAACTGGGTCGTCAATCTTTAGCTTGTCGAGCATCAGCACACCGAGCGTGACAAGGATGCCCGCCACAATGCCAACCACAATTGACATGCCGTTAGACATACAATCGCAGCACGCTGTGATTCCAACCAGTCCGCCAAGTGCACCATTGAGGCCCATCGACAAGTCAGGCTTCTTGAAGAGGATCCAGCCAAGAATGGTCGCTGCGAGAACGCCAGCCCCAGCAGCAAGAGTCGTGTTCACTGCGATCAGGACCGTTGCGTCGATATCGCTTGCCGACTGAAACGCAAGCTGGCTGCCTGGATTGAATCCGTACCAGCCAACCCAGAGTACGAATACGCCGAGCGCTGCGAAGGGAATGTTATGCCCCGGCATTGGAATGGAGCGATCTTTGGTGAATCGCCCCAGTCTTGGCCCGAGAATAATGGCGCCGGCAAGACCTGCGAATCCACCGACTGCATGAACAACAGCGGAACCGGCGAAGTCCTGAAAGGCCATAGCGTAGCTTCCGTCCGCCGCCGTTTCACCAAATTGTGTTAGCCAACCGCCGCCCCACTTCCACATCCCGCTAATCGGATAGATCAGGCCGGTAAGGATTGCGCTGTAAACGAGGTAGGCACTGAATTTCATTCGCCCGGCAACCGCACCGGAAACGATTGTTGCTGCCGTAGCAGCAAAGGCCGCCTGAAAAAGCCAGTCAACCTGAGGACTGAAAGTCCCCTGCGACACTTCGTAAATGCCGAATCCTCCAAACTCGAAGTAAGGATTCACGTCAGTCCCTTCGGGACGATAGGTGGCTGGGTACATCAAACCGAAGCCGATCACGAAGAACAGCAAAACGCCAACGCTCAGGTCCATCACGTTCTTGTAGAGAATATTGACCGCGTTCTTTGCCGAGTTGAAACCGACTTCGACCATCGCAAAGCCGGCCTGCATGAACAGCACCAACACTGCACATACAAGTAACATTACATTGTCGAGGGCATAGCCAACGTCGTTAGCTGCGGCTGCTTCAGTCGCCTCTTGCGCCAGTGCGCTATTCGCGATCAGTAGTGTGCCAAGGATTACCGCCAATTGCCGTGGTCGAAAAAGCATGAAAAGTCTCCCGTCTGCGAAGTGCCTGGAACTTTTCCTGGCAAGATGTTTTTCATGTCGTATAGCAAGCGACATGCCAAAAAAGAAAACAGGAGCCGCTCGGATGCGCAGACTCTGTAATCGCAGAAGTAAATCGTCGCAGGAACGCGCAGCCAGTCCGAAAATTGAGATAGCGCGACTGGAAATTGTGCATGCGACGACAGCACCACTGATGCGCCGAGTGGCAGCACCAAGAAAAAAAGCGGAGCACCCTACCAGATGGGCGCTCCGCTGGAGACAACGAGGTCAGTGGAATTGACGACGAACAAGTCGCCTGTTCGTTGTTCAGTGATTTAGATTCAGTTCTCGCGAAATAATTCTTGAGGCCTAATGCAGCCGCATACGCCTATCGACGGCGTGTCATCGACTTTGCTGCACATCCACAGCTGGGAGTCTCAATCGGTGCCGACTCGACGGGAGCCGAATCAATGACCATGACCCGATAAGGTTGTGGACAGCTACTTTCGCAACTGCTTCGGCAGCCGTGATGACCGCAACCATGCTTGTGCTTGCAGTTGTGAAGCTTCTCGCCGATGTGATGAATCTTTCGACCGGCCTTGTGGAACAGGCACTTCACGCCATGCGCCAACTCATCGAGGATGCAGCAATCGTGATGGCAATCTTCTTCTTCCTCTGGCTCAGCTTCACAAGGCACGTAGCACATTTGAACTGGCTCAGGCTCTGCCGGGCACTCGCAGGATGGCTCGCAGGTAGGCTCATAAACGACTTCCCACTCTTCTTCAGGAGCCGCCTCTTCTTCGCAGGCCTCGCACGAGGAGCAGTCAACGCACTCTTCGACTCGATCACAGCACGCCCATGATGATTTGCAGTGGTGATGTCCTTTGCAGTGGTGAGCACCGATTTTGTGCTTGAGGGCTTTGATGCCACGTGCGACCTTCGAAAGAATTCCGCAAACGCAGCGCTTCACAGGGTGACCGCAACAATGGCAATGACCATTGTGATGACAGTGGTTTCCTGATGCGACAGCGACTGGCGCCTCGCATTCGTCACATCCAGCCTGGCTCACGACAGTGATTGGCATCGGTGACTGGGAGTATTCGGGTGCGGACTCATTCGCGGGGAGTGCAAACTCCATTGCATCGTCAGAAGTCGTTACTGCCGACTCCAACTGGCTTGTGTTCGAATTGAACACTGGCGACGGTGGTGGCACTTGAGGGTTTGGCGTCGCAGTCGTAACTGGAGCACCCTGCCCGATGGTTTGAGTCGGAATCGTCTGGAAGACATCATGAATGTCATGAGACGTTTGAGCGAAGAGCATTGAAGCGCCCAGCAACACAAATGTCGCTGAGGCAATGATGCGTTGTATTGTGGTCATGGTTGTCTCCCATCCGTGGCAGTATTTTCAGAGACACTCCGAAGGCAAAACCGGGTCGTCCTTGTCTGGTAAGACGTGTGGGTTTTGAGTGAAGAGAGTGTTAATCGTGCGTTGAATCGCTGTACGATCCTTCGTGCGATTTGCCTATCGGAGTGAGAGAGTTGACGGATAGAGAAGTTTCCGCAGCGAGCCCGATAAAAGCCAGATTGGCGGACGGATTGGGCGCTATCACGCCGTGTGTTCAGATATCACCGACTTGACCGAAACGTCTGGCCGCACCGTCGATTCGAGTTCAGGCAGTTATCGGGTTTTCATCCAATGCGCCGAAAAGCGTGATAGCACCAGTTGATCATGGCGCCGCAGCTGCAGCGACTAAGAGAAGAGTCAGCCCTGCAACTGATGGATTTCCGGTCTCATCAAGAGCGGCCAAACGGTAGTGGACGAGGCCACGAGTCCTACCCGCTTTGAAGCGAATGAATCGCATATTGCCGCATCACTCATGCGATCCCAGGAACGCGAAAAACACACACTCAGGATCGTTCAGGCAAAGGGACTCGTAGCCTCGTCCACTACGCGTCTTTGGCTCGTAATGACGCAGAACACTCCGAATCCGTTTACCAACTCCATACGCTTTGCAGGCCAATTCCGAACTGGGACCGCTTGGTACCATTCGCGAACGTACCACCCGGAGGGCCGTCAAAGTCTACCCAGTCGTAACGCATCTCCGGCTTGATCAACATGCTTTTGCTTGGTCGATAATTCAAGCCAAACGTTATCGCGTGGTAGTGAGATCCGGGAGTCGCGATGGCCCGATTCAACGGTTCTCCGTTGCCTTCGCCTGCGTAGAACGACTCGATGCGAGTACCAGCTGACCATCGGCAATTGATCTTCTTGATCAGGTACTGGTTCACGCCGTACTGTTTGGAATTGAACACGCCTGGAGCAAGGGCGGAATCAGAATTTCGCACTTGCAGATCCGACTGAAAGATGTAGTTCCATCCATCTCCAAACGCAAAGTCAAAGATCAGGCTGTGCATATAAACGGAATTGGATCCGGGCAGATCCACGCCGGAATCCCCGATAGAGGTCGTATAGGTGAATGCAAAGTTGTCAGTCGGCGAGTAGCTAAATCCACCAAGGAATGTCGAACCGCCGAATCGGTTGGCGAATCCGTTGTCCCAACCGTTCGTCCAACCGGCGTAGATCGTCCAGTTGTCGCCGATGTCGCGATCAAACAAAACACCTGTGTGAGTGAATGGCTCGTTGTAGTACATCGTGTACGCATGCGAGTAAAAGAAGTTGTCCGGAGCCTGCACGGTTTCGTAGCCAATGATCGTGTAGAAGCGGCCCAGTTTGGCTCGCCAGCCTTGCCATGATGCCTGCAGGTAGAGCTGGGGCATGGCAAATCCGTATTCACCACTGGTATCCCAGCTGCCATCCCAGCTGTTGTCTCCAAACGCCTGCGTATCGGGTCCATCGGAACCAAACACGAAGTCCGTGCGATAGCCCCACGAGGCCTCGTCATTGATCAGCGGCCGCTCGGCATAAATCCATGCCTGATGCAGCTGAGGCTGATTGGAAATATTGTTAAAACCAAGCGGAGCATTTCCGCTGCTGTTCTTGAGACCATGGGAATTGAAATAGGCACCCCACGCCAACCAGCCACCGATCAGGCAATTCCCGGGCGATTCTTCCACACAAGCCGCGCAGTTATTCGATTCACAGATTGCACAGTCGCCGGGAGAGACGCAATTCGTAAACTGCTTCCGGCCAACATCCTCGACAACATGCTCCCTGGAAATAACCTCGTAACCGTCTCGTTTCAGTTGGCAGATTTCGCAGTCGCACCCGTTATCCACACTGCCTTCGGTCACAGCAGATTCGGAGATCATCTGTGGTTGAGGCATCATGTCAAAGTCGGGACCGGCAAACGCCTCTTCCACAAAACTGTCAGGCGCCGCGGGAACATTGCCCGGAGAAACATTCATGGACGAGCCAATGGGGACCGGGTCGTCAGCGACTTGCTGAGCCGGAGCCAGCGAATCGGCAATGATCTGCTCTTCAGGATTCACCGACTCGTCGACCAGACCGATCGCGCTGCCAAAATTGTCAGGCAGTGTCGAAACGGGAAACCCGTTCTGCGGCGCAACCTGGACTGGCGCGTCTGGTTCGGGGATCAGCGGCGCATTCGGTACGCCATCCGGAAGCGGTAGGTCTTCCGTGGCCTGAGCCTGGGCGTAGTATCCCTTGCCCACATCCTGCAACAACGAGGCGTCCTGCCGTTGCATGTACGTCCGCTGCAACAATCTGCGCGTCGATGCAGTTTGAGCCACTGCGGCCTGACAAGTCAGACTGCAAATTAGCAATGCTATGAAGAGAGGAAGCGCTGGTAGCTTCATCGCCAAACTCCGTGCTTCGGTAATACCTGTTATCCGCTTTCGAAGTCAGGTATCGGAACTACCGATAAACCACGTGCACGGAATGTGCTTCCGCTTCCGATAAATCCGGCTGTACCGTTCGAGTGAAGCCGAATGCAACGACAGTCACACGTGTAAGGAAGGACCGGAAAGCGTAGAGTTTGCGGGGCAGTCGGGTTATCCGTGGCAAGTCGCCAGAATGACTGGGATAATCGCTACAGATTACGAACACGCGACGAACGGACTCGTAGCCTCGTCCACTACCCCTAAACTAAGAAGTCACAAGACTAAACGCCTTGAGTCAGACCTTCAAACAGGGCTTCGACGAACTTGTCCGACTGAAATTCAGCGAGATCCTGTGGCTGCTCACCAACGCCCACGTATTTCACTGGTAAGTCGAATTGCTGGCGGATCGGGATAACTACGCCACCCTTGGCGGTACCATCCAGCTT
This sequence comes from uncultured Pirellulaceae bacterium, assembly GCA_938040995.1. Taxonomy (GTDB): domain Bacteria; phylum Planctomycetota; class Planctomycetia; order Pirellulales; family Pirellulaceae; genus CALHZT01. The sequence goes on along the minus strand of CALHZT010000258.1, from coordinate 8,499 downwards.
GGCCAGCACAATCCCGGTGCATTCAACGGCCTCAGAAAATCCGCGAGCCTGACTGATCCCGTTCTGACCAGCAGTCGCATCCAGCACCAACAGGACTTCGTGCGGCGCTTCGGGAATCTGTTTGGCGGCGACTCGTCGGATCTTTGTCAATTCGTCCATCAGATTGGACTGCGTCTGCAAACGTCCGGCTGTATCGAGGATGCAGATGTCCGCATCGATTTCCAGCGACCGCGCGACGGCTCGATGAGCCACACTGGCGGGGTCCGATCCCGACGCGCCAGTGACGATTTCAGCCCCCAGTCGCTCTGACCAGATTGTCAGTTGTTCAACGGCAGCAGCTCGAAACGTATCGCCCGCTCCAAGTACGACTTTCTTGCCCTGCGAGATGAACAGATTCGTCAGTTTGGCAATCGAAGTCGTTTTACCCGCCCCGTTGACTCCCACCACGATAATGACCGTGGGACCATTTTCGGCAAAAGAGATCGGCACCGTCGGTTGTTGCGTCAACTCGTTCAGCTGAATACGGATCTCGGCGAGGATGTCTTCCATGTGGACGACGCGACCACGGAATTTGGTCGAAATCTCCTCGCGGATTTTCTTGGCGGGCTCAGCCCCCATGTCCGTGCGAATCAGGATCGCATACAGACGCGTAAGGAACTCGTCATCCAGTAATTCGCCTTCGCGTTTGAACAAGTCGCGAACATCAGTATTCAGGACCTGCGTTGTTCGCTTCAGGCCCTGCTTGAAACGGGCGAAGATGCCTTTGGGTTTTTCTTCTTCAACTGCGGCTGCCGGTTTGGAAGTACTGGCGCTGGCGACGGGCTCTGCCGGAGTTTTTGTCGGCGCTTCTGTCGGCGGTTTTGTCAGCGATTCTGTCGGCGGTTCTGTCGGCGGTTTTGGCTCGTTCGGAGGAACGGCATCCGGTTCGACATCTGGCACGCTTGCGACTGGTGTCGCATCCTGTGCTGCTGGCTGGACCGGGGCAACCGGTGGCGCCGTCGCTTGCGGATCGGCAGCATCAGGCGTTACCGGGTCTTCCTTTTTGGGCGCTTCTTTGGGCGCTTCTTTCTTTCTTCGGAATCGATCAAACAGAGCCACGACGTCGCCTTGATGGAGTAATTGGTAACTGGTAACTGGTCAGCCGAAGGAGCATTCTAGCCGAAAGTCATGCCGGAATGGCAGTCGTCGCAGGAACGATTGCCTCGCGATTCACCGCTGCTGATCGCTGTCAATTTTGCACGCTGGCAAGGCTGCCTGCAGCTGCTTCAAGCCGTCCGGCGAGAGCATTGTCTTACGGACATTCAACCGTTCAAGACGAACAAGCTTCGATAGCTGGGGAATGGACGCGTCTGTGATCTGCGTTTTCTGCAGTATTAACGTCCGTAGCTGTGGCAACCTGGCAAGCGATTCTACACCGGCATCGGAAATCGGCGCGGATGTCAGGCTAAGCACTTCAAGTTTATGCAGATTTTCAAGCGACTTGAGGCCTTCGTCGGTGACGTCTGATCTACCGATTCTCAATGCCCGAATTTCCCGCAATTGACAGATACGGCGAAGGTCCTCGTCCGTGAGCCCCTTCGCGCCGAGACAAATACTTTCGACTCGCTGTTTCGGGAACCACGAATCTGACTCTTCAAACATCAGAACGCCGCCGGGAAACCTGTCACGCAGGTTATCCGCAGTCTGCAACTCGAAACGGTTTACTGCCCGCGTGTGAGAATAGACCGTGAAGGATACTGCAAGAATGGCAACGGCCAGGAAGAATGTTCGAATCGAGTATCTCATGGACGACTTCGCCATTGTTAGCTTTTAAGGCGAGCGGCGGATAAAAATTTGCGTAACCGTTCACGGATATTCACGTCCCCCAGGTTCGAGAGGGTCAGGCACAAATTTTCGGCGTTTGTCCGCAAAGCGAAATAAGTCAGTTTGCCGCCGAAAAATTGAGCCAGACCCTTGCCCGCGTGAACGGATAAAAATTTACCAACTTGCGTTCTTGAGCCGCTACGGCCACCGATGTGTTGTTGGTAAGTTCTCACTCGTATTTCGCCTAACTCTCGGAATTCGGGCTCGTTGAATCCTCTCCGGGAGCGGTGTCTGCAGCCGACTCATCTACGGGCTCTGCGTCGGTAGGATCCTGTTCGGCGGGACTAACTTCTTCTTCAGCAACTTCTTCTTCGGTGTATTCGATCGACCCACGTTCCTTCAGGAAACGATCAAGAATGCCGTTCACGAACTTCGGCGACTGGGCGGCCCCGAAGCGACGAGCCAGCTCGACGGCCTCGTTAATCGCGACTGGGCCGGGAATCTCGGTATAGATAATTTCGAAGGCACCGATCCGCAACACATTGCGATCGGTCGCCGCCATCCGGCTGAGACTCCAATTCGCCGTGACTTTCCCAAGCATCTGGTCAAGCTCAGCCAGATTTCGCTGCACGCCATTGAGGAGCGACATCGAAAACTCAACAAGTTCCTTGTTGCCAAGCAACCGGTTGCGCACAAACTCCTCAAGCACGGCTGGTTCTTCGCCATCCGTATTGAGGTCCAGGCGATAGAGCGCCTGCAATGCGATTTCGCGGGCTCGGCTGCGTCGGGGCATGATTCAATCCAGTGTTATTCGATGGCTCCAGGACGGAAGCCGGTTCCGAATTATAGGCAGATCGCGTGTTTGAGGCAGTCGAATATGAAACGCAATCGACAATTTTCACGCGAGGAGGAAGCGAGACCGTCCAGCAGGCGCTGCGTCACTTATCCGGGCAGGAACCCTTCGCATCGCCCGAGCCAATGGTGCGTAACAGGGAAACCATCTCCAGTGCAGCGTCGGCACATTCGACTCCCTTGTTTCCCACGTTGCCGCCCGACCGGTGGATCGCCTGCTCGAGCGTGTTACACGTCAGAACACCAAACAGAACCGGCAAGTCGTAATCGAGTGACAGTTTGCCGAGGCTCGCACTCACCTGCGTGTTAATGTGCTGGTCATGCGTCGTCTCGCCTCGAATCACACAGCCAAGGCAGAGGACTGCATCATAAGCCGCCGAGGCCGCGAATCGTTTTGCGATCAGCGGAATCTCCCAGGCACCCGGCACCCAGGCGACATCGATCGAAGATTCGTCGACGCCCTTTTCGACAAGCGTTTGAGTAGCGCCCTCGAGCAGTTTGGTCGTGATCGAGTCGTTATATTTCGACACAACGATCGCATATTTGCCGTTCGCGTTGCTGGTGTCGCCGGTGTGGATATTCATCGCAAGCTCGTCTTTTCTGTCTCAAGCCGGTTTGATTACCGGACCAGGCGAATTGTACGAGCGGCGCACTTGGCCGTCCATGAGTGGGCTTCGATGCGGGAGAACTTCATGAACCTGCCAGAGCCCAGAGCGCCGAAGAGCCCGAAGTACCGAGGTACGGCGGGCCGCCAGCAAAACGGAAGGACGGAATGAAGAAACCTAGGACTTCAACCCAAGCAGGAACTCTGCATTGGTCTTCGTCTTTTTCAGTCGCGTGACCAGCATCTCCATTGCATCGGCGGGACTCATCTCGTTGAGCACCCGTCGCAGTGAGCAAACCAGTTCGTGCTCTTCCGGATCCATCAGCATTTCTTCGCGACGGGTTCCGCTGCGATCAATATCGATCGCCGGCCAGATACGTCGATCGACCAGCGTCCGATCAAGGACGATTTCCTGATTGCCGGTTCCCTTGAACTCTTCAAAGATGACATCGTCCATCTTGCTTCCCGTATCAATCAACGCCGTCGCGATGATTGTCAACGAGCCACCCTCCTCGACCTTTCGTGCTGAGCCGAAAAATCGCTTGGGACGCTGCAGGGCATTCGCATCAAGACCGCCGGAAAGCACTTTGCCCGAAGGCGGACACTCGGAATTCCACGCTCTGGCCAGCCGCGTGATCGAATCGAGAAAAATCACAACATCAGTTCCGCTCTCGACCATCCGCTTGGCTTTTTCGATCACCATATCGGCGACTTGGACGTGACGCGTGGCCGTTTCATCAAACGTCGAGCTGACGACTTCGCAATTTTCGCCCGCGACCTGACGTTCCATGTCGGTCACTTCTTCTGGACGTTCATCAATCAGCAACATCATGACATAGGCATCGGGAAAATTCTGAATCACCGACTTGGCCATCTTCTGCATCAAAATTGTCTTGCCGGCTCGAGGCGGACTGACAATCAAACCACGCTGGCCGAACCCGATCGGCACGAGCATATCAATGACGCGACCTTCGATTTCGTCCGCACCCGACTCCATCACGATGCGCGAGTCCGGATGAAGCGGCGTCAGATCATCAAACCCGACTCGCTTCGATGTCAGGTTGGGATCCTGATAGTCGATGGCTTCGACTCGCAAAAGTGCGAAGTATCGCTCGTTTTCCTTCGGCGGACGAATCTGCCCCGACACCGTATTTCCGGTTCTCAGACCGAAGCGACGAATCTGGCTGGGCGAAACGTAAATGTCATCCGGGCACGACAGGTAGTGGTGCTCGGGACTGCGCAAAAATCCGAAACCGTCCGGCAGAATTTCCAGTGTTCCTTCACCGTACATCAATCCGCTTTGCAGAACCCGGCTCTTCAGGATGCTAAACACAAGTTCGCGGCGTTTCATTCCCCGAATGCCGGAAAGGTTGTTCTTGCGCGCCTCTTCAATGAGCTGCGCCATGTCCATCTTTTGAAGCTTGGCGATCTGGGCTTCACTTCCCTGGGGAAGCGGCGGCTGCTCCGCTGGCTTTTCTCCGCGAGCGACTCGCTGCATTTCGCGGGAGATTTCCTCCGCGAGAGATAGTGGCTCGTTTTGCTCGCGATTGTTGCGACGCGGCTTGCGCAGATTGTCGCTGGGGCGGCGATTGTTCTCACGCCGTTCCGATGTATGAACCGAATCGCTGGCAGCCGGTGGCTTCCTGTTCTTGTCGGTCATGTTTGCGCTCCGAGGAGGGAAATGTGGAAACGCTGCAGGTTCTTCCGGGGAAGAAACGGCCTCATACCCACAAAGTAGTTGGCGCCGGGGCGCCGGATGGAAAAAGGAGGGGTCGCTTGAAGCAGGAGCTCAAGTTTCTGGTCAATCAGATAAGCTGTCCCAGAACCTTTGTACCTGCTCGTAGGTTTTTATCAAACTACCAGAATTGTCAACGACAAAGCTGGCGAGTTTCATCTTTTCTTCAACGCTCAGTTGGGAAGCCTCTCTGTCCCTGAATTGCTGTTCATCCCAATCATTACGTTTTAACGCGCGTTCCATTCGCACGTCTTCGGGTGTGTCGACAAATACAAGATGGTCACAAAGCTTGTCCCAACCGGCTTTGAACATGACAGGTGCATCAAGCACGAAAACGATTTCGTCTCCGGAGGTGCGTTCCTGCTCCAGTAATTCAGTAAGTCGATTTTTCAGTAATTGTGTGATCCGGGGGTGCGTACAGGACTCCCACCATGCAAGCTCCTTCGCGCCTTTGTCCCCTTTCGCAAAAACCCGTTTTGCAATTGCAGACCGGTCGATCGCTCCGCTATCCGAAATTACACTCGCTCCCCAACGCTCTTCTGCCGCAGCAATGACTTCTGCCTGTTCGAGCACTTCGTGTCCAAGACGATCTGCGTCAAGAACACAGCCGCCAAGTTCGGCGAGCCGCGCGGAAACAACACTCTTACCGCTGGCAACCCCCCCGGCGATTCCGATGGTTATCATGCAGTCGATTCAAGGTGGAGGTAGGTGGGCGGGCGGAACCGCGTCAAATCATATGAGCAAAGGCGGGCTGGTATTTCCACTCCTAGGATAAGAGTTACCAGCCAGTCATTCCAGTAAATGGCGACTTATCCACTCGAAGATGGGGTGGAACCTGCGCGTTCGCATTTCAGTCGCAATTGAGTACGAATTCAATCCGAATAAATCAAAGCGAATTCGGAAATTCTATTGATAGCTGGAAGACAAAGCTGGGGCGCATGATCCTCACAACCCGCACAATTTGGTGATGGCTGGAAGCAGATCGCACGAGAGGTCACAGAAACCCCGCAAACCGCAGGGTTTCGTTGACTTCGCCGATTTGCCTGACTAGACTCAACGTACTACTTTGCGCGGAAGAACTATCTGCCGATCGGCAACATTAGCGGTCTGGATTAGTGCCGATAAACGTTCACGAAATACGCTGCAAAGATTACCCCGCCTGATCACCGTCCGATAGCATTTGTTGCAACGACGCTCCCAATATTTGGTTGCTCAGGCGACTGTTTGATTGCAGATTAACTTTCGTTGGTAATAGGAATTTGACGAATGGCGAAGCGTGAAAGCCAAGGAATGCAGATTGCTCTCATCCTGCTGGTGATTGCCACAGTCGTGCTGTGCATTGCGACCTACTTCTTCTGGAGTCAGGGACAAAAGGCGCAGAAGCAAGCCGACAGTTTGCGCGAGCAGTCGCAGCAGGACTCCAGAAACCTGAGTACCACAGTCCTCGAGAACCAGAATCTCAAGAAGTACCTCGGCTTTGCACCCGAGTCGTCCAACACCCAGGAGATCGAACAGAGTTTCAACAACGACATGCAGATGTTCGGGCAAAGTGTTCCAGACACCGACCGCAATTACAAGAACCTGCCGGCTCACCTGGCTGCCACGATCAAGGACAAGAACGCGCAGATCAGCGAATTGAAAGCTGCCGAAGCCAAACTCAAGGCGGACCTCGCTGCCAGCGAAGAATTGGCAAAGAACAAAATCGGCACCGCGACTGACGGTCACAAAAAGGCCGACATGGATCTGCAGGAACAACGCAATCAGTTCGAAGAAGAAATCACGCGACTGACGAATACCGTCAACGATATCAAGAAAAAGTACGAAGCTACCAAGAAACGACTGAGCGACGAGAACAAAAAGATCAGTCGCAAGCTCGCCATGACGACCGGCGACTTGAACAACCTCCGTCAACGACACGAAGAAGCCGAAGACAAGCTCCGGCGGCTGCAAGTCAAAACGTTTGAACAACCAGATGGCAAGATCACTCACGTCAACCAGAGCTCCGGTACCGTCTACCTGAGCATTGGTAGCGCCGATGCGTTGCAGCGTCAAACGACCTTTAGCGTCTACGACGTCGATGAGAACAATTTGGCTCGGGCCCAACCCAAGGGAAGTATCGAAGTTACCAGAATCATGGGCGATCACCTCGCCGAAGCGCGGGTCCTTGACGATACAGTGACCGATCCAATCATCAGTGGCGACATGATTTACTCGCCGCTTTGGCAAGCCGGCAAAGCAGTCCACTTCGCGTTGGCTGGATCGCTGGACGCGGATGGCGACGGCAAAGACGACAGCGAGCTGATCAAAAACCTGATTTCGATCAACGGCGGTGCCATCGACGCGATTGTCGACAACAGGGGAATTCGCAGCGGCGAGCTGTCCATTGAGACTCGTTACCTTGTCGTTGGTAAAAGCCCATCACGGCGATCCAATGAAGATGGTGCCGAAGAGTACAAGAGACTGCGGAACGAAGCCGAGTCGTTTGGCGTTTTGACTTTGTCCCTCGACCGCTTCCTGGCCGACATGGGATACAAGGCCGTCGGTAAGGTCGTCGCGCTGGGCAAAGGTGCATCCGCCAATGATTTCCGCACGGAACGAAAGAGCCCAAAGATCGAACGATTCCGACCACGGACTCCGCCACGACGCAAATCGTCCGTCCTCGACGAGTAAGAAAAACAACTACGTGCTTCCAGCTACCGCGGCTCGGATGGAGCCGCACCCTGGAGTGTTGTAAATTCAATGTTGAGTGGCAGTTGTGCTCGCACCAGATTTATTGCAGCCGCTCGCCCCAAGCAACCCTCCTCCGACGCAGTGGTGGCATGCGAAGAATGAGCAGGGCATACCACGTGTCGCGTGAGGAGGGTCGGAGCCTTAGCGACGGGGAGGAGCGGCCATACGCGTCGACGTATTTGCAACAGTTCGTGTCCGTTCTGGAACAACGTAAAATCCGTTGCAAGGCCAACTTTACAACACCCCAGCCGCACCCTGGTTGCCGCTTATCAGGCGAACAACGGCTGGCATTCAATGCCGGTCGTTTTTTTGTATGGCTGAGCGTCAAGCGCTATTCCGGCGACTTGGATCCGCAGGCGCCGATTGATTTCGCGGCGGACGGCGGCTAGAACGAAGGATCAGCATTCCTTCGACTTTTCAGAGTTCCGCCATGACCAGCGCTTCGGATTCACCGTCTCTCGACCGGGAGTTTCTTGTCATTCGAGCCAAAATACTCGAGATCGCGGCAGCACTTGATCGCATCCAGCGGACCGAAGGCCTGCCAGTTGACGACCCGCGAGTACAACAGATTGCCCACTCGATTAAGATCCTCATGAACGACCATTCAGCCGGGTCGGCGGAATCAACGGAACTTACCGGGCAAGCGGAACGCGCCAAAGCCGTTCAGATGATCTTCTCCCTCCCCTACAATGAATCCTGGAGAAGCGACTTTGGGATCTAGCTCGTAGCCCAACAACGCGAATCGGAAAGCTCACTCGCAGCTCGCACGCATTTT
>CALHZT010000257.1 GCA_938040995.1 uncultured Pirellulaceae bacterium | reverse complement strand
TCACCAATTTCACCGCTGCTCGCTTGAACTCGTCGCTGTGATTCCGACGGGTTCGCTTCTTTTTACGTTTTGACATCTTGTCGCTCCTCTAAGAAAGAATACTCTCTTAAATGAGCGCCCACCATTCATGGGGAACTCCAGAACGACGCCAACGGGGGCTTGGTACTAACCACCCTGATACTCTGACAAGCATGCACAGCGTGGCTCAAGGAACGTTGTTGCTCGGTGATCCCAAAGAAGCAGCTTCAATGTTCGAGCAAGTCGCCGCAACCATGAGCGAACGACTGGGCGAAGAAGACGAGCGTACACTTATCTCAGTGGCGAGCTTGGGGGCGGCGTACCACAAGGTCGGAGAATTGCAGAAAGCGGCCAACACTCTTCGTAAAGCCTTAGATGGGATGAGATCGCATCTTGGCCCCAGCCATCCTGAGTCTCTCCTGACGTTGAACAATCTTGCCATCGTCTATCGAGTTCTCGATCGCCACGCCGAATCATTGCAGCTCTACGAAGAATCGTATTCTTTGCTGCGGAAAAAACTTGGAGCGGATCATCCACAGACAATCCACTCGCTTCACGAAATGGGGCACGGTTACGAACATACGGGGCGCATAGCGGAAGCCATCCAGATACTAAAGAAGACTTATGAATTTCGAACAGATCGACTCGGAGAATCACATTGCGACACACTCCAATGGTCAAGTTGCCTGATCGCAGCGTATTTTGCAAATGGTGAACTCTTGAAAGCTGAGCCACTACTTCAAAGCGCATTGAGGGCTCGGAAGAACGAGCTTGGAGTCGATCACCCAGAAACGTTGGGCACGACAAGAGGATATGTTGATACGCTAATTCAAAACGGAAAATTCTCAGAAGCGAAAGACGTTTGCAATGAATGGATCGCGGTCCTAGACAGATCGAAAGATCAGGCTCAGTACGGTCGCGCTCAAACGACATTCGCCGAGATCCTCCTTAATCTAAAGGAAAACGACAGAGCGTTGGATGCGGTTTCCATCGCCATGGGCATAGAGGAGTTGGACCGGGTGCAGCGACTCCGTGCATCGAGCATCAAAGGAGCAGCACTCGCTGCCAAGGGGCGTACCGACGCAGCAGAGGCATTATTGGTGGGCTCAGCGGAGGAGCTTCGAGATATGATTCCAAGCATGGGAATTGTATTCCGGTGGCACGCACCCAAAGCATGTGAGCGAGTTATTGCTGCCTATAAGGCTTGGGGCAATTCCGAAGAAGTCGAGATTTGGGAAAAAAGACTCTTAGATTTGAAAGAGCAAATCGAGGATTTGAGAGATCGAACTTAGCCCAAGTATTCGCTGCTCGCAGCAGATACTCCGACCTTTGCCGCAATGGACTAGCTACCCCAAAGAAAATGTAGATGTCTTTCGAACATTCTTCGCACTGATTAAGCGAGCGAAGTCCGTTTGTGCCGCCGCAAGAATGCCGCAGATAACAACAACTCTGCATAGAGAATGAAGCGCTCGCACCTGTTTCATTGAATCATCGGCATCATTTCAAACGTCGCATGAAAGGAATCGTTCTTCGGTTCTCCGCTGACGAGATTGAACAAATGATACTCGAGCAGGAATCGCACGTCGCCGACGCGCGATTCCATGATCCACCAACGGCGCCGGCCCGCTAGCTAGGCTCGGCGACGCAGCTGAAGCAGCCCCATCACGAGGACAGGCAACAGCATGACTGAGGTTGACGGTTCGGGCACCGCAGCCACCGAATCGGACGAATTGAACTTGTTGCCGTTCCAGATGTTGAAATCAGAAACGTCAACGACTCCGTCAGCACTAAAGTCGCCAGAGCACCAGGCGGCCGTGTTCGTAAACTTGTTCGCATTCCAGATATTGAAATCGCTCACGTCAACGACGCCGTCAAGATTTGCATCACCGTCGAGAAATGCGCCCCCACCAGGCAGGTTGGCGGCACCGGCTTCGGCCAGCCACAGATCGAGATCGCTATCGTCGACGACTCCATCACCGCTCAGGTCAAATCCGGCAGAGTTTGCACCTCCAACGATTTCAGCCACAAGCGAATCGACATCGGCACAATCGTAGATTCCGTTTCCGTCAAAATCACCAGAGATTCCGGCAATCGCATCCAGTCGCACGACAGAAAGATCATCAAAGAACACCGCGCCGGGATCGTTATCGAGTTGAATGAACAGCAAAGTTACCCGTGCGGTCTCGGTTCCGGCCGGAGCGAGCGCGTTCACCTGTCGCTCAATCCACTCGTCCTCCGGAATGTTCGGATCGCGTCCTTCAAGGATCACGTTTTCCTTGGCATTCGCGCCGGAAAACTCGCCAAGTCCAGGGATGACGTCACCATTCGCGTCGAGGAAATCAATGCGGATGTTTGCAAAATTCTCGTGCCCCTTGATCGAGTCATCAGAAAACGTTTGGGCAAACACGCTGGCTTCGAACTCTTCACCGGGAGCGGCGTCAAAGTTCTGCCAGATACCGGAAGCATCCGGATTGCCGTTAAACGGCCCAAACATTTGAAGGGCTGTATCTCCGGTTCGAGCTGCGACACCGCTATTGAAGGAAACGTTATTGAATCCGAACCATTCTCCAGTCACCGATTCATCCGGCACTGGCCCATCGTTCAGAAGATTGAACGGCACGCTAATATCGTCAAAGCTGGAGTCAACGATCAGGTTGTCACTCAGGGCTGTGTTCAACCGGGTTACCTGAACGTTGTCCACCTCCAGACCAAACGTCTGGTTTTGCGCGGCGGTCTGGGCAGGCTGCAGACTTGAACTGAATGCAGTCGTGAATCCTTCATCCGGAGCCCAGAGATTGAGTCGCAGTTGCATAGGATCGTCAGGAACGTTGCTCGTGATCGAACGAATCAATGTGTTGTCGACGTACCAGTCCACACGATTCGGCAGCCAGTCGATGCGATAGTCGTGAAACTGGGTTGAATCGAATCCGGCAAATGGAACCTGTTGGGCACCATCACCACCGGCATCAGAACCGAAGAAAGATCCGTCATCCCAGTAGTTGGTGAAGGCCTGACCAGTGTCGTTGCTAATCAGCTCATGATCAATCTCATCGCGAACAAGATCGCCAGCGGCGTTGGTTCGGTTCACGTCGAACAGGAAAATTCCGCCGACAAGCCCAGGGACCGGATTTGGCATTCGGGCACGCACTTCAAAACTCAATCCGCCGCCTCGGGCAAAATTCCGTTTCGTATGCAATTCTCCACCGAGAAACAAGCCGGTTGAAGCTCCCGATCCATCGTCGCGAAAAGTCTCCAGCTCAAGAGTCGCTACGCCGTTGGACACCGATGGATAGCCGGTTGTCAAATCAGTACGCACTTCAGTGCGGCCAAAGAAGGCACCGTCCCCACCGAAGGGAAGTCGCCATGTGGATTGGTCGACCAACCCCGTGCCACTGAAGTTTTCAGAGAGGATTACCTGTGCTGGCGAAATGGATACAAGACCCAAAACTACCGTCGTGAAGGTTGCGTACAACAACCAGATGCACTTGTGTGCACGATTCATACCTGCCTCTTTCATTTATCTTAGCCCCGTATTCGAACGGGTTTGTTCCATGGTTCATTGTAGTTGTAGCCGCCATCGTGGCAAAAAGGTTGGGTAATGCGGCCGGGGAATGGGGGCTTATCACCAACATCCAAAAGAGTGGATTGTGAGCTGGTGAACGCAGTAGCCATGCGAAACACCTGGCAAGGATGATTTGGCGTCTACCCACGGTTCCGAATGACGCCCGCGGACATTTCCTGAATTCTTGCGTACAGCCACGTCAAAACGAACTTGCTTTAGACGTCGGCGAAGGTGACCTGCTGTTGCTCACCCAAGCCATCGATGCCAAGTCGCATGGTCTGACCGGGCTTCAGATACGTTGGTGGGTCCTGCCCAAGTCCGACACCGGGCGGTGTGCCGGTGGAAATCACATCGCCAGGATGAAGCGACATAAACCGACTGAGATAGCTGATCAGGTGCGCGACGCCGAAGTGCATCTGAGCCGTCGAGCTGTCCTGATACTTGTGATCGTCGACTGTCAGCCACATCTTCAGATTCTGCGGATCGGCGACTTCGTCTCGCGTAACCAACCATGGACCAAGAGGCGCGAACGTATCGCAGCTCTTTCCCTTCACCCACTGGCCAGATCTTTCCACCTGGAACTCGCGTTCTGACAGGTCGTTGATCACGCAATATCCCGCCACGTGGTCCAGCGCGTTCGCTTCGTCTACATACTTTGCATGCTTCCCGATGATGACGCCCAATTCGACTTCCCAATCGGATTTCACCGAGTCGCGAGGAATGAGCACGTTATCGTTCGGCCCGCTGATACTACTCGTAGCCTTCATGAACATTACCGGTTCGGGCGGCAACTCCATTCCCGACTCGGCAGCGTGATCCGCGTAGTTCAGGCCGATGCAAACAATTTTGCCAACGCCAGCGACGCATGGCCCCAGGCGTTCCGGCGAAACGACGGGAAGCTCCGCAATATTGAGGGTCGCAATCCTGGCAAACGATTCGTCGGAAAGACTTTCGCCTGCGAAGTCGTCCACGTGTCCTTCCAGCGAACGCACCTTGCCGTCCGCGTCCAGAATGCCAGGCTTTTCAGATCCGGGGGCGCCATAACGTAAAAGTTTCATTTTGAGAGTCCGTGTTCTTCATGATACAGGTTCGGTCGTGGACGACCAGGCGATGGTGAGAAATCTGACTTAGCGACTCAGCAAATCCATCCGCCATCGATGATGTGAATCGCACCAGTCGTATATCCCGATTCGTCCGACGCGAGGTAAACTACGAGCGCGGCGATTTCTTCTGCGGTTCCGATGCGGGCTTGCGCCTGCCTGGCGACAAAGGCTTCACGCGCCTCTTCGTAATTGCCCAGTGCTCTCAACCGTTCTTCGAGCGATGGCGTTTCCACAGTTCCAGGACAGATTGCGTTGCAGCGAATTCCCTGCCGGACGAAATCCGCCGCGAGCGCCTTGGTCAAGCCAATCACAGCGGCTTTGGTGGCACAATAAACGAAGCGATTGGGAATTCCTTTAACGCTTGATCCGACCGATGACATATTGATAATGCTCGCGCCGCCCGCTTCAAGCATCAGTGGAAGGAACGTCTGGCACATATAGTATTGCGAATCGACATTGATCCTGAACGACTTTTCCCAGGTCTCCTGATCGCACTCGAGGATCGTGCCGTTGTGGACGTACCCGGCGCAATTGAACAATACGTCCACAGCACCCGTCTTTTGTACAAAGGCTTCGATCGCTGACCGATCCGTGACATCGAGAACTTCCGTCCGGCAACCAGTTTCCTTTCCGAGCGAATCCAGCGAATCAGGATTGATGTCGGTCGCAATCACCGAAGCCCCTTCCGCCACGCAGGCAATGACAGAAGCCCGCCCGATCCCCTGACCAGCCGCCGTAATGACCACCGACTTTTCCTGAAGCCGCCCAAGTCGTTCAGTCATTATTTTTTTGCTTCCAGTAAGTGCCATCGGGAAACCTGAATTCAGCGATGGATTCCGGTTTCATCGTGATACTGTAACCCGGCGCCGTCGGCGGCAGGTACGCACCGTCACGAACCACACATGGATCAACAAAATGTTCGTGAAGATGATCCACATATTCGGCAACGTTCCTGTCGTGCCGTCGCGAAATCGCAATATAGTCGATCATGATCAGGTGATTTACATACTCGCAAAGACCGACTCCGCCAGCGTGCGGACAGACGGGCACATCAAACTTTTTCGCGAGCAGCATGACGGCGAGAATCTCGTTGACACTTCCAAGCCGGCAGCTGTCGATCTGGCAGATCTGCATTCCGCCGGACGCAAGGAACTGCTTGAACATGACGCGATTTTGGCACATCTCTCCCGTCGCAACATTGATCGGCGCGATGGCTCTGGAAATGGCAGCATGACCGAGCACGTCGTCCGGCGATGTCGGTTCTTCAATCCACCACGGATTAAACTCGGCCAGCTTCTCCATATTCTCGATGGCTTCCGAAACGTCCCAGCGCTGATTCGCATCCATCATCAGCTGACGATCGGGGCCAATCTCTGACCGTACCAGTCGCGACCGACGAATATCGTCATCAATGTCGGCTCCGACCTTGATTTTGAAATGATTCCATCCGCCAGCGATTCCCTCCTGGCACAATCGACTGATCAGTTCGTCCGAATAGCCAAGCCAACCTGCCGACGTCGTGTAGGCCGGGTACCCGGTTTCAAGCATTTCTTCTTCGCGAACCGGCTTCGTCGATTCATTCGCGCGAAGAATCTCGAGAGCCTGCTCTTTCGTCAGCGCGTCGGTCAGATATCGAAAATCAATACACGAGACGAGCTCTTCCGGGCTCATGTCGACGACCAGCTTCCACACGGGCTTGTCGGCGACCTTGGCAGCAAGGTCCCAGACGGCATTCATTATCGCGGCAGTCGCAAGATGAATCACACCCTTTTCAGGTCCGAGCCAACGCATCTGCGGCTCGCTCGCAACGCGACGGTAAAATCCCGCCATGTCCTTCATCACATCGTCAATCGACTGACCAACAACCAGGCCGACCATCGATTCGATCATCGCGACGCAAATTTCGGTACCGCGGCCCAGAGTGAACGTCAGTCCGTGGCCTTCGACGCCCGGTTGGTCGGTATGCAGAACCACATAGGCGGCTGAATAATCGGGGTCTGGATGCATGGCATCCGATCCGTGAAGTTCTTCCGAAGTCGGAAATCGGACATCCGATACGGTCACCCTGGTGATTGTCGGCATGTGTCTTTCGTGACGGGCAAAGATGTCGATATAAAGCTTTTCGAGTTTACGAAACCGCCCGTTCGCTTGCGAGGGGCCTGCTGATTCGCTATCTAGATTCATATTGAATCTTGCCCCAGTCACACGACTACCTCAAATCGCGAAAGGAACAATCATGACGCATCTATCGAGGACTATTCGGACGGCACTGCTGCTAGTTATCAGCGGGGTTTGGGGCTCATCGGCGTTTGCCCAACAAGCCGAATATACAATTGATAACTCGCACACCTCCGTGATCTTTTCCGTCAGCCACATGGGGTTCAGCTACTGCTACGGGCGCTTCAACAAAGTCGAGGGATCGTTTTCATTGGACTCCGCGAAGCCTCAGGCAAGCACGTTTGAGGTGACGATTGATGCCAACACGGTCGACACCAATGATGAGAAGCGTGACCAGCACTTGCGCGGGCCTGACTTTTTCGACAGCAAACAGTTTCCAACGATTACCTTCAAAAGCGAATCCGTTTCGACAACGAAGGATGGATACCGTGTGGCCGGCAAGATGACAATTCATGGCGAGACAAAAGACGTCGAGCTGGAAATGCGGCAACTCGGCAGCGGCAAAGGACCAGGTGGTAAAGACCGGACCGGGTTCTTCCTGCAGAAAACGATCAAGCGTTCCGAGTTTGGCATGAATGGCAATCTCAAGATGATCGGGGACGACGTGAGCATCACGATCAGCTTCGAAGGCATCAAGAAGTAGCCGATGTTTTCAGCCGTCGAAATTGCATGGTTCTCAATCGTCCCGGCGGCGATTGCTGCCATCATTACGTGGCTTGCAAATCGCCGTTGGTCCAAAGCCAGCGGCGATCTTGCTGTCCAGGCAGACGGACCTGTCCGCCCTGTCCGAATGGTGGGAGCCGCAATTGCGGTGTCGGTCTCAATCGCGATCTTCGCGATTCAAATGCAGGACCACCACAATGTCCTTGCATTGACGGGCGAGGCAGAGCTAACCAGTGAAACCCAACGGTCACTCTGGTCGAAAGCATTCCTCAAGACCAATCAGAATTTTGCTTCGCCGCGCGTCGCGCACCACTGGTCTCTGGCGATCGCCGTCGGCGGTCTAATGACCGGTGGCATTGTCGCATGGCGACGAGCCAAATTTTTGCGGCTGTTCGTCGCGATCGCTGCCAGCGGTACGGTGATTTTGAGATTGTTGTGGACCAGCGTCTATCTCCGGTCCGAGTGGACTTTCGTCGAACAAGTCGCGTGGATCGGTGGCGCATCGCTGTTGGCGGGTTGGGCGTGGTGGATGGCGGCGAATCGAATAGAAGATTCCAACATTCCAGAGCAGGGCGATGCGGCCAAACGCGGCTCGCATGCTCACCAGCGACTTTTCCTGATTGGCGGTACGATTGGGCTGATCGCCGCCACGCTTTTGCTCACGGGTAGTTTGCGATACGGAGTTGTCGCGGCCGTTATTGCCAGTGCAACGGGTGGAGCGTGGATTGCAAGCTGGAAAAGAAAACGCGACGGGATGAGGGGCGAATGGTGCGGACCATTGGTCATGCTAACAACCTTTCTGCTGGTCATCGGCACCGCGTTCTCCGAGCTTCCGATCCCGCAAGCTCTGCTGTTCGCTGCCTCCCTGATGTTCGCGCTGGTTGCGAGTTCCTGCTCCGGAGATTCGCCACTCTGGAAGACGTCGGGTTGGATCGCGATCGGTATCCTCCCCGCCATCATCGCGACGGTATGGGCGATCATCATCTTTGCAGACACACTTACCAATGCACCGGTGAACCCTTATGACGCATACAAATAAAACGCGGACAATTAGGCCGCATGCAGCTAAAACGCACGCAATTAGGCCGCAATCAAATTGCAATCGCACCCTACAGTTACCCGCCAGCCGCGTGAAGTTTCTTCTTCAGCGACTGTTGCTGGCCAGCCTGATTGGCGGGTTGTTCCCGACGGCAGGTTTCGCGGAAAAATGGATGGGCATGCTTCAGTCACCGGGCGGAACGCTACCGTTTGGAATCGAGATTTCTGAGGATCAGCAATCGGCGTTCGCAATTAACGGCGAAGAACGCGTTCCGTTCAGCGATGTAAAAATCACCGGCGGCAAGATCGAGCTGCTGTGGGAATGGTACGACTCGAAAATCGTCGCCACACTCGACACTGGTGATATCGCGACTGCAAAATCCATGAAAGGAACATGGACCAAAGCCGCCACGCTCGGCAAAACCAGTTCGCTGCCATTCCGCGCGGTGCGTGGCAAGCATCAACGCTTCCCGGCAGCGGCGGCTTCGAACACCACAGACGCAAACATTGCGAACGCAAATATCACCGGCGACTGGATCGTTACGTTTCGCGACGATGGTGGCGAGGAAGAAGCGATTGGACAGTTTGAGCAAGCCGGCAGAAAAATCACGGGGACTTTTCTGACTCGCACCGGCGACTACCGCTTTTTGGTGGGAACCTTCGACGACGGCAAACTGCGATTATCAACGTTCGACGGCGCTCACGCGTTTCTGTTTCACGCGGATTATTCTTCCAGCGAACAGGCACCGGAAAAACTCACCGGCGACTTTTGGTCGAGAGACTCCTATCACGCGACCTGGACCGCCAGACGCTTGAAGGAAACGGAAACCGTTGCTTCAGTCCTTCCCGACGAGTGGACGATGGTGCAGCCAACGAGCGACGCCAGGGAATTCCGCTTCCGCTTTCCCGATACGAACGGGAATACCGTCGACTCTACGGACTCGAGGTTCAAGGACAAAGTCGTACTGGTCAACATTTTTGGATCGTGGTGCCCTAACTGCAATGACGAAGCGCCGCTACTCGCCAAATGGCATACCGCGTACGCTGAACGAGGTCTCGAAGTCGTCGGGATAGGATTCGAACTTTCCGGCGATACAGAGCGGGACACCGAAATGCTGCGGCGCTTTGCGACTCGCCATGGTGCGAACTATCCAATCCTGCTGGGCGGAGTCAGCGACAAAAAGAAAGCCGCCGCGGCGTTACCGGACATTAGCGAAGTGATCGCCTATCCGCAGACGATCTTCATTGGCCGGGACGGCAAGATCGCTCACATTCATACTGGCTTTTCCGGGCCCGGAACGGGCAACCGGTTTACGAAAACCGTGGAAGAGCTCGAATCCAGAATTGAAGAGCTTTTGCGATAACCACGAACGTAGATCCAAAACCCCAAAAGCCGCAGCAAGTCACCTTGCTGCGGCTCTCGAAATTGAGCGTTCGAATCTAATCACTTATCGACAGTCGATCATCGCCTTACCAGATCCACGCGAACTCATTGGCGTTGATTGAATCGTTCGATCCACCAATTGGCGCTGACCACGATACGGGACTTGCAGTCGTCGTGCTGACCGGCGTAATAATTGGTGAATAAGACGAGCTGCTGTTCATTGTCGCGCGGTTTGTGCGAGGAGCCAAAAACCACTGCGGTCCGTTGGGCGTGTTTCGCACCGACCATTGCATCGAGCCATCGCGAACGATTGCGCTGAGTACGTTCGGGTCAATCGTTGCTTCGCCCCATTCAACGGACAAGACGACTTTTGGTCGATCGATTCGGCCACTTAGCATTTCGCCATTCTTGAGGGCGATCGTACTTTTTTCGTCGGCTCCACTCGCAAAGCGAATCCCGGTGACCTGGTCGAGCGGCACTGGAATTTTCGTTCCGAGGATATAGACGTCGATCATTGCAAGGTCGATCGGAATGCCTCGCAGGAACTTGTTGTTCTTCATTCGGACGACAATCTCGGCGGCTGCCTTATCGTCCATCATCTTTTTTTCAGCGGCTGCGGGTTTGGCTTCGGTTTCCAACTTGGAAATGTTGTCATCCTGTGCCAATGCGGGCGAGGCCAGCAGGACGACTGCCAACAATGCCATAAAAATCTGGTTTATACGTTTCATCGGTGAATACTCCAAAAACTCAATTACAGTCGGGACACCTTTATCACGAACACACGACGAACCAACGCAATCAATGCGCCGATGTGCGAAAAGATGATGTCGTCACTCTTCATCAACCCTAATTGAACCGATCACAACGGCAATCACAATTGCCCAGCCGCAATATTGGACCGCACAAATCCAGATCTGAAATTACCAGTCCCGGACGGTTTCCCTATACTGCCGGCATACTGACCTGCCGGCATACTGACTCTGCCCGCATACCAGGACCTGTCCTTATACTGCTGATGTCGACTGCCTGACGAAGCATCATGGCAATCGACGAATGCCTTGAACTGGGCAATGTCGCCATTTTTACAATAAAAAAGCTACACGTTTCAAAAAATCAACATTCGACTCGGACCCGAATACGCTTCCGATCGAATTGCGGCAAAGGAATCACTGTGAAATCGCTACTAGCTGGCCTGCTCGCCACCGCATGCTGCCTGTCCGCCCATGCTCAGGCTCCGTCCACAAAAACTGAAGAAGCCAACAAGGCAGATGCGGCAACCCTTGAATCGAAACTGTTGACAGGCACTCGGCAGCTGACATTTGAGGGTCGGCGAGCCGGCGAGGGCTATTTCAGCGGCGATGGTAACGAGATGGTATTCCAGAGTGAGCGAGTCGCCGGGAATCCATTCTTTCAGATTTTCGTGATGGATCTGGAAACAGGTGACACAGAGCAAATCTCACCGGGACATGGCAAGACAACATGCGCATGGATTCATCCCGACGGCAATCAAGTCATGTACGCTTCGACTCACGATGATGCCGCGGCGCGGGACAAGCAAGTCGCCGAATTGGACCTGCGAAAATCCGGCAAGGAGCGGCGATACTCCTGGGACTACGACGAGACCTACGAACTCTACAGCTACGATCGCGAATCGAAGAGCACGAAGCGTCTGACGAACGCCAAAGGATATGACGCGGAAGGCTCATGGTCCCCCGACGGCAAGTGGATTGCCTTCGCATCCAACCGCTCTGCCTATGAGGACGAGCTCACGAATGCCGAAAAGCAGACGTTTGAAATGGACAAGTCGTTTTTCAATGAGATCTACATCATGAAAAGCGACGGCACGGAACTCAAACGACTGACAACAACCCCGGGCTACGACGGTGGCCCGTTCTTCTCGCCCGACGGGAAACGTATCTGCTGGAGGCGATTTACTGAAGATGGCGCGCTCGCCGAAATCATGACGATGAACACCGATGGATCGGATCAAAAACAGATCACGCGACTTGGCGCAATGTCGTGGGCGCCTTACTACCATCCCTCTGGCGAATACCTGATCTTTACGACGAATCGCCACGGATTCGCCAATTTCGAGCTCTACATCGTCGACGTCGATGCCAAAGCGCCGCCGGTCCGTGTCACGCACACGAACGGCTTTGACGGCTTGCCGGTCTTCACTCCGGACGGCAAAAAACTGGCATGGACCACCAATCGCAACTCGCAGAAGCAGTCGCAAATTTACATCGCGGACTGGAACCATGAAGAAGCCCAACGATTGCTGACAACCGCAGCCAATTCAACCACAGGTAATTCAACCACAGCTTCGTCCGCAGGCAATTCGACTGCAGCAGCGATCAACGTATCAACCGACGAGGCGGTAGCCATCGCAGCGAAAGCCGCCGAGAGCACGACCGTCGATTGCGACCCGAGCGACATCATGAAGCATGTCGACTATCTCTGCCGACCAGAACTCGGTGGCAGACTTACCGGCACAGACGGCGAGCGGCTCGCAACCGCGTATGTCGCTGCGTACATGGACAGTCTTGGACTCCAGCCAGCGGGTGAGAACGGCACCTGGTTCCAGGAGTTCGAATTTACTGCCGGCATCTCGCTGGGCGAGAACAATCGCATGACCAACGGCGACCAAACGATGACCGTCGACAAAGACTGGAGGCCGCTCGCGTTTTCCGAGAACGGCGAGACGGCAGCGACGCCCGTGGTCTGGGCCGGCTATGGAATCGTGGCTCCAGCGGACCCGGATAGCGACCCGAAACAGGACGAATACGACTCGTTCGTCCACCTCGACGTGAAGGACAAATGGGTTCTGTGCCTGCGATACATGCCGGAAAATATTACGCCGGAACGTCGCCAGCACCTCGCAAGGTATTCCAGCTTGCGATTCAAAGCCATGAAGGCTCGCGATCTCGGTGCGAAAGGACTAATCATCGTCAGCGGCCCGAACTCCAAGGTGAAGAAGCAGCTGTTGCCGTTGAGATCTGACGGATCATTGTCTGGATCGAGTATCCCGGTCATCTGCGTGACCGATGCGATCGTTGATGACTGGCTGAAGGATGATTCCAAGTCGCTAAAACAGTTGCAAACGTCGCTCGACGAAGGCGACCCGCAAATGGGATTTCAACTCGCCGGCGATCAAGTCGCAACCAATGTCAATCTTGTTGCCGAAAAGTCGCGGGGTCGAAATGTGCTCGGCATTTTGCGAGCAAAGGATAACGCCAAAGCGGACCAGAAGGTTGTGGTCGGCGCCCACATCGATCACCTGGGACGCGGCACCGGCGGTTCGTTGGCAAGAGGCGACGAAGTCGACCAGATTCACTTCGGAGCCGACGATAACGCTTCTGGCGTCGCCGCAATGTTGGAGATCGCCCAATATCTTGGAGATATGAAGCGAAGAGGCAAGTTCGCGCCGAAACGCGACGTGTTGTTCGCGGCATGGTCCGGCGAAGAATTGGGGCTGCTAGGAGCCAACCATTTCGTCAACCATTTCGAAACGGCGAAAAAACCTGTCCACGGACACGCAGCCGCGCACGGCAAAGCAAACCCACACGGCAAAGCAAACCCGCACGGCGAAGGGAATCCACACAGCAAAGCCGATCCGCACGCAAATCCGCATGCCGCTCCAAAGAGCAACCCGCACGCTGCCAATCCTCACGCTGCCAACCCGCATGCAAAGCAGGAACACGGCGAACACGTAGCGGCCGCCGACAACTCGATTTACCCGGACATCGCCGCCTGCCTGAACCTGGACATGGTTGGCCGGTTCGAAAAACGACTTGTACTTCAGGGCATCGGTTCCTCGAGCATCTGGAAATCAGAGATCGAAAAACGCAACGCGCCGATCGGATTGCCGATCACGCTGCAGAACGACAGCTACCTGCCGACGGACGCGAGCGCGTTCTTCATGCGAGGCGTTCCGATCCTGGCCGCATTTACCGGATCGCATTCTGACTATCACACGCCGCGTGACACGCCAGAGAAACTCAACTACGACGACGCCGCACGGATCGCAAAATTCATGGGACTGGTCGCGAGATCCGTTGCCATGCGTGATACACCACCCGACTATATTGAGCAGGCTCGCCCCGATGAAGAACGTCCGCGAGCCGGATTGCGGGTCTATCTAGGTACCATTCCTGACTATTCGCAAACCGATGAAAAAGGCGTGAGTCTCTCCGGAGTCGCCAAGAATGGCCCCGCCGCCAAGGCCGGCGTCAAAGGCGGTGATCTGATCATCGGGCTGGCCGGCAAGAAGATTGAGAACATCTACGATTACACGTATGCGATCGACGCACTAAAAGTGGGGCAAAAGACAAAAATCATCGTGCGTCGCGACGGAAAGGAACTGACCTTGGAGATGACACCCGGCTCTCGCGACTGATCCTGCCCTCTCCAGACTGCCTGATTTTTCGCATTCGGGCCGCGTTCGATCCGCAGATTGTCGTCAGGATCGTGGGAATCCGCAAAACCATGCGGGGAAGTCGTGCGTAATTGGGTTGTCCGAAACCGCCCCCGTGCCAGCCACAGAGCGCCGGTTTATACTTGCGAATTCGGCCTACACCATTCCCACTAACGACGATTTCGTCATTCAAGGTAGAAGCATGACTGACGCGAAAGCATCAGAAACACAACCGGACGCGAATGAACCTTCGCCTCCAGCAGTTGATGCGGATACGACCGCAGCTCCAATCGCGGATGGTGTCGCTGAGGGATCTCCAAAGAAGACCGACGATGGCCTGATTCCACTTGGGCCACCCGTGTTCGGCAAATTCGCATTCTTCATCGCGGTTGTCCCGTTCGTTTTCTACCTCGCCGGGATGTACTTCGCCGACTATATCGAAACATCGCGTGCCCACACGCGCACAAACAAACAAGGCAAGATTTGCCTGGAAGCGATCGCCCGCCTGAATGGCCGGCTGGCAGATGAGTTCAGCGGTCGCGACGCCGAATTAAAGCAAGTCCAGGATACGCTTTATCTTGTCGCCATCGAAGACGTTCTCAAGGAGGAGGAATGGGAAGTCGAAAAGCTCAACGAGTTGACTCCACCGTTAATGGATGAGTCGATTAAGCCCGATTATTTTGAAAAAGTCGAGCTTCGCCGCCAGACAAAAGTGTTGGCAAAAATGAAGGAGCTCGAAGAAGAAGGAAAACTTCGCGAGGTCCTGGCACTTTCGCATCGCCACTTCGAACACCTCAAAGCGGGCGGCGGCGGCCTGGACGAGTCGATGGAAGAGGCGCTGGATGACGAAACGATCGTCACCGATAGTGCGACCGCCAATGAGTGGTTCCCGCCGGACAAGACCTGGTACCCGTCGACTTATGTGATCATCATTGCGGGCACGGCGATATTGATGCTGCTCGCTTTCCCTGGGTATTTCAAAACGAAATTCTCGCTCAGCTGGTGGGGCCTGATTGTTGGCGTCGTTGGTATTGTTGTCTGGATCGGACTTGTTGAGATCGACCGACGGTTCATCCACCTTGGGGAATATCTCAGCCCTCATGGTCGTGATGCGTTTAATCCGCTCAAAGAACTCGCCGGGAATCCGACGTGGAAGTGGCAATTCATGGCGATTCGCTTCACCGGTCTCGTCCTCATCGTGCCGTTTATCGAAGAGTTCTTTCTCCGTGGCTGGCTGATGCGTTACATCGACGATCCCGACTGGGACCAGATCCCTATCGGAGCCGCTGGACAATGGGCGATTCTCGGTGTCATCGGATACGGCGTGCTTTCCCACGTCGGCGAGCCGCTCGCTGCCGCTGCATGGTTCGGAATGGTGACTTGGCTTTACTTGAAGACCAAGAGCATCTGGGATTGCGTGTTAGCGCATGCCGTCACGAACCTGCTGCTCGGTATCTTTGTGGTCTGGACCGGTAGCTGGTACCTCTGGTAATTCGATCCATTCAGATTGACATTCGGGAGCTGGCATTCAGGAATTGCATTCCCAATGAGGCCATCGCATCGCGATGGCAGGGAACTCTCCGCAAATAGGCACATTTCCTTCGCGGCCTATGTCGGTCGAAACAGTTGCGCCAGCACCGTTTTACGACCTAAACTTGTAATGGCCGCAACGTCATCGCGACGCAGCGTAGCCTCAATCGCCAAACTGGCACCGTTCGAAAAGAATGCCCAAAGGTGCTAGATTTTCGCACTTTTTCAAATCCGACTTCGGTCGCGATTGCGAACCGCGTAAAATTGGCAAAGTCAACAGATTGAGAAGGAGCTGGAATATGAAACGCGGTGACCACATCTACGTTTATTGCGTTGGTTATTCGCACCACGGGATCAGTCTTGGTGACGGCCGGGTCGTTCACTTCAACTACCATCCGTGGCAAGCACTGAATCGCCACCTCACGCGAGACCTCAAACCCGCGATCCAGATTGCGACGGTTGAGAAATTTTCGCAAGGCCGCCCGATCGTCGTACGGAAATACGCGGAATGCGATGACGTGGAAACGGTGATCGAACGAGCCAACAGTCGACTGGGAGAAGCCGGCTACCATCTATTCGAAAACAACTGTGAGCATTTTGCCGTCTGGTGCAAAACGGGCAACGCGCATTCGACTCAGGTTGATGACTTTATGGATGCAGCCAAACCGATGGGAAAGACGCTTCCTTCCGCCGCTGTTCTCATGAGATCAGCACGTCGGATGCCAGCCCAGTTGCGCACCGTTGCTTATGGAGCCGCCTTTGCAATGACCGCAGGCGTCTTCGCCCGTCGCTACCTCGAGAACCGTCGTCGTCGCTCCCAGCGCCGCGAATCGTAAAAAGTCACTCGTACCGCCCGCGGCGTAACCGTTCACGCGGGCAAGGGTCTGGCTCAATTTTTCGGCGGCATACTGACTTGTTTCGCTTTGCGGACAAACGCCGAAAATTTGTGCCTGCCCCTCTCGAACCTGGGGAAACGTCGCTACGCGTGAACGGTTACCCCGCGGTGAACGCGGGCGATGCCGATACGAACCGTTGGCGACCATCTTCAGTACTCAAACCTGGAAGTGTCTTCGTTTCCATCAATCGACACGATGGCGCGAAGGTACTCCGCTGTGATCTTCTCGTGAGGCACGCAACGCACGGCAGTGCTGGCAAAAGCCATTTGGACTCCCGCTGGATGAGGCGACGGTAAACGCCCATGCTTCTCCAGTAACTCAAGCAGCTCGTCGAGTGAAATATCCGTCGGTGACATCCAGTTCACTCCGGGCAAGTCCAGTTCGATCAGGACAAGCGTGTGGGAACCCGAATCCTTGATATCAGTGGAACGAGTGGGAGTCGAGCCAGTCCAGAATCCTCCACGATCTGAAACGGCGAACAGTTGAGTGAATGGTGTTCCATCTTCGCGGCTGTGGCACTTGAATCCATGCGGCACAAGTTCATGCAACTCCGCATTCGCCTTAGCATCCCAGGGTAGATCGAGATCGATTGACTGCAGTAGCGAGGATTCTTCGATATATGGGAGCACGGCGACTCTCCACGAATGCAATCCATTACTGCTCGTCCTCGCCGGATAGTGCCCATTGGCCGATTCGTAGTTGGCAACTGCCAACATGCCTTGCTTGAGGTTTCACAAGCAGCTCATGCGTCGCGCCGCTTCCCTCGCCGTCTCGACTGCTTCCACCAAACAAATACTCAAGGCAGCGCACATCACCACGCCGACAAGCACTGCCGTTCGATAGTCTCTTTCCTTCGATACCATGTCAAAATTAGAGCAACAGGCGAACTCAAGGACAAACTTTTGAAGTAACCGCTCACTTGGGCAAGGGGCTGGCTCAATATTTCGGCGGCAAACTGGCTGATTTCGCTTTGCGGACAAACGCCGAAAATCTGTGCCTGCCCCTCTCGAACCTGCAAGGAAAGCAGTTTCAAAACCTGGCATCCATCCATGACTGTCCTCGTGGTCAGTAGACGGCCGGCGTGGCGTTTGTAGCGAATCCGCAATATGACGGCTGCAGCCGCCAATGTGTCGTGCATGAACTCGACTTATAGTCCGGTGGGATACGGAAAGATGTGTTCATTTCCCCAAGCCGACGAATGAGGTTTTCGCTAGAATGCCGGCATGACAACTGGTTCGTTAGACAATGTATCAAGAGACTCTGGAATCTGCGTGGAACAGCTACCAGTCGTCATTGAATTGCCGACGAACGTTTGTGCGCGGTCCGTGTTTCGGCGACTCCGTAACAAACCGCACTGCGTCTTTCTTGAGAGTTCGCTACGCCATCAGACACTCGGCCGCTTCTCCTATGTGACTTGCGATCCCTTCGACTTGATTTGCGAACCGGTCGGTGCATCAAGGGAAAACTCGACTGGCAATCTGGCAGCTGACTTTGTTCAGCAGTTGAACCGATACAACTGGCAATCGACTGAACGTAACGACTTGCCGCCTTTTCAGGGCGGACTTGCTGGAGTGTTGACTTACGAAGTTGGCCACGCATTCGAAGAGCTTCCCCGGCCAGCAGTTGACGAATTTCAGATCGGCAGCGGGTGCCTGGCAGCCTACGACGTTGTCGTTGCCTTTGATCACGAAACCAGTCGGGCCTGGATCGTGTCTCAGGGATTTCCAGAAACCGATATCGACCGGCGACGGGAAAAAGCCGTCAAACGCGCCGGGCAGTTCCACGCATGGATTCTTGGCGAACCACCAGACGATGCACACGATGCAGACCTGGCAGACGAAGAACGGTCGTTTTCTTCGCCCAAGCCGATCGAGTTGCAGTCGCCGATGCGACAATCGGAATCGCATCCAGCTATCTATAGCAACTTTTCCAGGGCTGAGTATCTTGATGCTGTCGGTCGCGTCATCGAATACATCCACGCCGGCGATATTTTTCAGGCGAACCTCGCCCAGCGACTGGTGACCAAGGCGACTTCTCACGCTGCGGAACTCTATTTGCGATTGCGAGCCGCCGCTCCGGCCACTTTTGCCGGTTACTTCGATGCTGGTGAGTGGCAAGTCGCGAGTTGCTCGCCCGAACGACTGGTGGAGGTTCGAAGCGGTGCCGTCGAGTCGCGTCCGATCAAAGGGACGCGCCAGCGGACGCAGCAACCGATCGCTGACCTTTACGCAGCCGCCGATCTCCACGCGAGCGACAAGGACAACGCAGAAAATGTCATGATTGTTGACTTGATTCGCAACGATCTGTCCAAAGTCTGCAAACCCGAATCGATTCATGTCAGTCAACTTTGCGGACTGGAAACGTATGGCTACGTGCAACACCTCGTCTCCGCGGTAAAAGGCGAGTTGCATGACAGCGTTTCGATCGTCGATTTACTTGCCGCGACCTTTCCGGGCGGTTCCATTACGGGAGCCCCCAAGATCCGCGCGATGGAGATTATTACCGAGCTCGAAGGCGTCGCGCGAGGGCCGTATTGCGGAAGCATGGGCTACATCAACTGGAACGGCGATGCGGATCTGAACATTCTCATTCGGACGATTACTGCGGCGGGCGGATGGTGGCAGATGCCAGTCGGCGGTGGAATCGTTGCCGACTCGGTGCCGCTTGCAGAATACGAAGAGACGTGGCACAAAGCCGCCGGGTTGCTCGCCGCCGTCCGCGAATCGACAGAAGGTGAATCGACAGAAGGCGAATCGCCGGAGGACGCCGGATGATCCTTCTGGTTGATAACTACGACAGCTTTGCACACAACCTCGCGCGGTACCTGCGATTGCTCGGTCAGGAAACGCTGGTGGTCCGGAATGATGCGGTCGATTGCACCCCGATTGATCAAGGGGAAATCAGCGCCATCGTCATCTCGCCAGGCCCGTGTTCGCCTGACGAAGCCGGTTGTTCGCTTGAGTTGATTGAGCGGTATCACTCGCGACTGCCAATGCTCGGCATCTGCCTTGGGCATCAAGCGATTGCGCAGGCGCTGGGCGCCAAGATCGTACGATCGTCGTCTCCGATGCACGGCCGTTCCAGTCGCATTTTTCACGACGGGCTTTGTGAGTTTCAGGGGCTGCCAAGCCCCTGCAGCGTTGGACGCTACCATTCGCTGATTGTCGAGCCTGACACGGTTCCAGACTGCCTCGTTGTCAGCGCACGCACCGAAGATGGGACGGTGATGGCCGTGCGTCATCGCGAGCTGCCAATTTTCGGCTGGCAGTTTCATCCGGAATCCATTTTGACAGAAGTGGGATTCGAACTGCTTGCGAATTTCTTGGGTGCTGCGAACCTGGAAGCGGCGGCCACGCCCGATTTTGCATCGGAAAAGCGGGTTGCAGATGATCGTGCGGATGTTGATACCTGGCCAGAACGCCCGGTAACGTTTTAGAATCGTGGTTGGAGTCGCCAGATGATCCTCGAAGGCGTTGTAACGACAACGAATCCGGACCAGTCGATGAATGTGTCGCCGATGGGGCCGAAGTTTGATGCGGTTTCATCAGGGCAGTGCCTTGAAGAATTCGTGCTCCGCCCGTTTCAGGCTTCGACGACTTATAGGAACCTCAAGCGAACTGGGGTCGGAGTGCTTCACGTCACCGATGATGTATTGCTCATCGCCAAAGCCGCCGTTGGGAAGCTCATCGACTCGCCACCGTCCAGGCCAGCCAACCTGATAGATGGTTTTGTGCTTGCCGAGGCCTGCCGTTGGTACGAGTTCGAGGTGAAACGCCTGAACGATGCGGAAGAGCGAACGACGATCGAATGTCAAATTGTGGAACGAGGTCGAATTCGCGACTTTTGGGGATTTAACCGTGCGAAGCACGCTGTGCTCGAAGCTGCCATCCTCGCGACTCGAGTCGGCATTATTTCAGACGCAGAAATCGTGAGCGGAATCGAATCTCTGAGAGTGCTGGTTGAAAAGACCGGCGGTCCGGCTGAGCACGAAGCGTTTGAATTGCTGGATGAGTATGTGAGCAGCACGTTGGCCCGAAGCGGCAGCAAACAAGAGTAGATCGAGTAGATGGAGTAGCGGAACGCGTTCCGTCGCATTTTCGTGTTTGCTGGCACAGGCAAATTTCAATCGTGCCCGTTGTTGTGCCCGGCGTGCTCACGCTTGATAATGGGCACCATGCTTCGCACCGTTCACATCTCCGCCGCAGCAAGACTGCACTTTGGTTTGCTTGCGTTTGGGCAACCCACAGGCCGGCAATACGGTGGCGCGGGTGTCATGATCAAATCTCCGCGAGTCGAACTGTCCGTTTCGCCGAACGATGACTTCGCCGTCACTGGGCCCAATGTCCGACGTATCGCAGAATTCGCAGCGAAATGGGCAGCGGCCAACAGCGTCACCACGCCGCTCAATTGCTCGATCCACGTATCGAATACCATGCCGGCTCATGCAGGATTCGGCTCGGGCACGCAACTCGGCTTGTCCGTCGCCAAAGGCCTCGAAACATTCTTCGGCGTTGAGTCGCAAGGGATTGAACAGCTGGCCATGAGCGTTGGGCGAGGCGGTCGGTCTGCCGTTGGCAGCTACGGGTTTGGCAGCGGCGGATTCATTGCGGAAAACGGCCGGTTGCCCGACGGCCGGCTTGGCGAATTGGAAACCCGGTGCGCGTTGCCAGAGCAATGGCGAGTCGTCGTGTTGCAGCGTTGCAACGATGCTGGACTGTCAGGCGATGCGGAACAACGCGCCTTCGCTGGCGAATTGCCGTCGATGCCTGCCGCTACGACGTTGGCAATGACCGCGCTCCTCATGGATCGAATCGTTCCCGCCGCAAAATCGGGCGACCTCGAATCATTTGGAGCCGCAGTTTATGAGTACGGTCTACTGGCAGGCGGTTGCTTTGAAGCGTTACAAGGCGGTCCGTTCGCCAGCCGCGAAGCCGAAGCGCTCGTCGAATGGCTGCGTGAAAATTCTATCCACGGACCCGGTCAAAGTTCGTGGGGGCCAACCATTTTTGGATTTGCCCAGTCGCAAGAAACAGCAGAGACCGCTGTGGCGAAACTCGTCGGCATGGACATCGCAAATGGCTGGACAGCATCCGTCGTGGAGATTGAAAATTCCGGCGCCAGTGTGTCCGTCGTGCCAGTCCAGCAGGATTCGAACTGAAGAATTGAAAGATGATACGTATCAACCATAGAACCATCCGGTCTTTTTGTTCGCCTTGCGCGCAACTGGTGGCAATCATCGTGTCGCTCCACTGTTTTACGCCGGCAACCGCACAAAATCGAATCACGGGTGAACAATTCGCGACACGTAGCGAAGTCATCGCGAGAACCGGCATGGCGGCCACAAGCCAACCGTTGGCCACTCAAATTGCCCTCGACATTCTGAAAAGTGGTGGCAGCGCGGTGGACGCCGCCATAGCGGCAAATGCGGCGCTTGGTCTGATGGAGCCAACGGGTAACGGGATCGGCGGCGATCTGTTTGCGATCGTCTGGTCCGCCGAAGAGAACAAAATCTATGGCTTGAACGCCAGCGGTCGCTCACCCAAGAGCCTTACATTTGAGAAGCTCAAAACCATCATTGGCGATGGAAAGAAGATACCGGCTCACGGCCCCCTGCCCGTTTCGGTGCCCGGGTGCGTTGATGGCTGGTTCGAGCTCCATGGGAAATTCGGCAGATTGCCGATGAAGGAAGTTCTTGCGCCAGCGATCGGGTACGCCAATGATGGCTTTCCAGTATCCGAACTGATTGCACACTACTGGGGTCGCAGCAAGTCATTATCGAAGTACCCCGGTTTTGCGGAAACGTTTCTCGTCGACGGCGAAGCACCGCGAAAAGGCGAGATTTTCAGGAACCAGCGACTGGCAAAAACCCTGTCAAAGCTCGCCAGCGGTGGTCGCGATGCGTTTTACAAAGGCGACATTGCGCGGACGATCGACAAGTTTATGAGTGAAAACGACGGCTACCTGTCTTACGAGGATCTGGCGACTCATCGTTCGGAATGGGTCGAGCCAGTTTCCGTTGACTATCGTGGGTATCAGTTATGGGAATTGCCGCCGAACGGTCAGGGCATTGCGGCGCTGCAAATGCTTGGCATTCTCGAGGGCTTTGATATCGCCGCGATGGGTTTTGGCAGTGCGGATCATGTCCATCATTTTGTCGAAGCGAAAAAGCTCGCGTTTGAAGATCGTGCGAAGTTCTATGCGGATATGGAATTCGCGAAGGTACCGGTTGAGTCGCTGGTTTCCAAAGGTTACGCCGAACAACGCCGCAAGCTGATTGGGAAGACTGCAGCCAAGCGATACGATGCGGGGCCGGTGGATGGCGACACGATTTATCTCACGGTCGCCGACAAAGATCGCAACATGGTTTCGCTGATTCAAAGCAACTACCGCGGGATGGGATCGGGAATGTGTCCCGACGGACTTGGTTTTTGCCTGCAGGATCGTGGCGAGCTGTTTGACATGACGCCAGGGCGACCGAACTCGTACGAACCGGGAAAGAGACCGTTCCATACCATCATTCCGGCTTTTGTGACGAAGGGTGGTAAGCCATTCATGAGCTTTGGCGTCATGGGCGGTGCGACTCAGCCGCAGGGTCACGTGCAAATCATGATGAACATTGTCGATTTTGGGATGAACGTTCAGGAAGCCGGTGATGCGCCACGGATTTTGCATCAGGGATCGTCCCAGCCAACGGGAGAGGTCATGGCGGACGGAGGCGAGGTCTCGCTGGAAACCGGATTCGACTATAACGTCATTCGCGCATTGTTGGGGCGTGGCCACCGCGTCGGATACAACAACGGTTCGTTTGGTGGCTATCAGGGCATCAAATATGACGCGGCGAACGACGTCTACCTCGGCGCTTCCGAATCTCGCAAAGACGGTCAAGCTGCCGGCTATTAGAGATGTTTAGGCGAGCGGCGGATAAAAATTTACTTCTTTCGTTTCTTTCGCGTCTTTCGCGGTTCACCATGTCCGCCAGAAACATGCACGACCGGCAACCAGGAAACGAGAACCGCGATGGACGCGAATGGACGCGAATGGACGCGAATGGACGCGAATGAACGCGAATGAACGCGAATGAACGCGGACACTGAAGGAGAAAGAGGCGAACCAACGAAGATTGACTAACAAGCGAAGGTGTACCGAATGGTAACCGCTCTCGGATATTGACGTTTCCCCGGGTACGAGATGGTTCGAGAGTCAGGCACAAATTTTCGGGGTTTGTCCGCAAAGCGAAATAAGAATCGTTCGATCAATTAGTGTCAAATCTCCGCTCATGACGACTCAATTGACGGCCTATGGCCGTCTTCCCCGCGAACGCGGGATCCACTCGAAGCGTATTGACGCTCAACGTCTTTCCCGGCATCAAAAAGCCAATCCGATTCAATGGATTCCCGCCTGCGCGGGAAAGACGGAGGAAGATCAGGCAGTAATTTCTCGAACGATCCTAAGTCCGTTTGCCGCCGAAAAATTGAGCCAGACCTTTGCCCGCGTGAACGGTTACAAATTTA
The DNA here is from genome assembly GCA_938040995.1 of uncultured Pirellulaceae bacterium. Lineage (GTDB taxonomy): Bacteria > Planctomycetota > Planctomycetia > Pirellulales > Pirellulaceae > CALHZT01. Next base: position 12,441 of record CALHZT010000257.1, on the reverse strand, counting down.
CCAACTTGCGTTCTTGAGCCGCTACGGCCAACGATGTCTTATTGATTCCCACTCGCCTTTCGCCTTAGTCGGGCCCCTTTGCGTTTTTGCATAACGTACGTTGGTTGAGCCGGAGAACATGAACCTTACGGGCCGCCGAACCATGGTTTAGCGTCGGAATATCGGGCGTCGGATGTTCCAGGTCAGGCGGGTTGATGCGGTCGGGACGCCGTTGCCGTAAACTGGAGGCTCGCTAAATTCAAAGTCTCAACAGGAGGATGCAATGGCGATCCTTGGCGTAAATATTGATCACGTGGCGACGGTTCGGCAAGCTCGCAAGACTTACGAGCCGGATCCGGTTTGGGCGGCTGCACTGGCAGAACTGGGCGGTGCAGATGGAATTACGCTGCACTTGCGCGAAGATCGCCGCCACATTCAGGATCGCGATGTACGCGTGATGAAGGAAACTGTCAGCGTTCCAATGAATCTCGAACTCGCGACTGATGAAGCGGTGCTCGAGATCGCCTGTGAAGTCAGACCAGAGCAGGCGACGTTGGTTCCGGAGAAGCGTGAAGAGGTCACGACCGAAGGCGGTCTGGATGTCGTTTCGAACCGTGCTGTGGTAGCGGCCGCCATTCAGAAACTGCAAGGTGCAGGAATCGTCGTCAGCCTGTTTCTGGATCCTGAGCCGGCACAGATCTCGTTGGCGAACGAACTGGGAGTCGAAGCGGTGGAACTGCATACAGGGATGTACGCGTTGGCGAAAGGTGCGGCTCGCGATGCAGAATTGAATCGCCTCGTGGAATGCGCGAGTCAAATTCGCGGCTTTGGTATGACGTTGCATGCAGGCCACGGGCTGAACTATCACAACGTGAAGCCCGTTGCAGCGATTGAAGGAATGTGCGAACTCAACATCGGCCATAGCATTATTTCGCGTGCGGTCTTTGTGGGTATCCAGCAAGCCGTGCGGGAGATGAAGTCGCTCATCTAAAGCGCCCTCTCGCCGCCCTCTTGCCGTGCAGTCATCGACAGTTCGTTGGCACGTGATGCGCACCCCCTATGCTATTGGACTTTGCCGATTTCGTAAGGAATAGCTGTTTTTTCGGTTTTGCGCTCATCCTGACATGGGGTGACGACGATCAAACGCTTAGGGCAAAGTCTGTGATCGAACTCGGTGAGTTGCTAGCGGCATAGTGCGGCTCAGTGCTCGAATTCGTCGAGACAGACTTTTTGTGGTTAGCGAGCTTGAAGATAGCTCTAACGCATAAGGGATTGTGCAAGGTGATTAAGCAACGAATACTCGGATACGTCGCAGTTCTGGCTTTCGCCTTGACGACGTCGAACACCGTTTTGGCTCAGGGTGAAAATCAGTTTCCATTGCTGATTCCGCAGTGGGCTGGTGGAGCACCAGCGGCACCGACTGGCAATTCGCAGGCGATGCAGAACTTTGCGGCTCAAGTCGCCAGTCAGGTGGCTAACCCCAACCAGGGTGCATTCCAGAAGCTGGATAGTCAGCTTAAAGGCGAGATGCAGGAAGTGTCCCAGATGACACAGCAACTGCAATCCGCGCAGCAAGCGAATTTTCTTCAGTCGCAGGCCCAGCAACAAAACGTCGGGTCTGCTGTAGTTCCAACGTCGCACAACGGTGCATCGGCATCGCCCGCCATCCCGAATCAGTTTGGTGACTTCGGTCAGTTCGGACACTTCGGACAATTCAATGGCGTTCAACGACCGCAAGGCATGGTGCCTCCAACGAGCTCGATGTCACCGACAGGCCCATTGTCGCTGCCGATGACGGGCGCGAACGTAGCCCAGTCGATACAGGGGCATACGATCGAAGCGCCGATGCAGGGGCCGGCGAATAGCTATCGGCCTGCCGATGGTGTGATGCAAGGGGAAGGCCCTCGCGGAATGATGGTGGGCCCAATGACGGGGCCAGTCACCTATCCGGGTGGTTCCATCATGTCCACGCAAATGCCGGTCGGCGCGCCTGCGATGAGTGGTGGTTGCGGTTGCTCTTCAGGCGGTTGCTCTTCGGGCGGTTGTTCGAGTGGATGCGGTTGCGGCACCAGTGGCCCGATCGTTCCGCCAATGTCACAGACCTCAGTGATGCCGCCTGCCATTCAACAACCGACTGCGCTTTTTGTTCCACCACCTCAACAGCCCACGAATGCAGATTTCTGGAGCACAGGCGCGACACAACAAACTTGTGCACCCACGGATGTATGGGCGAACTACGATTGCAGCAAAGGGCCGAAAATGCCCGCCATGCCTGGCGGTTTTGGTTCGCGAGAAAGTTGTTGTGGAAGTCTTTGTGGCCCAAACTGCGGCTCGCGGTTGTGGTTGCGAACGGAAGTCCTGTTCGGATGGCTTCGTGGTTACGATACGCCTGCCTTCCTGACGTCGAATCCACGCGGCACGCCAGTGGACGCCGTTGGTGATCTTTCCGATCCTTCCACCTCTGTATTGTATGGAGGCTACCGTTTCGGCCAGGACGTGCGCATCGGCGGTCGAATTACGAGTGGTTTGTGGTTAGATGAATGCCGCCGATACAGTATTCAGTTCGATGTATTTGGATTTGGCAACGACAACGAAGACATCAACGTCAGTTCGTTCGGTGATGAGATACTCTCGCGGCCGTTCACGAACACGGCCGGTGGTACGCCCATGCCCGATGGGCAGGTAATTGCGATGGCCGGATTGACCAACGGTCAGTTCATTGCCAACACTTCGGGTTCGATCATTTCAGCAAGCCCTGCGTTCCGTTGGAACGTCAAATGCTGTGGCGATGGATGCTCAGCCGACAGTTGTCGTTTCGACATGACTGCCGGTTACCGCTTCCTCGAGTTTGATGAGGCGTTTCGGTCTCGTGAAGTTCTTTCGCCTTATGGCCCAACGATTGTGCCTGGTTCGACCATTGCGTTGCGAGATACAATTGATACCAGCAATGAGTTCCACGGTCTGGAGATCGGCGGTATTCTCATGCGTCGTCGCGGGCGTTTGACTGCCGAAGTCGGAGGGACCCTGGCTTTCGGTGGATTGCGAAAGTCCGCAACACTGGACGGGTCCTCAACGTACTTCACGCCACCGAATGCGGAGACCATTTATCCAGGCGGCTTCCTTGTTCGTCCTGAGGATATTGGGCGGCTCGAAGACAATGAGTTTGCCGTGATGCCTCAGTTCCGGGCCAGTCTTGGATACTGCGTCGCAAGGAATACGCAAATTACAATTGGCTACACGTTTCTCTTTCTTGACGATGTCTTCCGTCCGGATAACTTCATGACGGTTGGATTCGATGGCACCACACTTGGTGCTAATCCTTCCTTGTCAGATCCTCTCCCTCGGCGCACGTTCGACAAGACGGGAGAAATGCTGCTTCAGGCATTCACACTTGGCTTGACGCACAATTTCTAGAGCATCTACAAGAGTCATATTCTCAAAGCCGGTTTTCGACGAAAGCCGGCTTTGCTGCATGAATACCGTGAAAATCCTCGCGTGTGCTCTCGAGTTTTGGGCTGATTTTTTCTGAGGGAGGTCGCAAGGTACGAGCGGAGATCCGTTAGTCTGGCTCCGAGCAAGGCGGTCACCGGTGTGTTTTCCTGTGTATTCCTGTTTCTGTATCCTGTGATCCAGAATATTGGACGCCGCACTGCAACAGAGCTGTGAAAGCAATATACTGATGGCTTCGTGAAACAGTTTTGTCAGCATGATGCAAAGGTCCGCCATTGCGGGATATGAAAATGGAAAAGAAGCGAAAAGGATCTGACTACGCCGGTCTCTCTGTTGCCATCGTGACTCCGTTCAAAGATGGAAACGTTGACTACGCGCGATTGCGTGAACAAGTCGAATTTCAGATTGAATCGGGCATCACCTGTCTCGTACCCGTTGGAACAACCGGAGAGAGTCCGACGCTTTCGCATGATGAGCATGAGAAGGTGGTCTCCGAAGTCGTGCAAACCGCTGCAGGCCGGGTAAAGGTGATGGCCGGTACGGGGTCGAACAGTACCGCCGAGGCGCTCCGGCTGACGAAGTGGGCTGCCAAAGAAGGCGCAGACGCATCCCTGCAGGTCGCACCTTATTACAACAAGCCAACACAGCGTGGGTTCTACGAGCATTTTCGTGCAATCGCAGAAGAAGTCGACTTACCAATTTGCGTCTACAACATTCCGGGACGCAGCGGTAAGAATATCGAACCGGAAACGATCTGCCGCCTGGCCGAGTTGAAGAACATTACGATGGTGAAAGAAGCCACCGGGTCCCTGGATCAGGCTTCTCAAATTGTGGCCGCGACGGACCTGACGGTATTGAGTGGTGATGACAGTTTGACGTTACCGCTTCTTTCCATCGGTGGCGAAGGGGTTGTGTCTGTCGTTGGGAACCTTGTGCCGCGAGACATGATCGAGCTGGTAACGGCCTGGAGCGAAGGGCGGATCGCCGACGCAATCGCGTGTCATCATCGACTGTTTCCTTTGTGTCGTGACATGCTCGGGTTGGCGACGAATCCCATTCCGATCAAGGCAGCGATGAAGTTCGTCGGTCGCGACTCGGGTGAGTTGCGTTTGCCGATGACCGAGCTGGACGAAATTGAAGGTAAGCGACTTTACAAGACGTTGTCCGATTATGGGCTGCTCGAGCCAGCGGTTGCCTGATCGGTGTCTTCGTGCCAATAAATGCGGCAAAAGCCGGTTTCTGTTGCACCGGTGGCTGGAATGTCGATAATTGCCACGGGCGAGTTCTTTTCGCCGTCGACGAAAGCAAGCAACAATCACGGTCCCCTGAACAGAGCAGAGAAAACGGAGTTTGAAATGGTAAGAATTGATCGAGTCGGTGTCGTTGCTGGCCTGGCCGCTTTGGTAGTAGGGGCTTTGGCCTCTTCGGTAGTCGGGCAATGTGAGAGTCCTGGTTCTGCTCTCGTGTCGTCCAGTTCAGCGTTTCAGTCGGGCTCTGCCAGTCAAAGCTTTAGCGGCGACAGTTTTGGCGGCGGCAGTTCTGGTGGTGACAGCTTTTCGAACACGAGGATCGTGAACAATTCCTTCAGCCCGTTTTCCTCGGCTGGCCGTAGAAGCAGTCAGTCGCGAGCCGCAACCGGCCCGCTATCTGGCAACGAGTCGTTTTCGACTCCGTTTGGCACGAGCGGGTACGGCAGCTCGATGGCTCAGCAGAATGCCGCGTTCTATCGCTATCCACGTATTCAAAAATCAGCCGACATGAATGTGCGACGGTCAAACCGGGCTCGCTCAGACGAAAGGCTGGCTCAACGACGTGCGATGCGGGCAGCCAATCGGCCGGCAAAACTGACTCCGCCAACGGCGAAGGATGTCTATCGCTCTTACGCAGCCAATCGCTAGTCGTTGCGGATATCGTCAAATTGCTTCAGGCACTTGTGCTTTTCGAATACCCGTCTCTCAATGGAGGCGAGTATTCTTTTTTTTCCATGGTGCCGTTTCTTCAGGCGTTGGGAATCCGGCTTGAATGTCTTGGGCCGGAAACGGGTGACCTTGCATCGCGGCTGGAATCTGAAAAGCTAACGCATATTCCATTTCGAGTGCGGGCAGAAGATGGCACGCGTTTGCCACTTGAAGTGTTGCGACAGCAACTGGCAACGGTTCTTCATGAGGTTCAGCCGGATCTCGTTCACGCGAACAGCCTTTCGATGTCAAGAATTATGGGCCCAGTCGCGAAAGAGCTGGGCATTCCCTCAGTGGGGCATCTTCGCGATATCCTGCGCCTCAGTCGAAAAGCGATCGACGATATCAACTGTTGTGATCGCATTCTTTGTGTTTCCGCCGCAGTGAAAGATTTTCACGTCGCAGCAGGTATGAACGCAAAGCAAATGCATGTCCAGTACAACGGCGTAAATCTCGGCGCCTTTTGTGGCGATGCAGGGATAACTTCGATTCGGTCGGAACTTGGAATCGCTGAACAGAGTACCCTCGTTCTCAGTATCGGGCAGCTTGGCTTGCGAAAAGCGACTCATTTGTTTCTGGAGTGCGCAGCCATCCTGGCGGATGAGATACCGGGCTGTCATTGGTTGGTAATCGGGGAAAGGCACTCGACGAAACAGGAGGCCGTTGAATATGAAGCCAGCCTTCGGCGACTTGCAGATGTACCGCAATTGCATGGCCGGGTTCATTTTCTTGGCCGGCGACGCGACGTCCCGCTGGTACTTCAACAAGCCGATTTGCTCGTTCACACGGCTCGACAAGAACCGCTCGGAAGAGTGTTACTGGAAGCGGCTGCCGCCGGGCTGGCGATCGTGGCAACGGATGTCGGTGGAACGCGAGAGATTTTCCCGGATGACTCCATGGCATCCGTCGTGGCTACGCTGCCACCCGGGGGGGCGGGAGATCGCCTGGCTTCAGCCGTGCGACCGCTACTTTTGGAACCGCCCCGGCGCAAGTTGCTTGGGCGGGCCGCTCGCCGCCGGGCGGAAAAGTGTTTCAACGTCGAAGAAAGAGGGCTGGAATTGGCAAAACAGTTCTTCTACGCCGCGGGTGTTGTTCCTCCGCATCATCCCTGAAAGATCAGGAAACTACCCCGATTTCTGGCTGTCAGGTTCCAACACGAGCTAGGGTTTTCCGTCTGCGGGAACGGCCCGTAGTTGAAGCTTGGCAAACGAGTCTCCCTGTCGTTTGACCTTGTTGGTAACGAAGTAGAGAAAAACAACAAGATGAACGTTCAGGAATTGGCGACAGCTCTCAAAGAGCGACACCCAAAGTGCGAGACTACCGATATCGCGAGGCTTTGCCTCGTGCTGCTTAACTCGACGGATAATGCCGACGAGTTGGTTGATGAAGATCGGCTGGAGCAGGCTTGCCGCGAAGCCGTGTTGCGACATCAATTCGCAACGGACCAGCATGCCGCGATGACTCAAGAGCTCGAAGAGCTTGCTGCGTCAGATCCGGCAAAGTTCTCAAAGGATCAAATCTGGATCCTTGTGCGTGCGATCAAAGTTCAAAGTCAGGTATTGCAACTCTATCTCGGGCAATCCGAGATCGAAGCTTAAGAAAAGCGACCTGCAGCCAAACTACCCTGCTCTCGCTACACCGTTTTGTAGAGGCAAAATCGTAACATATTTCGTTTCTTTCGCGTCTTTCGCGGTTCACCACGTCCGTCAGAAACATGCACGGACCAGGAAACGAGAAAAGTGAATGGACGCGAACACTGAAAGCGATCGGAAACGATCGGAATTCCATGCTACGGGATTGTGAAACGCTCTAAAGCAGCACCCACGCCACATTCAGGAAGATCACGATCCCGACGATATCGATGATCCCCGCCACAAACGGGTTGCTCATCAATGCGGGATCGAGGCCGATCTTTTCAAAAGCAAGCGGCAACACCGACCCGACGATGCTGCCCACCATGACGACCGAAATGATCGTAGTGGGAAGTACCCACATGCCGCCAATCGTTCTGGCTTCGGGAGTCATCGCCAGTCCAGCCAACAGGCCGCAAAGCCCCAGGAAAATCCCAAGCACGAGGCTGGTAAGCACTTCCCGTCTTACGACTCGCAGCCAGTCATGCGTTTCAATCTCCTCGTTGGTTAGCGCCTTGATCACCAACGTCGCCGACTGATTCCCCGCGTTGCCGCCGCTCGAAATCACCAGCGGAATGAACCAGATCAGCCACTGCCATCCAGGTCGTTCGAGATACGTTTCGTAGTGAGCCAACACATAAGCGGTGGCGAGTGCGGCAACGAAAAGTACGATCAGCCAGACTCCACGTTTCCACACCAGCGTCATCACCGAAGTCGCGAGGTAGCTGTCCTCGAGCGGTTCCACCGCGGCACTTCGATAGGCGTCTTCGGTGGCTTCTTCCACCATCACGTCAATGACATCATCGTACGTAATGATGCCGAGCATCTTCCGCTCAAGATCGACGACTGGAATCGCCAGCAAATCGTAGCGAGCCACCTTTTGCGCGACTTCTTCCTGATCATCGTCGACTTCAGCCGTTACCAGGCCCGTTTCCATGATCTCATTCAGTCGCGTTTCCGGTCGGCGAATCGCTGAGAGAATCTGACGAGCCGAAACCAGGCCGCGAAGGTGGTCCTGCTCGTCAACGACGTACAAGTAGTAGATTGTTTCGAGTTCCGCCGATTGTTGTTGCAACTGCTCGATGGCTTCACGAACCGTCAGCGACTCGGCAAGCTTGGCGACGTCCGTCGTCATCACGGCGCCAGCGGTACCCTCGGGGTACGAACTAAGATGCAAAATGTCCCGTCGCTCTTCCGTCGGAAGCAGCGGAAGCAATTCCTCAACAACGGCTTCGTCCACGTCGTTCAGCAAGTCGACTCGATCGTCAGGAGCCAATTCGGAGATCAGGCCAGCAACCTCTTTCCGCTCCAGGGTCTCGATCATGCGTACCTGCAAAGTCGGATCGAAATAGTTGAAAATCGCGACTCGATTCTGCTCGTCCGTATGGGACAGCACCAACCACGCTTCCTGCGGATCGAGCCCCTCCATAAAGTCAGCGGTTCGCGCCGGATGCAACGCTTCGCAAAACTCACGAAGTTGGTCCGCGTTATTCTCCGCGATCATCTCGCGCAGTTCTGGCAGGTAAAGCGGATTGACCATGACAATTTCCCCGACTTGCAAGGGCAGCAACAGAAACTTGCGGGGCAATCCCGACTGATAAAATAAGGCGCATCAACGAGCGGTAAATGATAAGAAATCACCCAAGGGCCGTATACCGATGCTCGACACTTACGGGAATATCTTGTTCGCGCACGTTGGCAGTTGCCAGGGACAATCTGCCCAACGCCTGCCAGAGCCAGACATGGTAACCCGGCAGGGACCGGCGATCAGCCTTGGCGAGCATTTGGGTTCCATTAATCAACGCCCAAAACGCCCAGCATCTCTACTGACCGTCGTTGATGATGACCTGCGATGGAGTCACATTGGGCTGAGACTGTACGTGGCCGTCGACATAGGCTGCGTTCGTCATGTTGCCGGAATGATCAGAAGTCAGATTCTGCAACTCGGCGATTGAGATGTCCTCTGGTGCCGCCCAGGGGACACCGGTGCTCGTCTCGATGATGCAAATCGTATTCGACGTCCCGTCAACAACTTCCATGATCTTCGTGCCAGTTCCGCCTGGCGGGAACAAAGTTCCCTCATCGGCGACGACAACGTAGTTCGTATTACCGGCACCCGGTGAAGCTGAAGATGGGCATCCATAAGCGATCGGCATGTTCGCAGAAGCAGCCAAGTTCGTCTCGCTGTCCCACGGCTGTGTCAAATCAAACTGGTTGTACAGCGACTGCTCGCCAATGTATGGAAGAATGAGGACTCGCCAGCTCAGTAAGGGATTCCCGTCCTCGTCTGTTGAATAGGCTGGCGGAAAATGGCCATTCGCTGATTCGTAGTTCAACATCGCCAGCGCAATCTGTCGCTCGTTGTTTGTGCAACTCGAGCGTCGGGCAGCTTCCCGAGCCGCCTGAACTGCCGGCAATAACAATGCAATAAGGATTGGCACGATGAGAAGTATGAGGCCGAGAACGACGCCAAGGGCGATAGCAACCCCACTGCACCCTTTCTTGGTAGCCTCCGCCGGTTGAAAAGTCACCTGCCCTGCCCCGGCTGGGATCGCAATGACTTTACCGCACTCCCGGCATGGCCCGGTGCTTCCTGCGTACTTTTCGTCGACTGATGTTACGACCTGACAGTGAGGACAGGAAAACTGAATTGCCATGCTGAGTTCCTTCTGAACTGACCAATGCAAGTAATCGAAAAGGTAACCGTTCACGCGGGCAAGGGGCTGGCTCAATTTTTCGGCGGTAAACTAACTTATTTCGTTTTGCGGACAAACGCCGGAAATCTGTGCCTGACCCTCTCGAACCACTGGAAACATCAATGTCCGTGAACGGTTACTCGAAAGACAGCGTACAACGCGACGCTAAAGTGTGACGAAATCGCCTCAAAGACGCAAACCGCAACCGAATTCGCTTAATTGCGAAGCTGGTCAACCACAATGTTCAACCGCTCCGTCTGACCATTGCGAACGATCTTGACAGTCTGAGTCGATCCAACGGGCTTTTTTTCAACGACGCTTTGCAAGTCGCGTTGGTCACGAATTCTCATACCGGCAAACTCGACGATCACATCGTTCAATCGAATTCCACCGCGTTCGGCGGGAGTCGCCGGTCTGACTGCCGTTACAAGAACACCAGCGACGGACGAAAAACTGGCTTTGGCCGCATCTGCCGGCGTGAATGGTTTGCAAGTCACACCGAGGTAGCCGCGTCGAACGACTCCGTGCTTCGCAAGCTGATTGACGACCCAACGCGCATTGTTGATGGGAATGGCGAACCCCACGCCTTGATAGCCACCGCTGCTACTCGCAATGGCCGTGTTGATCCCGATGACTTTGCCCTCAAGGTTGACCAAAGGGCCGCCGGAGTTGCCGGGATTGATCGCCGCGTCAGTCTGCAAAAGCTTCCCGCGCTGAATCTTGTCCAGCAGCCGATTCTTGCCACTGATAATTCCCGCACTGACCGTGGTGTCGAATTCGAACGGATTGCCAATCGCAATTACCCAGTCTCCAACAGCGACCTGGTCCGAATTGCCAAGGATCGCCGGTTTGAGTTTCGGAGGATCTTTGACTCGGAGGATGGCGACGTCACTTTTCTTGTCGCGGCGAATATCGAATGTCTGAAATTCACGACCGTCAGCAGTACGCACGATAACGCGGTCGGCGTCCTCCAGAACATGACTGTTGGTAAGCACGATACCGGATTTGTGAATGATCAGCCCGGAACCAATACTCGTATCTTCCGGGACAAGCCTCTCGTAAGGGGCGTTGATGCCATCCGAGTAAGAAGTGTACTTGTCGACTTGTGTCACGATGGTGACCACGGAAGGTCCAGCCGTCCTGGCGGCCTGGCGAAACGCCATGGATAACGCCTTGGCCTGGTTGATAGCGACTTTGGCTAACGCTTCGTCATCCTCGGAAGCCTGATCTTCCTCGCTGGAATCGGGATTCTTCTCAAATTCCAATGTGTCCTCTGCCGCTTCCACGCTTTCATCCAGTGGAGCTTGCGCGACCGAGTAACTGGCTGGTAGGCCCGCCATTGCTACAAAGATCAGCAGGGCAATTGGAGCGGCGATCGCCTGCGAGTAGCTCAATGGTGTCTCCTTTTGATTCGAAAAAATGCGGGCCATTTTCCGCTATCGGGATGCGTCCACCGATTATATCGGTCGGTAAGAAACCGAAGCGGGCATTTGTGCTTTTTGGGTGTTGGTCAGAACGGTCGCGCGGATTGCGGGGTTTTGGGTGTCCACCACAGAGAAGTGGCTTTCTTGCAGACTTGCGCCGGAGGCTACCCTGGGGCTTGCCGCAGTATTTGAATCCGTGTCATTCGTTTGACAACGATTTTTGGCCAGTCTACGCTGTATTATACAAGTTGATTTTGACGATCGCGGCTGTGGTTGTTCAGGACTGTAAACGGTATCCGAAGACCGTCCCGGCCAACCCGCGAATCGGTTTGACGCAAATTTTAACATGACGACTCTTGTTTCGTGATGTTGGTGCCGGGAATTCTATGGTTAAAGCTTCATTTGATCCGCACGTGGAAGAGCTTCTTGCTCAGTGCGAAGAGTGCATCGACTACTCCTTTTCAGATCGTACGCTCCTGTTGAGTGCGTTAACGCACGCGTCGGGAGCCTCAACTCGCCTGCGGTCGAATGAGCGACTGGAGTTTCTGGGTGATGCGATCCTTGGGATGATCGTTTGTGAAACACTATTTAACAAGTATGAAGATATCCTCGAAGGCGAACTGACAAGAATCAAATCCGTTGTCGTTAGCAGGGCGACTTGCGCCGATCTGAGCAAGGAATTGGGACTGCAGAAATTCCTTTTTCTCGGCAAAGGAATGACCAACAGCCCGTCGGTGCCTCCGTCGCTACTGGCCGATGTGGTCGAGTCGCTGATTGCCGCGATTTACATTGATGGCGGGATGGAAGAGGCGCGGAGATTCATCGGCACACACTTCGAACCACGCATCGCACCGGTTGCCGAGGGAAATGCCGGCGAGAATTATAAGTCCGACCTGCAACACCTTGCTCAGCGCGAATACTCAAAGACGCCGACTTACTTTCTCGTGGAAGAGTCGGGACCGGATCATAACAAAACGTTCCGGGTTGCAGCTCGAATAGGAGACATGGTCTTCGATCCGGCTTGGGGGCGCAGCAAAAAAGAAGCGGAGCAGAACGCAGCAGAACTCGCGCTGGCGAAGCTTAACAAAAGCAGCTAAGGATCGTTCGATCAGTTAGTGTCGAATCTCCGTTCATGACGACACTGATTCCGTCGAGTGTAATCTCAATTGACGGCCTATGGCCGTCTTCCCCGCGAACGCGGGGACCCACTCGAAGCGTATGAACGCTCAATGTCTTTCCCTTCATCAAAAAGCCAATCCGATTCAATGGATTCCCGCCTGCGCGGGAAAGACGGAGGAAGATC
>CALHZT010000256.1 GCA_938040995.1 uncultured Pirellulaceae bacterium | reverse complement strand
CCGGGTGTGATGACGGTTCGCCATAGAAGAATCGCACGACTTTGCTCTGCATTCCAATTGCAGCGGGGCAGGGTACGCAATAACAATTGGTTTCGCAGCGATTGCCCAGGTACACACCCGGCAGCTCACGCAGCCGGCTCGCCAGATGTTAGTGACGGTTCGCCATCGAAGACGCACTACTTTGCTCTGCGGTCCCAATTGCAGCGGGGCAGGGTACGCAATAACAATTGGTATCACAGCGGTTGCCCAGGTACACACCCGGCAGCTCACGCAGCCGGCTCGCCGGGTGTGTTCGCCGGGTGTGTTCGTCGGGTGTGTTCGCCACAAACCTCGCAAACCGACTCGCCAAACCACAGCCGACCGCCGATGTTGAATTGCTGATACAATCCTTCTTTGAAATGGATTCACGATAAGGGTTGAGACATGAGCGACGGAGCAACCTCGGCATCATTGATCGAGCGTGTACGTGCGCAAGATTCGGACGCATGGGAGTCGTTGTGTGAAATTTACGCCCCGTTGGTATACAGCTGGGCCCGAAAGGCAAATCTCAAGCAGCACGATGCAGAAGACATCATTCAGGATGTTTTTGGACGAGTCTCAACTGGATTGAAGAACTTCAGTCACGGCGACGCCAACAATACATTTCGCGGATGGCTCTGGACGATTACAAGAAACGTCATCCGCAATCGCTTTGAGAAATTGACTCGCGATCCGGCGAAAGCTGAGGGCGGCACCCACGCCTTGCGACGTGTGCAGGACGCTCCCGACTGGATCACCAATGATGCTTCGGACGAACCGCAACTCGACTCATCTGAAGAATCGGCAATGCTACGACGCGCGTTGAAGCTCGTTGAAAACGACTTTGCGGAGCATATCTGGAATGCCTTCTGGCAGTTCACGATTGAAGGAAAATCGGCCAGGGACGTTGCCAAAGAGGTTGGCATCAGCGAAGCCGGCGTGCGACAAGCCAAGTTTCGCGTGCTGGCGAGGCTTCGCGAAGTGCTCGGTTGATCCATTTCGCATGCCCAATGCTCGCCCCAGTTCGCTCGCCCCAGTTCGCGGCAGGCAAGGGGAAAGGGAACAGCATCTCCATTCAGCCGACAAAGTCCGAGTAGCCCTATCTCTACGGCGTGGACGTTTCGAAAACGCAACGTCTTTCTGGCAAACGAAAATCGCCATCTGAGTGACACAACGTAGGGTTTCCGGATATATCCTCCCTTAAACAGTCGATTTTTCGTCGACTTGAACCGGATCCCCATGACTGACTCGGACGATCACAACAAATTCCAACGAGGCGTGACGATTTGCACATTTGCAGTCGTCATCTGCGTTGCGCTCGGATGCCTCTCGGCGGGCCTCAGTTGGCTGCCACTTCGAATCGCTTTTCTTTTCAGCCAGGTGGTCGTGATTTCTCTCGTCATCTGGCAAGCCTGCGATCCATTCGCAGATGCAGCTGAGTGGATCGGCATCCACTTTCGCTTACCAGGTTCGGTGCGTGGAGCCACGCTCGACGCCGTCGCGAGTTCGATGCCGGAGCTGTTTACCGGCGTCTTTTTTGTCGTGCTTGCGATCATTTCATCCAGCGACGGAACGTCTGTCGCTGAATCGGGCGGTGAAGGTTTCGGCGCATCTATCGCGACTTGCGCGGGTAGCGCCGTGTACAACATGATCCTCATTCCAGCCATCTGCACGCTCGTGATCTCCGTCTATCGGAAAGAACGGCCAACCATTGACGTCGAACGTAGAGTCCTCACGCGCGACGGCGTGTGGTTCATGTACTGCGAGATCGTTCTGATTGCATTCCTGTTCAGTCCGGTGCTGCATTGGTGGATGGCGGCAGTGCTGATAGGACTATATATCGTCTATTGCCTGATCCTGTACCAGGATACGCAGATTCATCGCGCAAAAAGTGCGAACGCTTCAGGCCCTGAAAAAACTGGCGGCGCCGAGCTACCGGAGGATGCTGGAATACTATTCGGACGGTTTCGGGTGCCGCTCAATCTCAAATCCGCATGGGCGATCATTGCCGGTTCGAGTTTTGTCGCCGCGATCGCCTGCTACTGGTTGGTCAATGTCACCCATTCTGCCGCCGAGCAGCTGGAAATTCCCATTTTCTTTGTCGCGGTCGTGTTGGCAGCAGCCGCTTCATCCGTTCCGGATACGTTCCTGTCTGTTGCAGCTGCCAGGAAAGGCAACGATGACGGAGCCGTTTCCAATGCCTTTGGATCTAACATATTTGACATCTGCATTTGCCTGACCGTTCCGCTGCTGATTGCATCGTGGATGAACGGATGGCAACCGATCAGCCTGACGCAAAATGGCGTCCCCATGCCCGGCATCGCAGAGCTCAGAATTTTGCTGTGCGTTTTATCCACAGCAACACTTGGAATCATGTGGCACAAAAAACAACTCACCCGCAGCAAGGCGTTTGTACTTTGTGGGCTCTACGGCCTGTTCGTTTCGTTTGCCATCGCCGGTTCGCTGGGTTTCGACCTGCGAAACTTGCTCACCTAACACACCAATTCTCCGCAATCCAAACTCAACGAACGCATGACTATCGCCGGCCCTAAAGAAAACTCCGCCGCAGCAACCGTTACGACGGAAGACCGAATCAACCTGACACTCGATCGACTGGATTTCCTCACCGAAAGCTCTGCCGATTCTGAAAACATGTCAGCTTCTCCTGGTAACGGTAAAGACGCGCCCCGAAGTACGACAAGCGAATGCACCTGGCGGCAGGGAATTCGCTACCGCTTCGATAACTTCATGGCGAAGGGCGGGAGCTCGATCTTCCTGAGCCTCGTCATCATTTTCGTCGGCTTGCTTCTGGGCATCTCACTTGTGCGAGGCATCATGCTTTGGGCGGCACCAGCCGCTGCACTCGAACGCGGCGGTGGATTTTTCCACAACATGTATGTCACGTTCCTACAAATGACCGATCCCGGCAACATGAATCAGGATGTGGATTCATCGCCACTGTTCAAATTCGCGGCGGTGATCTCCGGACTGATTGGCGTCATCATGCTCTCAACGCTGGTGGCGTTCATAACAACGGCGCTTGACCAGAAGCTGTCGCAACTAAAGAAGGGCCACTCCAAGGTCATCGAGTCGGAGCATACGCTGATTCTCGGCTGGAACGAGCGGGTCCTTGAGGTCATCCGGGAACTCGTTCTTGCCAATGAAAGCGAAGATGACCCAGCCGTTGTTATCCTCGCCGGCGAAGACAAGGAGATGATGGACGATCATCTCAAGCTGAACATGGCGGATACGCAAAATACGCGAGTCGTCACCCGGAGCGGTTCGCCGTCTTCGCTCGTCAATCTCGAAATCGCATCCGTCAACTCCAGCCGCTCCGTGATTGTTCTGGCTCGCTGTGCGGTGAGCGCAACGGCGCGTGAGCGGGAAGCCAGCGATGCGGTGGTGATCAAAACCGTGTTGGCGCTAATCGCCGCGCGACCGAGTGATATTCGACTGAACATCGTCGCCGAGATTTTCCTTGATCGAAACCGCAAGATCGTGGAAGACATTTCACCAGAAGAAGTTTCAACCGTTGATACTGACGAGATTCTGGCCAAGATGCTCGTTCAGACATCGCGAAGCACCGGTTTGTCCGTCGTCTACGGTGAGATCCTTTCGTTCGACGGATGCGAGATGTATTTCCATGAGGACGACTGGGCGGGTATCTCGTTTGGCGACCTCGGCTACCACTTCCCGGACGGCATCCCAATGGGAATTCGCCACGCCGACGGCGAGATCGTCATCAACCCGTCTATCGAAACGGTGATGAAAGAAGACGATTCGATTCTGATACTCGCAGAAGATGATTCAACCATCGACTTCCGCCCGAAACCCATCGCGAAGCATAACGGAGTACAACTCGAAGGACATCGCATGCAACCCGAGACGGAACGGAACCTGATCATCGGCTGGACCTCCAAGGTGGAGACGATCATTCGCGAATACGCTGACTACTGTCTTGAGGGAAGCAATATCGGCGTGATGCTCCGCCAGCCCGACGATACCGTGCGGGCTCAGCTCGACGCCCTCAACGAGGAACTGGACAGTGTTTCGATCGAGTTGATCGCAGGTAACCCGCTCACAAAGGAAGGCCTCGCGGACGTCGAGCCATTCAATTACGACAACATCATTATCCTCAGTCAGGGCCAGGCCGGCGATGAAAATGACGAACGCACCGAATCAGAAACGATCGTCATTCTGCTCCTCTTGAGAAAAATGCTCGAAGATCACCCGGATGCACATACGAAACTGATTACCGAAGTGCTCGACTCGGAGAACCAGCCACTGATTGCCAAGGCCGGTGTTCACGACTTTATCATTTCCAATCGCTTTATCTCGATGGTCCTTGCACAGATTAGCGAAGACTCTGACATTCGTCATGTCTACGACGATCTATTTGATGAAGATGGCTCAGAAATCTATGTAAAGCCGGCGAATCTCTATTTTGACAACTTCCCCGTCCAGCTGACTTACGCGGACATGATCCACATCGCGCAGCAACGCGAAGAGATCTGTCTGGGCGTCAAACTAAAGTCGCTCGAGAATGACGCATCGCAGAACTTTGGCGTGAAGCTGATTCCGGAAAAGCATGTCAGCTATACGCTAAATGCTGAAGACTCGCTCGTCGTCCTTGCCGAAGACGACACTTGATCCGGGTGAACAATACATCGCTTCTGGTACAGCCGCGGCCCGGGCCAGGTGGCTGAACTCATGGGACTTGTGCTTTTTTCGTTTGATGCGTCCGCCAAGGTCGAGAGTTTGATTGTTGATGAGCGGTCGACGGGAGGGCGAGGCTCCGTCCGAGCCGCGAATCAATTTTACGCGTTGCCAGGCTCCGCAGTCGAAGTGGACGAGGCCACGAGTCCGACCGCGTCAAGGGACTCGTTGCCTCGTCCACTACCAGAACTCAGTCACCAGCACGTCACAACCGAACGAAGGTCGCTGCGTGATATTTGGTGATTGCCGGGGAAGCAATCCTATAGAAAAGGAGTGGCAGCAGAAAACCGTTATCTGCTTTGGCCGTTTGATGCGAAAACATCTTTCTGTCATCTCATTTTTCTGCCAGAGACCGCGCACCGATGCGCCGATCGCGATTTGAGATGGTGGTTCAATTCACTCTCGCACGCTCCAGCGAAAAGCGATCGGTCGTTCTCGCATAGTCACTACGCCCAAGCCGGCCGACAGCGTCAAGTTTGGCTGGATCAGCCAGACCATCGTCGCCAAGAATGTCGTCACGGATGTGCATCATGACGACTTGGCCGATCACAATGTTGGCAGCAGCGGGCCCCTCATTCAAATGAATCACGCGATCCACTTTGCATTCAAACGCTGCCGGAGCCGCCTTAATCCTTGGCGGCGCAACGTAAATCGAATCTACCGTTTCAATTCCGAGCGCTTCAATCTCACTCGTTTCTTCATCAAAGTCGGCGGATGTATCGTTCATCGTCTCCGCCAGATCGAACGAGACAACATGCACCACAAATTCACCAGTCGCCATCGCATTGACAAGACTGTGCTTGAACGAACCGTCGCGCCTGTTGACTGGACAGAACATCAACGTCGGCGGATTGGCTCCGACGCCATTAAAGAAGCTGAACGGAGCCAGATTCGTGATGCCCGATTCGGACACAGTCGTCACCCACGCGATCGGTCGCGGCGTGATGAGACTTACCATGTGACGATAGATGTCGCGAGTCGAGGATTCAGCCGGTGAAATCTGCATAATTTTCAAGAGGTCTCGTTGTATCGGCCCGGGGTGCGTCAAAAAAGCAGCGGCGTTCAGGTGCAGGCGTTCTCACATCGAACCGTTCGCCATTAGAAATCCCGCTCGCCCTTGATTAGCTGGCCGTCCGAACGGTGGCCCAGTCGGCGATAGATATCTTCATCGATAGTTTGCGATACGGTACGGACCGAGCCATCGGCAAACACGAACGGAGTAGTATGGTAATGCCACGAACCAAATCCTCCGACTAGAAGCGCGTCGTCCACGTCGCCATTCGCATCAGCTTGATCCTCTTCTTCTTCCTCTTCGTCGTCGTAGTCGTCGTCGTAGTCGTCGTAGTCGTAAGCGTTTCCATCGTCGTCGAACAGCTCCATGAACTTACCGGTATTTCGCAGTGTCGAACGCGTACCGGACATCCAGCCAAGCGTATCCTCTCTCGTAATTTTCTCCCCAACGAGAAACGTTTTGGAAGATCCGTCGGTAATCTCTCCGTAGCGCACACGGCTGTTGAGAAACAACAAGCCATGGTCATCCGCGTCTATTGGTTCTTCCTTGTCGTGGTGGCATCCGGCATAGTCGGAATGGAAAACGTCGCCATAAAACTGAGCCGACGGACAAAGGATCGTGGGTATCTCGCATTCGCGAGCATCCGTATTTTCCGCTCCGTACGCTCCTGAATCCAAATCCGCGTGGCGAAAGAGGTTTTCTTCATCGAGGTATGGCAGAATCTGCACGACCCAGCTTATGTGCTGCCCTTTTTCCTCACTTCGAATCGGTCCATCCGGATTGATGACACCAGCGGGAAGGTGTTCCAGCGCCATCTCATAATTGTGAAGCGCAAGGCCAATTTGCATCAGATTGTTCTGGCAATTGCTGCGGCGCGCCGCTTCCCGTGCCTGCTGAACCGCCGGCAGCAGGAGTGCGACGAGAATGCCGATGATCGCTATTACGACCAGCAACTCGACCAGTGTAAACCCGGAACGAACCGGAACGCCGATTCTGTCAGTTCTCTTGCGCATTGGATTCCTCAATCTTGGTAGCGGTACTTTGCCGATCTGACGCTTCACCACGGCGGCTGGCTGCCACCGGATTCTTCTGAATTAGTTGTTTTACACGCACGCAGTTCGTCTCCATCTGCTCCTCAAGAGGATAAGTCGCTGAAGCCCGAATTGTCACTGCGTGCCCTTCATCCCGTTCAACGATGATCGAGATTTTACCTGCTGATTCGCCGCCCAGTTCTTTCGGCGTAACCTGCCGGACCTCGCCGCTGTAGCTTTCATTTTCGGCAAGCTTCCTCTCGGCGACTTGTAATCCAAAAACGCAGAGTAGCTCGGCTTGCTGCAATGCATGCTCTTGTCGAAGTTGCCTACGCACAAGCAGTGTTCGTGACGCGATTGCAGCAAGTACCAGCATGATGATCGAAAGACAGACAATCACAGCAATGAGAACAGCGCCTCTTCGCTGCACAGGTGGATCATGAACTCTCATCATTCCCCTCTCCTTCGAATCGCCTGAACACTGCGCCTGAACACTGCGCCTTCGAGCACAATCGTTCTTGGTTCAATTACGACGGGGGAAGCCTGCCGACTTTCGAGAGAGTCGCTAATAATGATCGTGATTTTTGCCAGACCCGCATCCTGATTCACACCGACAGATTGCCACCCCACGCGAAACGCACAAACCTTCGGCAAAACGAATTCGTCTGTATGGTGCACCGACAATTCGCCATTTCGCACCTCGGTGCGATGAAGCACATTTTCCTGAGCTTGGTAAATCACTGTCGAATCTTCTTGCACCAGTTTCAATTCGGCACCTTCCAGGTCGCATGACTTGGCGGCCATCGTGTCACGTCGAAACTGGTGAGCGACGCGAAGCGACATATTCTGAAAACGAACCGAAGCCAACGAGCCGGATTCGTTCTCAAAAGCACGATGAATCAGTCGTGTCGAAAGCCCAAGCAGCATGCTCCCCAGCACCATGGCAAGTAACACCTCCCCGAGTGTCGCACCCACCTTTCGACTATTTTTCCGAAAGAGAACGGTACTCATGGCTTGGGTTCTTTCCTGGATGATTCAGATGCAGAATCGTCGAGAGGAATCCATCCCGTTAGCCGTTGCGGAGCAACTCGAAATCCCTTGCTGGTCTCCCATGACAACTCGAGTTGCACCCGAATTGCCTCCGAGCCTTCATTCGATTCCAGAGTAAGTTCCGGGTTCCGAAGAAACGTCCGATGCTCCGGGGACACTTCCAGCGAACCGTCCTTCAATTTTGACGTCCCGGGTAGAAGAACACGCTGCATCTGATTCGCCAGCTCCTGCTGACCTACAAACATCTCCCGATAGATCCTTCGCTGGCGAGCAAGCGTAACAGTCGCCGGGGCCAGGATGCCGATCGCTGCTACCAGCAGTACACTCGCAACCATCACCTCAATCATCGTCATTCCAGCATGCTTCAACCGGGGACGTCGGTACGTCAACCGGGTCTCGCCGGAATTGCAGGCTCTCTGCGCCGCACACGCTGCGATGACGGAACGTGTTTCGACAGTGGGAATTCGATTATCAGGCAAGAGACCACACCAGGTTGTAGAGAACGGAAAACACACTGAGCGCCGTCAGCAACACAAAGCCGCCCAAACCAACGATGACAAGTGGGTAGATCGATCGCGTCAGAATCGCGAATCGCTTTGCCAATTTCTCCTGCCGGCATTCGGCAAGCTCCTGCAAAGCCCACGATGTGTTCTTCAGGTCCATGGAAGCCAACACAACGTCGCACTCGTTCTGCGACAACAATTTCTGTTGCTGCAGCTCTCGCCATATCCCTGAATCGGGACCTTCCAGTGACAATCTTCCAAGTCGCTTTCGTCGCCACGGGCTATGGTGACAACTTGCCAGAGTCGCCAATGCCGCATCCAATTTTGCTGGACGACGCGCCACCACCGAAAGTTGTCGCAAAAAGTCTGGAGTGTCCCAATCGAAAAGAAACGACAGCGGCCGGGAGAAAATTCCTTTCTGAAGTATTCGATCCACGTTCAGGAAGCGAAATACAATCATCGCACCGAAAAACGGTACGATTAAATATGCGAGAAACGAAAAACGGTCTACGACGGAATACCACAGCCGCAATGCTGGTGTCGGTTCCAGTTCAAAATCTTCAAGAATGACAATCATGGTCGGCACAATTTTCTGAGACATGAACGTAACAATCGAAACGGTAAACAGCAGAGTTAGCAAAATGTACGGCGAATATTGAAGCAGTCGCGAGTCTTCCTCGCTTTCACATTCGATGAGGCTCTCAATAGCGCCATTCAAATCTCCCATTTCCATGCCGAAACGAATTTGCGTTTCCTGCCGAACTGTCAGGACGCCTGGCACCTTCTCAATCGCCTCGACCAGAGAGTCTCCTTCACCCAGGTGGCGTGCCAGTCGTCTCACGCGAGATCGATGAAAGCCCGACTCATCATCGCCCAGCGCCTGAATGGTCTCCGCCAATGGCAATCCGTAACGCTTGCATCTGAGCAACGTTCGAAGCAACACTTGTCGTTGCGCATGCGTGCTCCACGGCTGAAAAATAAACCCGAATAGTACGACCAACTCCAGCAAGGATTTTACCCCGACAAATTTTGAATTAATGCGACGAGAGGCATCATTAACGCAATTACCACGAACCCGGCAGTCAAACCCAACACAATCATGCACAGAGGTTCGAAAACGCGACTGGAAGGCGCCGAAGCCCTCAGGCGAAAATCCTGACCGAACTCTATCAGCAGCCTCTCGGCTGACTGACGATTCGTAAGCGATTCAAGGGCAACGCATAACCTTCGAGGCAAACCGTACTTTGGAGCGTCCACCCGATTCAGAGGGAGCGCGTTCCGGTTCAATGTCATGGCTTCAATCTGGCTCGCCAAAGAACCAGGGAGCGTCGCTTTGCCGGCAATGCGCAGGCACGCAGGTACCGGCGACTTTGAATGCAACAACACTGATGCGACATCGCAAAACCGGCTGGCATAGGCATGGCGATAAAGCTTGCCAAGGACCGGGATGCGGATTGAGAGCTCCATCCGCATCGTTTTTGGAACCACAAAACTTCGCGAAAACCAGAGAGCCAGGTTGCAGAAAACCAGTGCGCACAATATCGCCGCATGCTGACTGAAATCGAGCAACCATTTGGTCGGCGGAGGTAGAGGCAATTCAAAATCCGAATAGATCTCTCCGAAAACAGGAACCAGGAACAGGCATACAAACATTCCGTACAACGTCAAGACACCAAGAAAAATGGCGGGGAAATTGAACGTCCTGGTGATTGCCTGTGAGGTATTTGCAGATTCAGTCAGGTTGCCGACGAAATTGCTCGCCTCACTGTCGGACAGCTCATCCAGTTCGAGAGTCAACAACGAAATGACGACGGGGGAAATCCGGTCGCCCTCATCGAACACAAGAGCCGCGTTATCACCAGCTTGTAGTTGAGAGCACAGGCGCTGGCACTCTTTCATTGAGTTGCGCGTCGGCAAGTCGGAAGCAAACGCTGCTAACAGGTCTGCGTGATTCCGTTTTTTCTCGATCAGGCCGTCCAGAAACGGCTCAACCTCCGCCCAGTCTTCATCACCAACCATGGTGGCGACGACCACATCAGAAGCAGATTCGGTCATTTCACCACCCTGAAACTATTCCTGGGCAACGCCAGTTCCGACATGAGTTCGCACAAAGGCATCCAGATGGTTGAGATATAGAATAGGCCGATGGCGACACTGATGGTGACGAAAATCATGACGGGCAGGTACCGTACAAGTTGTTGCTTTCTTTCGTTCGCGCGAATGCCATACAGCCGCGAAACCACATGCAATGCCGCCGGTCGGTGTCGATTCTCGGAACGCAACAGCCAGTTCAACAAAGCGTGATCTTTCCGCGAAGTTGAACCAACACTCGTGTCCGCATCAACAACATTCAGGACATGCCGCGCTGTCGCACGATCCAGATTTGACGCCGCCGCATTCCGTAATGCTTCCGAACGAGAAACACCATTCCGCCACTGCTCTGCTACGGATTCCGCAAAGTCAGCCATTTTCAAATCACGGTAGTAGGCGCGAACACCAGGCAACCAGAAAAACAATCTCCCAATTCGTCCCGAAACAAAAAACAACACGACAATCACGATCAAAACGATGGCGACACCAATCGCCCACAAAGATCCCGACTGACTTACCATCTTTGCCGGCAGCCAATACAGCGAGTCGGTGTCATGAATGGCACCGTAGGCATCGAATACTTGAGGCACTGCGTAAATCGAGAGAAAAAGGAAAATCACGATCGCAAGCAACGTCAGAATCAATGGGTAGGCGAGCGATGAAACAAGTTGCCCATGTAGCTGCTTTATTCGACGTGAAGACGCGATCGCGGACTCGAAACCTGCCGAAAAACGTTCACGTAGCAAACCCGACTTGAGCAATTTGGAGTAAGTCGCAGGTAACTCGCAGTCGTCAAGATCTTCAACGCCGAAATCCGTCGACTGAACATGCTGATCCAGTCTGGAATAGATCTCGATGAGTTGCTTCCGCATCCGGGCAGGATTCTGAGACAATCCCACATCGAAACGACTGCCTGCTTTTCGCAGTCCGACGATTTGGCGATGGAGCGATTCGAGTTGGGAAAGACTAGTCATTCAACAAAGCGTCAATTGCTGCGATTTCAAAAGTCACCGAGCTCTTATCGTAACGGTTTCTTTCAGCTTCGTCACGAAGTGAATACATTCCGGCGAGTGAAAGACAGAAACAGGTCAATCTTCTGTCTTGCTTTCGAATGGAAACGGGGGACCGACCGGGGCAGGCGGCTTCGCCAACGTGTGAGATTGTGGCAGACATAAAGTCTACTTGTCATCGACTGGTCGCAAGAGTTGATGGCAGCGGTTTTCAATTTGCGTCTTCAGAACGATCGCCGTTGAAGTTCTCGCAATATCTGGAACGGTGATTATTCGCTCAAGCACGTCCATCAGGTGCTGATTGGAACGCGCGGCGACCAGACACAACAGGTCGCCCTGTGCCGCCACGGAATGCACTTCGACGACTTCGTCAATCTGACTCAATGGCTGAATCACCGATTCGATTTGCCCTTGCCTGACTTCGACGGTGACGTAAGCCTTCACCTGATAGCCCAATGCTTCCAGTCGAAGGCTGGCAGAAAAATTACGTATCACACCTGCCTGAACAAGTCGCTCCAGTCGCGCTTGCACCGTGCCGCGGGCCACGCCCAGTCGACGTGATAACTCAAGCACGCCGATTCTCGCATCCGCCTGGAGTTCACCTAACAGCCGTGTGTCCAGATGGTCGATTTGATAGTCAGTTTGCTCAATCATCACACGAAAGCCCTCGCCTTATTGAACACATTGCCCAGCCATTAGCATCAACATTCTCCATTTATCTTCAAACGAGTATAATTCGACAAGCAATTTGACGAGTAAATTTAAGTGCCAACAGGCCAATTGTCGGCAGAGAATCAAAAGGAGCTACTCTTGGGACCTTTTCCGCACGACGCGCCCCGCGCTACGATCAGCGACCAAAATCCAGCCGGAACCGATGGGTTTGAGTTCGTAGAATTCGCGCATAACGATCCGCAGGTTCTCCGGGATCTCTTCTCTTCCATGGGTTATGCCCATGTGGCAACACACAAGTCAAAAGCCGTCGAGCTCTGGCAACAGGGAGATATTTCGTACCTGATCAACGCTCAACCGCAAACGCACGCCGCAGAGTTCATCGAAATCCATGGCCCTTGCGCCGCGTCGATGGGCTGGCGTGTCGTAGATGCTAACCACGCCTTCACGCATGCCGTAAAGAATGGAGCCGAACCATATCAGGGCGACGGTAAGGTGATTGATGTACCTGCGATCCACGGAATCGGCGGTTCGTTGATTTACTTCGTCGATCAATATTATTCGACTAGTCCTTACAACGAAGAGTTCGAATGGCACGCCGCTGCCAATCCGGCTGGAGTCGGTTTTCATTACCTGGACCATCTGACCCACAATGTGTTCAAAGGAAACATGGACAAGTGGTTCCGATTCTATGGTGAGTTGTTTAACTTCCGCGAAATACGTTTCTTTGACATCCAGGGAAAACACACCGGACTCTTCAGCCGGGCTCTCACGTCCGCCTGCGGTAGAATTCGAATTCCGATCAACGAGGATCGGGGCGAAACGGGACAGATCGTCAATTACCTGAAGAAGTACAACGGTGAGGGGATTCAGCATATCGCAGTCGGAGCGCGAGACATCTACGACTCGGTGGACGCAATCGCCGAGCGAGGCGTGAAGTTCATGCCGGGCCCTCCTGACAGCTACTACAAAATGTCGCATGACCGGGTGGTCGGCCACGAAGAGCCGATCGATCGGATGAAGAAGTACGGAATCCTGATTGATGGCGAAGGCGTCGTAGACGGCGGCGAAACAAAAATCCTGTTGCAGATATTTTCAAAAACGGTGATTGGGCCAATCTTCTTTGAGTTCATTCAGCGAAAAGGCGATGATGGATTTGGCGAGGGTAATTTCAAAGCGTTGTTCGAGTCGATTGAGGCGGAAGAACTTGCCAGCGGTGAGTATGGGGACGAAATTAAAGCAAAGTCGTCGAAATAGCGATCAACGCCGCTTATCGTGAATTGCTGAAAACAGTCGCAGCGCCAATAATCGACGCCCGCCTCAAGACCCATCAGCCGCCAGGCGTTAGCGTCCGGTTTGTATGCGATTATTGTGGCGGAACCGGACGCTAACGCGTGGCGGCTGACGAACGATTACCGAGGTTAACAGCCAAACGAGTCACCAACATGAACGATTCGTCAGCGAACACAAACGCCAAAGCGGACCCAGATAACCGCCGACTTGGTACTGCCACCGCTCAAGGCTACATGCCGGGGTTCGGCAACGATTTTGAGACGGAGGCATTGCCCGGCGCGTTGCCGGTTGGGCGGAACTCGCCAAGACGCTGCCCATACGGTCTTTACGCAGAGCAACTTTCCGGTTCGCCATTCACGGCACCGCATGCGACGCTTGAGCGATCGTGGCTGTATCGCATTCGCCCCTCTGTCAAACACGTCGGACGCTTCGCCAAAATCGAAATGCCGTTTTGGAAGAGTGCTCCAAATATTGTCCCGGATGTCGTTTCGCTCGGTCAGTATCGCTGGGACCCGACGCCGTTCCCCAAACAGGACGTGACTTTCGTCACCGGCATGCGAACCATGACGACAGCGGGCGACGTACGCACACAAGTCGGCATGGCGGCTCATGTCTATCTTGCCAACGCGAGTATGCAGGACGAATTCTTTTACAACGCGGATGGAGAGCTGCTGATTGTGCCTCAGCACGGCCGACTGTCGATCCATACCGAGTTTGGAAAGATCGACCTAGAACCGCTTGAAGTCTGCGTGTTACCACGCGGAATGGTCTTCAAAGTCGACGTGGTTGATGGCGAAGCCCGAGGGTTTGTCTGCGAAAATTACGGGGCCAAATTCACGTTGCCCGGTCGCGGTCCGATCGGCGCGAATTGCCTGGCCAATCCTCGCGACTTTAAGACGCCAGTTGCCAGCTTTGAAGATCGCGATGACGCGTGCACGGTTACCATCAAGTGGTGTGGTGAGTTTCATCGTTCAGAGATCGACCATTCACCACTTGATGTTGTCGCGTGGCATGGTAACTACGCTCCGTACAAGTACGATCTCAGACATTTCGCAGCCGTCGGTTCCATTACGTTCGACCATCCCGATCCGTCCATCTTTACGGTACTGACGGCTCCGACGGCTGAAGAAGGTACGGCAAACATCGACTTTGTCATCTTTCCACCGCGATGGCTGCCGCAGGCGAATACTTTTCGTCCGCCGTGGTACCACAAGAACATCATGTCGGAGCTGATGGGCAATATTCACGGCCAGTACGATGCAAAGGCCGAAGGATTTTTGCCAGGCGGTATTAGCCTTCACAATTGCATGCTCCCGCATGGCCCAGACAACGACGCCTTTGTCAAAGCCAGCAATTCCAGCGACGAACCGGTTTATCTCGACAATACAATGTCGTTCATGTTTGAAACGCGTTTTCCGCAGATGGTGACAGATTTCGCTGCGAATGAAGCGCTGCTGCAGGACGATTATGTGGATTGCTGGAAGGGTTTGAAAAAGCGATTCGACGGTACGCCGGATGGCGACTGGAGCGAGAAGTAAACTACTGCCTGGTCAAGTAGTGGATCTTGTTAAAGATCCCAGGCAATCGATGTCGTTCAAGATCTCTTATCGAACAGGATCTTTAACAAGATCCACTACGGGTTTCTCATCGCGCTTTTTCATTGGCTGCCATACCAACCGCCGTTCACGTGAATCGTCTGGCCCGTGACGTACGACGACAAGTCGCTGGCAAGGAAAAGAATGACTCCGGCGACTTCTGACGGTTCGCCGAAACGGCCGAGTGGAATCTGAGTCAGCATATACTTCCGATTCTCCTCGGGAATCGACTTGCCCATTTCCGTCAGGATCACGCCGGGCGCGACGGCGTTGACGGTAATGCTTTTTCTGGCGACTTCTTTGCTGAGAACTTTCGTCAACGCGATCACCCCCGCTTTGGCAGAAGCGTAGTTGGCTTGTCCGAAGAACCCGATCGCGGCAGCCAGCGAAGCCATGCTGATGATGCGTCCGCCTTCGTTCAGGATCGCAGCTGACTGTTTACAGACGTTAAAGACGCCGGTCAGGTTGGTATCGATAACGTCCTGCCATTCCGTATCGGTCATTTTCTTGACGGAACGGTCGCGTAGTATCCCCGCGTTATTGACCACAATGTCCAAGCCGCCGAACTCGCCGGCGATCTTTTCGAGCATGCCCGCAATCTGTTCGTTATTCCGCACGTCGGCGGCGACTGCGATGGCACGATCGCCGAGTTGGGTGACGACTTCGTCGGCTTTTGCCTTGTTGGCGCCGTCGGGATCATCAAAGTAGTTGATGGCAACGGATGCGCCAGCAGCATGGAGTGTCGTTGCGATTTCGCGGCCGAGGCCCTGGCTTGCGCCGGTGATGAGGGCGGATTTTCCGGTGAGATCAATATTCATTTGGTTGGTGTACAGGCTTTAGCCTGCTGTCGTTGGGTGGGTGAATGATGTTGGTTGAATGTGAACGCGTTTGAATCGGGAAGCGCTGTAGTGGGCGAGCAACGAGTCCGTTCCGCGATGGATTTTCCATGGGACTCGTAGCCTCGTCCACTACGTTTTTCACTTTTCATTTTTCATTTGCTACTTGTCATTTTTCACTAATGCGGCAACTTAACTACAGCAACTCAATTCTGTGGCACCTCAACTCGCTCTGACGAGTAGTCATAACTTTCTTCCACGGTCGACGCTGCTCGCAAATGTGGCATCCACCAGCGACGGCAGGCTAAAGCCTGTACACCAACGTGCGCGGTCAAGTTTATGGTTGCCAGTTCGGTTTTCGTTTTTCAAGAAACGCCTGCAGTCCTTCGCGGGCGTCGTCTGTTTCTCGCGCGGCGGCGGATGCACGAGCCGCAATGTGAATTTGTTCGATCAGTGGTGTCGCCGCAAAGCTGCGAATATTGTGTTTCGTTGCGTGTAAAGCCTGACGGGAGCTGGACAACAGCATGCCTGCCAACTCACATTCGGCTTCGTTGAGCTTGTCGGCGGGAACGACTTTATGACAAAGCCCCCAAGCTACGGTTTCTGCCGCTGGAATCCGCGAAGTCGTCAGCAACATGTGACTGGCATGTCCGGCTCCGACGCGAAAAATCAACAACGGAGTCACCATTGCGGCAGTGATGCCTCGTTGCGGTTCGGGCAGTGCAAAAAACGACTTGTCCGATGCGAGAACCAGATCGCAAGCCAGAACAATGCCGACTCCGCCGGCAAGCACCGGCCCTTGAATAACCGCCACGACGGGGAAGGGTGCGTTCAGGATTGCGACGAGCAATTCGGCGTAATCCTGTGAATCTTGCAGCCATTCATCATCGGCGTTCACGGACTCGGCTCGCTGTTGCATTTCGCCGAGGTCCATGCCGGCGCAGAACACGGTGCCTTCGGCGGCGATGGTCAGCACGCGGACCGATTCGTCTTGGCTTGCCGTGGTGACTGAACGAGTCAAGTCCGCGATCATGTCGCGCGTCAACGCGTTGCGGCGATCCGCCCGGTTGAGAATGATACGTGCGATCGAATCTTTGATTTCAAACTGGATCAGGTCGGGCATGGTTGGTGTACAGGCTTTAGCCTGCTGTCGTTGGGTGGGTGAATGAATGAATGATGTTGGTTGAGTGTGAACGCGTCTGAATTGGGGATCGCTGTGGTGGATGAGGCAACGAGTCCGTTCCGCGATGAGTTTTCCATGGGACTCGTAGCCTCGTCCACTACGTTTTTCACTTGTCATTTTTCATTTGTCACTTGTCATTTTTCACTAATGCAGCGAGGCTGTTTGGCTCTGGCAAATAGCCATGCTTTGTGCGAGCGGTCGGCATATTTCTCGCGCCGGCAGGCTAAAGCCTGTACACCAACGTGCGCGGTCTACATGTCGGGAATTTCCATTTCGAGCAATGCGAGCGCGAGGATCTTGCCCTGGTTGTCGGTTCGTAATGACTGACTGGCGCCGCCCTGCAAAATATCGTGCAGCAGGAAATTCATTGCCATGATGCCCGGCAATTCAAATCGCTCGACCTTGGTCGGATTCATTTTTGCAAAAAATGCCGCGACTGCTTCTTCCGTGACATGCTGCTTGATGTGTTCAAAACCATCTTCGTTGTACGCGATCACGCCAACGTTCGCATGGCCGCCCTTGTCGCCGGATCGGGCGTGAGCAAACTCACTGAGCGGAACGTTTTTCTTTTTCGCACTCATGCCAACCACTCCTTCGCCGTTCGGACTTCGACAGTCGGCGATACGTTCTCCCGCAAAACCGTCGATGGCCAGTAGGAAATCACTGGACGGGATCGCGCCCGTGCGTTGGTGTAGCCGGTGACTCCTGGCGGCCCTGACGTTACGAGTGGAGCCAATTCGCGTGTGAGTCGGTCAATCGCCTGTCTCGACGGATCGCGAGCTGCAATCCTCAAGACGACTTCCTTCGCCGCATCGGCGCCACCACGCCACAAATCCATTCCAGCCAACGTGTCACCCGCGCCGAGAATTTCGTACTCGTACTGCGCGAGCTCTACCCCCGCCGCTAACATCTTGTCTTTCACCGCAGTTGCGGCTGACCGGGCTTTCGCAGCCGCATGTTTCCCGGTGACGACGATCATGCCGCTCGTTGTGAATCCATCGTAGTAGGCCATTGAGACTTTGAACGTCGACGGAGCCGCCGTGCCCGTTCCGCCAGTCACCAGGACTTTGTCTTTTCCTTGCTGTTCCAGTTTGACGTTGCAGAAATCCGCAACGACATCCGGCGTCATATACTTTGCTGGATCACCGATCTCGTAGACTAGCTGTTCCGAAACCGTACCGATATTCACCGTGCCGCCCGTTCCCGGCGGCTTTGTAATCACGCACGAACCATCATCACGAACTTCGGCAATCGGATAGCCAATATTCCCCAGCGGTATCGATTCGTTCCAGTCGGAATACATCCCACCGGTGACTTGGGCACCGCACTCAATCAAATGTCCGGCTACCGTGGCTCCGCCCAACTGCTGCCAATCGTCCCACGCCCAACCAAATTCGTGAACTGCCGGGCCGACGACCAGTGATGCATCGGCGATCCGCCCAGTCAACACGATCTGCGCGCCGTCCGCCAACGCGTCCACGATCCCTTTCGATCCCATGTACGCATTCGCGCTGGCAATCTGATTTCGAAGTTCGCCCAGCTCGTTGCCGTGATCAAAATGCTTGAACGCCTCGCCGCCCTGAATCAGCGAATCGAGATTTGGCAACAGATCGTCGCCTGCGACTGCCGCGATTTTCATTTTCGGCTGACCCGCGTCCATGAGGACTCTCGCGGTGGCTTTGGCGCATCCAACCGGATTCATGCCGCCTCCGTTCGTCACCAACCTCAATCGCTGTTTGCTGATTAGTGATGGAAGAATCGACTTAACCGTCAGCGGGACGTCGGAAACAAAACCCGCATCAGGATTTTTCGAACGCTGATGAGCCAGTATGGAAAGTGTCAGCTCGGCGAGGTATTCGAGTGTCAAATAGTCGAGTTCGCCAAGCTCCGCAGTGATCCGCGGCGCGTCGAGGTTGTCGCCCCAGAATCCGGCGGCGTTTCCGATGCGAATGATTGTTGGTTTCATGAATCAACTACCCAACTCAATCGACGTTGCGTCGTCTCCACCCTCCCGCTTGCGGGAGGGTCGGAGCCTAAGCGACGGGGAGGGTTTCTCTGGATCTTATTGTAGTGCTAAACATGGTTTCGCTTTTCCGCATGAAGGCCCTCCCCGCTCGTGCCTCGCGACCCTCCCCGGATTTGCTCGTGACCTCGCAAATGGGAGGGTGGGTTTTGTTTTCGCTCTCAAGTTTGCAACACACCCGTCTGGAACGGCTTGTCTACCGCGTGCTTCGTCGCGACCTCCAACATCGTGATCAGTACGTCGCGTGTATCGTCCGGTGCAATAATCGAATCGACCCAGCCGCGTGAACCCGCGTGACGAATATCCGTCGTCGACTCGTACCCACTCGTGACTTTTTCACGCAACTCTTCCAGCTCGGCAACATCCGGTTCCTGCCCGGCTCGTTTCATCGCCCGAATATTGATATCGAGCAACGTCGAAGCCGCCTGTTTGCCGCCCATCACCGCATACTTGGCATTCGGCCAGGCGAAAATGAAACGCGGATCAAACGCTTTGCCACACATCGCATAATTGCCCGCACCAAAACTCCCGCCGGTAATAATCGTCAGCTTGGGGACTCGCGAATTAGACAAAACATTCACAAGCTTCGCACCCGCCCGGATGATGCCGCCTTGTTCGGAATCGCGACCGACCATAAAACCCATTACGTCCTGCAGAAAGACGAGCGGCAACCAGTTTTGATTGCAATCCATAATGAACCGAGCCGTCTTGTCCGCGCTGTCATCGTAAATCACACCGCC
>CALHZT010000255.1 GCA_938040995.1 uncultured Pirellulaceae bacterium | reverse complement strand
CAGCAACAAACATCAGTAGCGATAGTAGACTTCCAGGCACATCGTTGCCAAAGCCGTCGAATACACGCGACCTCCATGGCCGCCCCACACCGAGTTTGGCTCCCAGCTTCCGGATGCGGCACCCGTTGCGGATTGCGTGCGAAGCAGTTGCATCTGTAACGCCTTGTTCCAGGCGGGCCACTGATCCGAGCCCGACTGGGCAAGCGCCAAAGTCGCGTAATACCAGTAATAGTAATTTGGCTGTCCATTCCCGGGCAGTTCGCCCCGAAGATAATTTGCAGCCTCTAACGTTTCCCGGTTGATCGCTGCGGCACCGGCTTGCCCGCCGTCGAGGAAGATGCGGCAAGCCATCGCTTCAGCCGTCATGGGCCGGCTAGCCGCGTAACCGGCTCGGTACCCGGCAAGTCCGCCAACGGACACCGACCGAAGAAACCGTTTCATGCCAGATTTCGCTCCGGCCGGAATCCGTACGCCGCCTTGCTCCGCGGCCAGGAGGGCCATCACTTGCCATCCGAACTGGCTGGTATCACCGTCGTCACCCGGATGGTAACGCCAGCCACCTGTCGCCGGGCTTTGCGCCGCCAGAGAGTATCGAACGGCTTGCTCAACATAAGGCAACAGCCGCTGGTCCGATGTCATCGCGTACGCTTCGTTGAGCGCCATCGATGCGATGCCGTGACAATACATTCTCGCAAAGTTGGTTGAAGGACCAAACAGGCTGCCGTCACTCGCCTGCTCACGAAGCAAGTACTCCAGCCCTTTCGCAACGACTTCGCGATGCCGACCGCTCTTGTGAGTGTGACCGTCGCCAAGAAAAGCCAACAAAGCAAGTCCCGTGATACCGGTGTCGGCCTGAATTCCTGCCGGACCCCGGAAATGTCCTTCGACCAGTCGACCTTGCCCGGCACCATGCTGCGCGGCGATCCAGCGTCCGTCAGAGTTCTGGTTCTCGGCAAGCCACCGAAGCGCGTGTCGGACGGCGGCGGCGGTGTTGGGATTGCCGCCTCGACGACGAGTCACTTTGGCTCGATCTTCGGCAGTTCGATTTTGGTATCGGGTGGGAATTTTTTGTAGCGGTTGGTTTGGTGGTTCGACTGCAGCGGTGGAGTCGACGGAAGGCGTTGCCGACCGCCACGCGCTCTCCGCCTGATCAACAACGTTTTCGCGAAGTGGATTCGGTTGAACGGGGATAAATGTTCGCGTTTCTGGAATTCGAGCCAGTGCCGGAGTCGGCGACGAAGTCGCGACGGGTGGGTTGGGCACGCTGGGCATGCCTGACTTCAATGACTGATCGCGAGATTCTTCCTTCGCGGTAGCATTTTCGTTGACGACGATCTGCGGCTGCGAATCATCGAACAGTGGCAGCGGTTCGTCAGCGGCCGCATCGACACTCGCATCAGGATCCGGCGACTCAGTCAGCTGTTCTTTCGCGTCGTTCGGCATCGCCGACAGAGCAAGCGCCTCGGTTGCCGGCTCAGCAGCTTTAGCCGGCTCAGCAGGCTTGTCCACGATTGAGTCTGCATCAACGGATGATTCGTCAGGCTCAGCAGGCTCAAAAAGTTCAAACGGCTCAAAGTCCGAGGGCTGGTTAGCATCATCGGCTTTCTCGGCGACTGCCGGATTTGGCAGGGGCGGGGCCTCTTCGGACGGAAGCGGAGTTGGAGGCGGAATTGGCTGATCGGAAACCATCTGCGACTGGGGTGGCGCAGGGACCGGCGACTCGTCCGTAAACTGAATCGATATTGCGACTTCGCCTGGCGGAGTCGGCACGTCAAAGATGCGAGTCAGATAGGCGCTGCACACCAACAGGATGTGTGCGAACACGGAAAGCACGACGCACGCCGCGAGCGGGCGAGACTGCGTCCAGCGAAGTCGTGCCGCAACGATGACCGCCAGCACGAGCAGGATCGCCGCAATGCCAAGCATCGTCCAGCCGATACGACCGGTTTCGAAGAGTGGCTCGATAAACTGCATGGCGGCGGCATCCTTGCTGCGTCAGGTCACGGCGACCAGTCGCTATCGCTGCATTTTGACTGAAACGGCCATGTTCTGAACGCCAGCTTCGCGGCAAGCGGCCAGGACGGAAGCCACATGTTGAAACGGTCCGTCCGCATCGCCACGCACAGAGATACTGACCGCCGGGTCTTCGACGATCGCTTTCTTGAGCGTCTGTGTCAGTTCGGGTGGAGTCACCATTTCATCGTCGAGCTGAATCGTGCCGTCTTTGAAAATCTGTACGACTCGTTTTTGCGGCGCCGTACTCAGCGAAGCCGCGCTACCAACCGTTGGCAATTGAACTTTGATTTTTGGTTCTTCGTCGGTGAACCGCGTTCCCACCATAAAGAAGATGATCAACAGGAAGAGCACATCGATCATCGGCGTCAGATTGAGCGCCGGTGGTTCTTCCTTGTTGGTCTTGATGGGCATGGTTGTACTTCCTGTCAGCGTTCGTTTCTCAATCAGCTGCGTGGCGTTTTGGCTGTGATGGACGAGGCGAATCATAACCCGATGCGTGAACGAGGGACCTGTGTATACAGGACGGAGTCCTCGCTTACGCGTTTTGAAGTTGCACACTTTGACAATTGAAGTCCCTCCTCCCGGAAAAACGGATTGGATCGCCATATTGTCGGGTTGAATTGCAATGACGATTAAAGGCGAGTCAATCGTCGTTTTTCCGTCGTGGGGAGGGATTTAGGGA
>CALHZT010000254.1 GCA_938040995.1 uncultured Pirellulaceae bacterium | reverse complement strand
TCTGTACTTGTCGGCGGGCGACAACTCGACTCATTACACGACTGGAACCCGACGGCACAGGAGACGGCGTGCGAACCAGCCGCGGTTGCCTTCACCTGCGTACGAAAAACAACATCCGCGTCATAAGCGTACGTGTCTTCGCTGATCAGATGTGACTCCGGAATATCCCAGTCACCGACTTGCTCCAGTCCAGCCGGCAATTTCAGATCAAGAGTCGTCGGCACGTTGACTCCGGTAGTGTTGGTTCCCTTCAACGCGTAAATGTGCCACGCCGAGTCCATTTTGGCGCGGATGGCCAGCGTTACGACATCGCCGACAGCAACCGATGGCTTGTCGACAGCAGCACCCCAGGCAACTACGTCATCGCCGGACGGCTCCCCCACCTCGACCGCAACATCGGCAAGCGGCGGAAGTTCCATGTTCGTGGTTCCCGATCCGGCCGAGCCAGAACCATCACTCGCCCCACCAGATCCGGCACCGTTATCCACCGGAGCCGTCGAGGTTTCGCAGCCCGCAATGAACGTGAACACAAAGGCGGCAAGTATCAAGCCAACGAAAAATTTCATCGGAAAATCCAGTTCGTGTATTGAAGAATTGAAAGGTGTTGAGGGTTGCTCAGCGCGATTTTCATCATACGAATGACCTTGAGACGCAGCAACCCAAAAAGAGCCCAGCCCATCGCAGGCAGTCTCAACGAACGCATTTCGCTACGGCTTCAAAGAACACGGCAACGGGTTGATCCGTCAGATGAACCAGGCAGCGACGCGATTACCCGAATTACTGCACTTGAATTCACAGTGATTGATCAGATTTTTGAAGCAGACGCGCGAACCAGAGACAATGTGTGGGAACGTGTCGTTTCGACAAGCATGCAATAATCAATTACCTCAACAAGTTGGCCTGCATCGTATGACTCTGCCAGAACACGCCATCTGCTCGCTCGCAATTGGCCAACTTGGGATTTCGAAACAGCTCGGCTGGAAGGGTGTCTTTCTGGTGATGCTCGCGGGAATCAGTCCTGACCTGGATTCAGCCGGCAAGTTGATCGCCGAAAAACATTTCTGGAATTTGCATCACACGCTTGGACACAGCCTGCTCTCGGTAGCGTGCATCGCCATTGCAGTAACGTTGATTGGAAAGTTTGTTGTGCGCAAACATCTGATTCGACTGTTCTGGGTTTGCGTTGTTGCGGCGACAGTGCATTGCATTACCGACTCACTCTACTGGTGGGGAGTCAAACCGTTCTGGCCATTCGCGCAAACGGAGATCACGTTCGACATTCTTGAGTATCTGGATCTGTTTGTGCTCGCCATCTGGCTGGTACCCTGCTTTGTTGCGTGGCGATTTCCCTCGATCGCGACTCGCATGAGCCAGTTGGCGCTGGGGCTCTTCGCCGGCTATGTGGCATTACGAGCCGCACTTCCGCAGCCCACTGGGATCTGGCAGCTCCTGACCGGTGGCTGGATTTATGCAGCGCCAAAGAACACGCCGGTTCTGGATTGGTGGTAACCGGCAGCGTGACTACACCTTTCGGGGAATTGCCGTAAACTCAGTCCATGAAGAATTCCGCAACCAATGACACATCGCCCGAAGCGGAGGAAGTTCAAATGGAACTTCTCCGAAACATGTCGGGGCAGGAGCGTGTCAACAAGGCGCTGGCACTCAGCGCTCAGGTAATGCGGATGTCCAAGGCCGCCATTCGTCGACGGCACCCTGAATTTTCAGATGACGAGGTCAACCTGAAGTTCATCGAGATGACCTACGGAAAAGAACTTGCCGCAGAAGTCCGGGAATGGATGGCATCAAGGCAACGTCATGGGTGAAATCGAAGACCTGATTGCAGCCCTCTCGCCCGTCGCCGCAGCACTTGAAAAGCACAGCATTCCCTGGTTCGTTGGCGGAAGCGTCGCTACTTCTTTTCACGGCGCTTCCCGTAGCACGATGGATGTGGACCTTGTCGCCGAATTGCCGGCCGAACTGGTTGAAGAGCTACTGAATGAACTCGGCGACGAATATTACGGCAGCCACCAGGCAGCGAAAGAAGCAGTCAAAAGAGAATCGTGCTTCAATCTCATTCACTTACCCACATCATTCAAAGTGGACCTGTTCATCAGCCGCCGTCGCCCTTTTGATCGCGAAGCCATGTCGAGAGCTACGAATGGAAAGATTGGCGATGAGGATGGCCTGACGGTACGGATTGCAACTGCCGAAGATGCGATCATCGCCAAACTGGAATGGTATCGGCTGGGCAATGAACAATCACAAAGACAATGGCAGGATGTTACCCGGGTCCTGTCGCTCCTGGGTGAGCAGGCAGATTGGGAGTACCTCAAATCTGCTGCCATGTCCGTTGGCGTCGCCGATTTATTGCAAAAGCTTGAGACGCAACAGCCCTGACCAGCGTCAACTACGCAAACAGTTCGGCGATCGGCGTGCCGGAGTTGGCGATCTTCATGGGCCGGCCGCTTGTGCTGGTAAAGGATGTCTCGAGTGATATTCCCAGCGACTTGCAGACAGAAGCCATCAAGTCCTGAGAAGTGTATGGATCGGACGTCACTTTGGTGCCATCTTCATTCGTGGCTCCGATGACTTTGCCGCCCTGGAATCCACCGCCTCCAACCACAACACTCCACGCACGAGCCCAATGGTCGCGGCCGCCTTCGGCGTTGATGCGAGGCGTTCGACTAAACTCGCCCATGCAGATCACCGCCGTATTCTCCAGCATGCCTCGCTGCTCGAGATCTTCCATCAGGGCACTGAAACCCTGATCGAGCTTGGGGAGCTTGTCGTCCTTGAGCGTCGGGAAAATGTTCTGGTGATTGTCCCAGCCGCCAAAGTCGACTTCGACGAACGGCACGCCGGCCTCAACCAGTCGCCGAGCCAACAGGCAGCCCTGCCCGAACCCGTTGCGGCCGTATTTCTCCTGAACGTTGTCGGGCTCGCTGGCAACGCGGAACGCTTTCATCTGATCACTCGTCATCAGACTGAGCGTCTTGTCGAGGATCCTGGCGTGATCTTTGGCGGCGGGTCCGCGCTGCTGATCAATGAAATCCTGTTCCATGATTCGCAAGGCTTCCATCCGCTCCATCATTCGCTTTTCCGAAATACCCATTTGCAAGTCGTTAACCCGGCCATTCGAGCTGACAACAAAGGGTGCCCATGTCATGCCAAGGAAACCGGGCCCGACGCTTCCACCACCGACAGCAACAAATGGCGGTATCTCCAGTTCGCGCTGCGCTGCCAGCTCATGAGCCACGACCGAACCGTATCCCGGGTGCTCGACGTTTGGATTGGGAGCGTAACCGGTGTGCATGTAGTAGCGGCCACGCGTATGGTCGGCTTCGCGCGTGCTGAGGGATCGCACGACAGAGAGGTTATGCATCTGGTTTGCGAGCTTCGGCAAGTGTTCGCAGATTTGCGCATCGCCTTTGGTGCTTATCGCCTTGAATGGACCACCGGTCGGCGAGCCGGGTTTTAGATCCCACATGTCAATCGTTGACGCACCGCCACCCATCCAGAGCAGGATGGCTGATTTTTGATTGCGTTTGAGTTCTTGCGCCTGAGTACGCATGGCTCCCGTCAGCGTGATCGCGGGAGCCGCCAATGCGGATGCACCAAGCAGGTGCTCCACAAAGTGTCGGCGTGTCATTCCTTCAGGAATTCGTCGTTGTTGGAATGGATTGTTCATGGAAAAACTCTCTTGACCGGTATTGGTCGTTCTTTTGGTTGCGGTCGTTCTTGTCTGCGGTCGACGGGAGGGCGAGGCTCCGTCCGAGCCGCTGAATCGTTTTTAGCTTTAACAGGCTCTA
>CALHZT010000253.1 GCA_938040995.1 uncultured Pirellulaceae bacterium | reverse complement strand
AAACTCGCTGGGAGGTGCGAAGAGGCGATCCTCTTGCATGACCGAATCGATGCCGCCACTTTCAGACATGGAAGTCTCCTGGGATGAGTTGCCAGATGTTTGGTCCGTCATCTTAGCAAATTGGCAATGAATTTGGATGCCGCCATGGTTGGCATCCGCGCAGGCGTATGCAGTAGCGATTCATTAGCGGGTATCGGGTATCGGGTATCGGGTATCGGGTATCGGGTATCGGGCGTCGGGTATCGGGTATCGGGTATCGGGTATCGGGTATCGGGCGTCGGGTATCGGGTATCGGGTATCGGGTATCGCGACTGCCTGTAACTTTCGGCCTTTGGCCGTCTTCCCCGCGAACGCGGGGACCCACTTGAAGCGTATGAACGCTCAACGTCTTTCCCTGCATCAAAGAGCCAATCCGATTCAATGGATTCCCGCATGCGCGGGAAAGACGGAGGAAGATCCGGTCATGACGACTCAATTGACGGCCTGTGGCCGTCTTCCCCGCGAACGCGGGGATCCACTCGAAGCGTATGAACGCTCAATGTCTTTCCCTGCATCAAAATGCCAATCCGATTCAATGGATTCTCGCCTGCGCGGGAAAGACGGAGGAAGATCCGGTCATGACGACTCAATTGACGGCCTGTGGCCGTCTTCCCCGCGAACGCGGGGACCCACTCGATGCGTAGTAACGCTTAATGTCTTTCCCTGCATCAAAAAAGCCAATCCGATTCAATGGATTCCCGCATGCGCGGGAAAGACAGAGGAAGATCAGGCAGTAATTTCTCGAACGATCCTAAATGGTTACTTCTGGCGAGAGCGGGGCTTGTAGATCTCAGTCGCCGTGCCGAAGAAGACTTCGCCAGCGTTCATCAGGGTTTCCGAAAGAGTCGGGTGAGCATGGATCGTCTCGGTGATATCGCGGACTTCGCAACCCATTTCAATCGCCAATGTCGCTTCCGCGATGAGTTCGCCGGCACCGGGTCCGCAAATTCCGCATCCGATGATGCGCTCGGAAGCCGGATCAATGATCCACTTCGTCATCCCTTCGGTGCGACCCAGCGCCTGAGCGCGACCGCTGGCAGCCCATGGATAGAGAGCTGTCTTGTAAGGGATGTTGCCGGCTTTGGCTTGCTCTTCGGTGAGCCCCGCCCATGCGACTTCGGGATCCGTAAACACAACGGCGGGAATGGCCGCTGGTGCAAACTCGGCCGTGTGACCGAGGATCGTTTCGACGGCGACTTTGCCTTCGTGAGTCGCCTTATGAGCCAACATCGGCTCACCAGCAATATCACCGATCGCAAAGATGTTCGGGTCGGCAGTCCGCTGCTGTGAATCAACGATGGCAAATCCGCGTTGATCAAGTTGGACCTTTGTATTCTCCAGCCCAATCCCGCGACTTGAGGGGCGGCGGCCAACACTTACAAGGACACGGTCGTAAAGCTCCACTCCGTATTTACCAGGGCCTTCAAACGCGACTTCGATCTTGTCGCCGCGATCGCCCAGCGAACCGACTTTTGTGTTAAGAAAAACGCGATCTTCCACGAGCTTCGTAAAGTGCTTGACGAGCGGTTTGACGAGATCCCGATCCGCACCCTGAAGCAAACCGTCGGTGAGTTCGACCACGCTGACTTTGCTGCCAAGCTGGGCATAGACCGACCCCATCTCCAGCCCAATGTAGCCACCGCCAATCACGAGCAGCGTTTCGGGAATGTCGGCCAGTGCGAGAGCACCCGTCGAATCCATGACTCGATCCGACTGAAGAGCCAACGAAGGCGGCATCGCGGGCGTGCTTCCGGTCGCGAGCACACACTGATCGAACGTCAGTTTTCCACCCTCGGGAATCGTATCGCTGTCGCCTTCGAGAATCAGCGTGTTCGAATTCTCGAACATGCCACGCGCGTTGATCACGGTCACTTTTCGGCGTTTTGCCAATTGGGCGAGACCACCAGTCAGCGTCGCGATCACTTTCTCTTTGCGAGCCCTGACTTTATCGATATCCACTGCGGCGGAACCGTAGCTGACGCCCCATTCTTCGTTCAGTTCCTTGACTTCACTCATGACTCGCCCCACATGGAGCAACGCCTTGGAAGGGATACAACCGCGAAGCAGGCAGGTTCCGCCCAGCCGCGATTCGGCTTCGACAAGAACGACTTCTCTGCCTTCATCAGCAGCAAGGAACGCTGCAGCGTAGCCACCGGGACCACCACCGAGAACAACGAGGGGGGCGTGCATAGAATCTTCCTTCAATTCGACTGGGCAACAGCCGGCATTGCGGCAGACAAATGAGCGGCTCGAAACAAGCCGCCGGTAGAAATTTCGGTTTACCGAGCCGATTGCCCACGGCTCACTAAAACGCCCATGACTGACAAATGTAGCCCTGACGAATAATGCCCGCCACTAACAGTAGCGGGCATTCCATGTCGCCGAACAGGTTCGGCGACCAGATGATCAACTATCGCGACAGGAATTCGACGACAAGGTTTGCATCAACTGGCAAACTGATATCGCTCGGCCCTGGCAGACCATTCACAGTCGCCCGGCAGGTCTCCAGATCGAATGAAACCCAGTCAAGCGAATCTGCCGAAACTTCTTCAGCGAGACTTCGATACATGATCTGGAGGTTCTTTCGTGGTCGAACCGAAATAACTTCGCCGGGGCGCACGCGATACGACGGTTTGTTCACCGTAATACCGTTTACCTGGAAGTGACCGTGCACAATGCCCTGTCTGGCTTGCGGACGAGTCTTCGTGAATCCAGCGCGGCGGACAACATTATCAAGCCGCTGTTCAAGCGTCACGAGAAGCGTTTGCCCCGTGTTACCTTTTTGGCG
Organism: uncultured Pirellulaceae bacterium; assembly: GCA_938040995.1. Taxonomy (GTDB): domain Bacteria; phylum Planctomycetota; class Planctomycetia; order Pirellulales; family Pirellulaceae; genus CALHZT01. Next base: position 10,791 of record CALHZT010000253.1, on the reverse strand, counting down.
ACTGGCTTTCGAAAAGTACTTGCGAAGTTGCTTTTCACCCAAGCCATAATAATGCTTGATCTTCTGCTTCTCCATCAACGCCAAACCATAGTTGGATGGGCGACGGCGGCTGATGTTCATGCCTGGCGGATGATCACGGCGCTCAAGTGCGCGAGACGATCCTGCGTCCTCGTAAATCAACATGCCCAAGCGGCGATTGATGCGAGCCTTTGGTCCGGTATAACGGCCCATGTGCGGTCAACTCCTGAAGTTCTAAATCTGAGATTCTGAGATCTGCCTGCTGATCGGGTCTCGACCACGGTCTCCTATCGACGAAATAAGAGAATGGCCGCCCGGGTGCCAGCATTGTGTTCTGTCGAATCCACTATGTTGCCGGAAAAGCCCCCGATTCACAAGGGGGAAGACAGGCGACTTGCGGGTCTATCACCTCAAAAAACAGCCGATTGAGGTCGATCTCTGGGTTCTGGGCAGACTTCGCCGGCTGGGTCGCCATCCGACAGTCGATTCAACCGTTTTAGCACCTGTTGGTGATGGTCTCCTCCCGCTTTAAAACGGACACGAACTGTTGCAGAGACATCGACAAGTATGGCCGCTCCTCCCCGTCGCTAAGACTCCGCCCCTTATTGCATCTCCTCACGCAACACGTGGTATGCCCTGCTCATTCTTCGCATGCCACCACTGCGTCGAAGGAGGGTTGCTTGGGGCGAGCGTCCGAGGTCAGACAAGCGGCTGAAATAATCTGGCATGAGCACAAATGCCACTCAACATTGAATCTGCAACACTCCAGACTCCGTGTAGGCTCAATACTACGTACCTACATACTCGGCGAGCCGGACATGCGAGTACGCTGCCAACCGAAATTTGGTTGCGGAAACAGATCCACCAATTCCGCTGGTGATTCAAAGACCCGCCAGCGGTCTTTTGGAATCTCGCGGAACGCGTGCTTCAGCCGCGAATAATCCAGCGGCTCTTCGGGAATTCGCCGCACGCAAATCTGTGCGATCTGATTCGGATACTTTCGCGCGACCGAACCGTAAATCTCCGGATCCTTCTCACCAGTATCGCCAACCAACACAAACTGACGACTGGAAAATGACTTCAAAATCCGCTTGATGGACCGCCGCTTGCTCCGATGCCGCCCAACGACCAACTGCAAGACGCTTGGATCGCGCAAACGCAACGCACGAAGATGAAACGAACCCGCGGGAAATTCTGACTGCTCCAGAAAGTCAGAAAGCGGACGATACAGTTGCCATGGACTCGACGAAACATAATGGAACGCCGTGCCTTGTGCGGCCCAGTCGCGATAGAGACTCGCCATCCCGTCGATCTCGCGAAACGGACGAAAGAATGTATTCGCAATCAGCTCCCGGCGGCTGGCAACATTGGACCACTTGATCGTGTCGTCGATATCGGAAATCACCGATGGACCGACTCGGCCAACCATCTGCACGACTCCGTCCGACCAACCGTTTGCCCGCTTCGTGCAACCATCAAACGCCCACCATGCATTGTTGGTAGCAAAGTCATCACGCTGTCCGCCGATGGCGATCATCGAGGCGTCATACTCGGTCATCCGGATGTTGCCCAGAAAATGACCACTCCGTCGCGAGCGTTTGTTCAATTTCAGATTACGGTCACCCAACCGAATCCGGACGCGACGGCGATTGCGGGGCACGCACAGGAAACCGGCGGCTCGCTCCCGAAAGATGTCAGAATCCAGTTGCTCTGGAGTCGCTTTCAGAACCCGCTGAATCATTCGCAGGATCAGGCGCCGCCGAAGATTGTCGGGCCGTGGCTTGACGACTCGACCATGAATCGACAGCCGCCATTCGGGCCGACGCTTATGCAACCGGCCAAAAGTGGGATAGAACTCCAGCTGTTCTGGCTCGCGGTAACCGGCGGATGGTTGAGTAAAACCCATGCGATCTCATGAACAAACGGACAACAATACTAGACCTTTTATCGACGACGTCTGTCAACCAACACGGGCAAAAACGTCGGGATTTGGCGACGTTTGCCGGTTGGCTGCCGAATGCACCCAATTACCCTCCGGAAAGCTTTCGCCGAACGCTACAATCGGCCCCTTCATCGTGACGAAGTATCGTCGATCATTCCCACAGCTTAACCTGCCACCCAGCCGTAATTCGTCGGCTGAAATGATTTCTTTATGTTTTACGACCAGATTATTGCATGGACGTTCAACCTCATGCTTTTCGGCGGCGATTTGATCCTGCTCGTTGGGCTTTTTCGATCGCCGAAGATTCGCACGGCTTTGGTTGCCGGCGCCGGCCTGCTGGGCGGAGCTGTTTTGCTGGCCACGATTCTGGGGACGGATCATTTCTTCATTGTGCGGCTGATCGCCTACGCACTGTTCCTTCATCTACCGATCGTGCTGATTGCGTCGTCGGTCATCCTGCGACGATCGCTGCCGAAGTTCTCGGTGGTCTTGATGGCGCTGGCGGGCATCGTTGCCGCCGTCGCAGTCGATGCATTTCTTGTCGAGCCGCACTGGCTGACAGAAACCCGAACGACAATCACGTCGAGCAAAGTGCAGCAGCCGCTTCGAGTCGCGATTATTGCCGATTTGCAAACGGATGAGTTTGGGGATTACGAACGGGATGTTTTTCGTCGCTGCCTGGATGCGAAACCGGACATCATTCTGATGGCCGGTGACTACCTGCAGATTGACGGGAATGACAATTGGGACCTGCTGCGGGACCAGATCAACGGGCACTTGCGCGAGATCGGCTTTTCGGCTCCGCTTGGCGTCTATGCGGTTCAAGGCAACATCGATCAATCACTGTGGGTCGAAATCTTCAATGACTTGCCAGTGAATCGAATTCAGGAAACCAAGGCGTTTGATTCGGGGCCCGTCCGGATCACGGGACTGGAGGTCTGGGATTCCTTTGACCGCAATCTTGAGGTCAACGATTCAAACAAGTTCCACATCGTCCTGGGGCACGCCCCGGATTTCGCGCTCGGCAACGTCAATGGCGACTTGTTGGTCGCGGGGCACACGCACGGCGGTCAGGTCTGCCTGCCTGTGATCGGCCCGATCATGACAGCTTCGCAGGTGCCGAGATCGTGGGCGAATGGAATCACGAAGATCGCAGAAAACAAGACGCTGATCGTTTCGCGAGGCATCGGAATGGAGCGGCAAAGCGCACCGCGTTTGCGATTCCTTTGCCGTCCCGAGTTGATTCTGGTCGATGTGGTGCCAGAACAAACGCAAGTGGTCGCGAAGTAGTTGCGAAGTCGATTTGCGACCGTTCACGCGGGCAAGGGTCTGGCTGGGGTGTTGTAAAGTTGGCCTTGTAGCGGATTTTACGTTGCTCAGAACGGACGCGAACTGTTGCAGGTATATCGACGCGTATGGCCGCTCCTCCCCGTCGCTTAGGCTCCGACCCTCCTCTCGCGACACGTGGTATGCCCTGCTCATTCTTCGCATGACACCACTGTGTCGGAGGAGGGTTGCTTTTGGCGAGCCGCCGAGGTCAGGCAAGCGGCTGCAATAGATCTGGCGTGAGTACAAATGCCACTCAACATTGAACTGGAGCCGTTCACGCGGGCAAGGGTCTGGCTAAATTTTTTGGCGGCAAACTAACTTATTTCGCTTTGCGGACAAACGCCGAAAATTTGTGCCTGCCCCTCTCGAGCGCGAGGAAACGTCAATGTCCGTGAACGGTTACGTCGATTTCTGGCGTGTTCAAATTGTGACACGAAAAAACGGTGCCAACAAAACTGCTGGCACCGTCGATTGTTTCTTCGCCAAATGGTGACTCGCGTTAGACCAGGCGAGACGAGTGGGACAACTTAAAACTGCCCGCCACCGCCGCCGAATCCACCACCACCGAGGCCTCCACCGCCGCCACCAAGGCCGCCACCGCCACCACCGAGGCCTCCGCCGCCGCCGCCACCTTGAGCGCCGCCTTCACCGGAGACAAAGTTGAATGTCTCGATTCGGGTCACGCCCGAAAAGGTAGGAGACGGCGAAACTCGCACGTAGCGTCGATCCGCGGAAATAACCGCAGACGCAGTCATCTGGGTTCCTTCTGGAAGCGCTGTAATAACCGGACGGAAACCAACGGCTCCGCGACCAAGCAGGCCTCGTGCAATGAGTGCGCGATCGAAAGCCAGATCCCGAACGGAGCTGGTATCGCCGCTGTCGATTGTCTGGCTGAGCACCGAACGGCTTAACGCAACCTGACTGTCGAGTGAGTCCTGAACGATGTGTTCGGCCAATTCGGCATTGCGCCGTCCATCCTCCAGGTTGAAAACAACCATGGACGAATCTTCGTCAAGTTCAACGGAGCGGTTAATTATCTGCTGCCCTTCCGTACCGGCATGAATCATGATCGAGACGTCGACCTTGCCAGCTGCGACTTGTCCAAAGACCGGTTTGACCAGCAGCTTGTACTCTCCAGAAAAACCTTTCGGACAAACATACGTCTCGGTAATCGGCTGGGACGATTTCTCAACCGTTTCCGAAGAAGCATCGCCAAGAATGACACCGCCCGAACGTGTTCGTGGATTCTGGTGCGAGCAAACCGCCCCGGATGGCTCCTGAACGAGGATGTCAACGTCCCCGTCGCCTGTCCAGCTGACGTTGATAACGCAATCGCGAACGAGAGCCTCGTTCATTTCGTTTCGGTATTTCTTTGCTTCGACTGTTTTGCCGTCGCGAATCATCTCCGCCAAAGTCGCTTTGGCAGTTCGCAACGTTTCAATTTCAATCGCTTTCTGATCAAGTGGCCACGAGTAATTCATGACGCCCAGCGTTGCCCAGCGAATTGCATCCTTGTCATCAACACGCTTTGCAATCTTCAAAGCGTGAGCGAAAGGCTCTGGTCGAGTCGGGTTCGCCTTGGCGACTTGTTCCAGAAGAGCCAAAGCACGCTCTTCGAGTCCGAGTCGCGACATATACGTCGCTGTATAAAACAGTTCGTCCATCGAAGAAGCAAGATCTACTGCCGACATGACGGCTCGCTCAATCTCTGCATCGGGGCGACCGGCGGCTTGCATCGCCAATCCCATCGACTCGTACATCCACATTTGATGGAAGTTATTGGCAAGGGCCGCATTGATAATTGCAATCGAATCATCGAAACGCTTGCTGTTCATATGGCTGGCAACCGTTGCACGAATGTCAGCTTGCGAGACCTGCTCGGCGCCGGGCAACTTTGCCTGGTTGGCGAAGTAGCTCTGCCAGTCAGCATGTTTTGCATTCAGCTTGATGACATTGCCTTTGGAGACTTTCGCTACCTTGGCAACCTTGGCCGCTGTGCGTGGCATGGCTGGTGTAAGCTTTGCGGCAGGAATCGTTCTGGGCTTTGAACCGAGATCCAGCTCTTCTTCCGGCACGGCGAAGAAACCACCGCCGCCTCGACCGCCGCCGCCGAATCCACCACCGCCGAATCCGCCACCACCGCCGCCACCGAATCCGCCGCCGCCACCGCCGAATCCACCACCGCCTCCACCCAATCCGCCGCCACCGCCGCCATTCAGGGCACCGCCGATACCGCCGCCGCCGAACGCGCCGCCGATGTTGCTGGTGATTGGGAGGACAAGGTCACCGACCGGGTAAACCTTGGTGATCAGTTGCTGCTCTGCTTCTTCGATGGTGGTGATCAACAGGACTTCGTCCTTGACGACGTAAGTCAAGTCGAGTGTCTTGAGGACCAGCCGCAATGCAGAACGCAAGGTAATACCTTCGATGACCTGACTGACAGTCTCGTCCGAAGCGCTGACACCAGCGAGATCAAGGGCACCCGCGTCGATCACGATATTGATACCGTTGTGCTGCTCCTTGATGATATCAACGGCGTCTTCGAGAGTCGTTTCGTCAAAGTCGAGTTCCGTTGTCTTGTCGAGTTCCGCGAAGATCTTCTCTTCGGCTCCACCAGGTTTGGCGAGATCAATCGACGCGTACTTGGCACGCCGGATTGTCAGCTCTTCCCAACGATCCGCCGGAGGATAAACCAGTGGCGGCTCATCCGGAAACGGAATTTTGGCCTCTTCGACCAACGCAAGGGTTTCCCACGTACGTCGTTCGGCGAGATCCTGAACACGCTCATTTTGACGAACGCGGTGAGCGTATCGCGAGCGATAAATCGCCGCTTTGATCGCTGGTGCCTGCGGAGCAAGTTTCTCCGCTTCGAAAGCGACTTCTTCGGCTTCACCGAATCGGCCTTCGTCAACCAGCGAGTTGAAACGATCGAGAATCTGCTCCAGTCGGACCTGATTTCGTTCCATCCGTTCTGCAATTCGCAAGCGGTCACGGGCACGGGCTTCGTTCTCGGCGACTTGCTGGTCACGGCGTGACTTTTCGTAACTTTTACGCATTCCACTTCGAATCGCTGATTCCAGTTGATCCGTAAGTTGGGCACGGATGTCGGCTCCCACATCGGCGGCTCGACGAACCGTCTCGAGGAGAAGTTTCATCTGGTTAACCGCCGCGTCGGGATTGGCACCGAACATGCCGGTCCCGGCCGAAATGCCATTGCGAACTTCAACCTGTAACAATTGTTCGCGAGCGCGACGACGCTGTTCGACCCTGTCGAGCAAGCGACCGTTTTCCTGTTCAAACTCGCGAGGCACGTCACCAAACGAACCGACCACGATGCCGTTGTCTGCAGGGAACGACTCGATAGCAACTGGCTCGCCAAGAATCATGCCGCCGCTTTCGATCATCGGTTCGCCGAGGATCATTTCGCCTTCGACAATGGGTTCGACAACTTGAGCCGGCACCACATTTTCATCAACAATCGTGCCACCAAACTCGCCTGAATCACCTTCGACAATTTCGTCGGCACCAAACTCAAGAGGCGGAAGTGGAATGTCATCGTCCGACGGCAGCTCCAGCTGCATGAGCTTCACCGGAGCCTTGTCCTGCTGTTTTCTCGCAGCATCGCGGACAATGTCGGCGGCTGGGTTGTGCGGGTCATTTGCAAGAGCCGCGTTGGCCAACGCTTCGGCTCCTTTGGCGTTTCCGGCAGCCAGTTCGCGGCGGCCAAGTTCGCTGAGCGAATGGGAGCCGGCCAAAAGAACGCGTCGTACTTCACGCATCGCAGCACTTCCAGCCGTCGGGAGCGAAACGCCATCGTCGGCTTGAGCCAACTCGACCAGGCGAGGCAGGTAAGAGAAGTCTTCGTTGGATGGTTCGGTCGCGATATCCCACGTAAGTGATACCGGCTTACCCTCAACCATCGCGGTCATTTCCAGTTGCATGCCATCGCGGGCTTCGTCAGCTTTGAAAGAACCAACAAGAATCGAATCGCGATCCGCCCGTAGCGGCGGGAATGCCCACGGATACGACTCGCTCACTTGTGTTGGCAGCGTCACTGATTGTGGCCAGTAGACAGTTGCCCGGGCGGAATTGGCGAGCTTCACTCCGGCTTGCTGCGAAGACAACGCCGAGGTATCCACGATCACGTTGCCACCGGTGTGATTGGCGACAGCCGCCAACAGTTCAATATTTCGCTGCGGACCAATCGCAAGACTGGAGACCGAAATGTGCTCTTTCTTTAATTCGTCCATCAGTTGTCGGAACTCATCCGTCTCTAACAACTCGGCTTTGCTGAATCCGTCGCCGATATAGATGACGCGGCGACCGGTGGCTGGAGTGGCCTTGAGATAGTCAGCGGCAGATGCAATCGCCTTGTGCATGTCGGTTGCGCCAAGCGGAGCACGAGCACGCAACTTTGCGAGTGACTTCTCAACGGGTTTCGATTTCGCTGCTGCAAAGCCGTCCATCATGGGAACCGCTTCGAGATCAACGGCAACGACTTGCACCTGATCTTGCGACTTGAGCGAATTCAGAACACCAATGAGTGCGGTCATGCTGTCGTCTCGGTAAACACCAGCCTGACTGGCCGACGTATCCATCAACACAACGATCTTTCGCCCCGTAACCTTGATGGCTTTTTGATCCGGCAAGATGCTCAGCGCGAAGTTCGTTTTGCCATCGGCATTGTCGAACGTTGCCAGCCGTGATGACTGGGCAGATGCCGGAATCGCAATCGCGATCGCCACGAGTGAAAATGTCAATGTACGTAAAGTAGAGCAGATGCTCATAAAGGGACTCCAACCGCAGATGGATCGATGGGCAGTGAACGCTCTGTTCCGATTGAGGCCCACCAGCATGATTTGTATATCGTCGAGCAGCGCTAGTTAGCGCTAACTGCATTCCTCCAGTTTATTTACGCCTCAAGCAAAAGGCTACAAAGAAGCCTGAAATACAGCTTGGTCGCATGTGATGATTGTAACGACTGACACGGGTGATTTTCAAAATTCTGGCTCAAATCCGGCCTTCCACCCCAGCCATGGCGGTTGCGCAGCCAGAGGGACGTCGATGATTACCCGGAAACGACCGGAGGAACGTCCCATGACCTCATCGGCTGTGTCTTGTAGCATGGCCTGCAAGAGTGTTCCACGCGGCGGTTCTGTCGCCAGTTTCGTCGCCCGTTTTGCCGCTCAAGAGCACTCGAGACCGGCGTTGCCTTACGATGGGCGTCCACGTTCGTCGAAAAACACCGCAGATCGACGGACGTGGACGTCCCTCGAAAACCGCCTTCGCCCCTGAACGCCGTATGTTAAGCCCGCACGCCTGGATCACGATCGGCACCATTCTCGGTGTTTTTGTAATCCTGCAAGTCCGTCGACGGGTTCCGACTGACCTACTGTTCCTGAGCGCTCTCGCATTCGTAACCCTGTGCGGTGTCATCTCGCCAGAAGAAGCCCTGTCGGGGTTCTCGAACAACGCGGTCGTAACGATCGCCGGCCTGTTCGTCTGTGCCGCCTCGCTGCGAGCCACCGGTGGTCTCGACTGGATCGGCAGGTCCCTTCTGGGCTCGGTGCAAAAAGAAAAGCCGGCCCTGGTCCGATTGTCGATCGTGCTGGTGGCGGCATCGTCGTTCGTTCTGAATTCGGCACTTGTCGCGATGACGATGCCAGTCGTTATTGACTGGTGCCGCAAGCGCGGCATTTCGCCGTCGCGGTTGCTGATGCCGGTCAGCTACCTCGCCATCCTTGGTGGCGTCTGCACGCTGGTGGGCACAAGCACTACCCTTGTCGTGAATCAACAGTTGGCATCCGCGGCATCTTTGGTGGAAGGTAATGTCGCCCCGACGTTTCTCGCGGACCTACGCCCCATGGGGCTGTTCGAGATCGGTAAAGTCGGTGCTCCCTGCGCTTTGCTTGGAACGTTCGTTCTGTTTTTTATCAGTTCGCGTCTGTTACCGCGTCGACGCGAGATCGCGACGCAAGTCGGCGAGGAGGCTCGCGAATACCTGGTTGAGTTACTCGTTCAACCCGAGTGCCCGCTGATCGACAAGAACGTCACGGACGCGGGTTTGCGACAGCTTCCTGGTTTGTTCCTGATCGAGATCAATCGACCGAATCAGGTGATCACCCCGGTGACGCCACGGAACATCATCCGGAACGGTGATCGATTGGTATTTTCTGGAATCGTCGAGACCATTGTCGATCTGGAAAAGATCCCCGGGCTCGTTCCGACGGCGGATCTGAATTACGACGTCGCACCGGCCAGTCGCCGGAATCGGCAATTGGTCGAAGTCGTCCTTTCTCGCGCGTGCCCTTTGTTGGGTACAACGGTCCGCGAAGGCGGCTTTCGCCAAAAGTACAACGCAGCCATCATTGCGGTGCATCGAAATGGTTCGCGCCTGACGAACAAGATTGGTGACATTGTTCTCGAGCCGGGCGATACGCTTTTGCTGCAGACGCCGGGCAAGTTCGCACAGAACTATCGCAACAGTCGCGATTTCTATCTGGTAAGCGACGTGGATGGCGCACCACGGCGTCATGATCGGGCGCTGCTTGCGGGCTTGCTCGCGTTCATTCTGATCGTCTGGTTGTGCTGCACCAATTTTCTTGCGACCGATGGGGTATGGTCGGGGTTTTCTTCGACTGCGATGGCGGCGGTAACGATCGCCGTGCTGATGATTTTGACAAGGTGCCTGCCCGTTTCGGATGCGAGAACGGCGGTCAATTTGCCGCTCATTATGACGATCGCCGGCGCTTTGGGGTTGGCACTCGCCCTGGATCGTAGCGGAGCCGACGATGCGATCGCATCAGGAATCGTCTCGGTGGTGGGGCTCAACCCGATGACGCTGCTGGTGGTTGTCTATCTGCTCTCCGTGTTGGCGACCGAGATGATTTCCAATACGGCGGTCGCGGCGCTGATGCTGCCGCTCGCAGTTCAGATCGCATCCATGGCCGGAGTCAGCCCACGCCCTTATATCATGGCGATTACTTTGGCGGCTTCGTTGTCGTTCCTGTCACCGATTGGTTATCAGACAAACCTGATGGTGATGGGCCCCGGCGGTTATCGGCCTAGCGACTATTTCAAAGTCGGTTTGCCAATCGCAATTACGGTGGCGGCAACGGCGATGGTGTTGATCCCCGTGATATGGCCGTTCGAGCTGTAAGGTGTTGGCACCGGCATGGTGCGTGTTGGTACCGGCGTGGCATGGTGCGGTGCGTATTGGTACCGGCGCGTATTGGTATAGGTGCGTCTTGGTATAGGTGCGTCTTGATATAGCCGCGTGTTGATACCGGCGAGCCGGCTGCGTCAGCTGCCGGGTTTTGTGGAAGCACCAAAACGCGTGACTGCTTCGAGAAACTATCGAATGCCAGATCGCGTTGCGTCTGCACTCAACGCAACAATTCCTCACACGCAACACCCGGCAGCTCACGCAGCCGGCTCGCCGGGTTTTGTGGAAGTACCAAAACGCGTGTTGGCACGTGTTGGCACCAAGGCGTGTTGACACC